>NZ_CP041614.1:300000-600000 GCF_007197555.1 Shewanella psychropiezotolerans
TGTATCTCCTTAGGATAGTCTACAAGCAACCATCGTCCTGAACCGTTGATGAGTTTTTGGATACAGGTTTTAAAGGCAATCACATTAGCATCGGGTTCATCAGTTTTGACAATGCGTATGATGACTCCCTGATCTTGAACAATAAAGTCACTAGCCTGTTGCCAAAGCTTGTCAGAGCCAAGGGCCAATATTATGGATACATGTGGATCTACACCGACAAGCCTAGTTCGTAATCGTATAGGCTGAGTTGGGGTTAGGATCTGAATATGCACCTCAGTATTACAGGCAATATTATCTAGATAAGAAAATTCGTAAGCTTGTGATTGAGGCACTTGTTACTCTCCATTTTTCTATTTAAACCATAGCGTATAACTTTGAATTGATGTTTTTTTTTGGCTATAAAACCATTTTTAGAACCAATAAAAATTAGAAGTGTAAGGGTGTGGTCACGCCTGTTCGCTTGAAATTACAGCGTTTTTAGTTTCTTATACAGGGAGATTTCAGGAAGAAAAATAAGGCGTAGATAGGGGAATAATATGCTAAGAATTAAAAATTTTATTTTGTTCGTTAGGTTTTCATTAGCTGCATTTTTTACGTGCTCGGTTTTATCAGTTGTTCATGCAAAGGAGCTGATAGATACCAAGAGTTTGGCTCAAGAGGTTGAGAGTGAAGTGATATCTTGGCGACGAGATCTTCATCAGTACCCAGAGCTCTCAAATCGGGAGTTTCGAACCAGTAAGATAATTGAGAAGCACTTAATCTCCTTAGGATTAGATGTTAGAACCGATATCGCTCATACAGGCGTTGTTGGCATTCTTAAAGGAGGTAACTCAGGTCCTCTGATTGCGCTTCGCGCAGATATGGATGCTCTGCCTGTGAAAGAGGAGGTAGATCTTTCTTTTGCATCTAAGGCGATAGATACCTATCGCGGACAGAAAGTAGGGGTGATGCATGCCTGTGGCCATGACACTCACGTCGCTATCTTAATGGGGGTGGCTCAGAGTCTGGTTAAGGTCAAAGAGCACTTACATGGTGATGTGATGTTCATCTTTCAGCCTGCTGAGGAAGGAGCACCAAGCGGTGAAGAGGGGGGGCCGAACTTATGCTGAAAGAAGGATTATTTTCAGAGAGGAAGCCTGAACAGATATTCGGTCTACATGTCACCTCCAGCATGCCTACTGGCATGATAGGTTTGCGATCCGGGCCAGCAATGGCTAGTGAAGATTCTTTTACTATCACCGTTAGCGGCAAGCAAACTCACGGCTCCCGTCCCTGGAATGGAGTAGATCCAATTGTGGCAGCGGCGCAGATCATTAATGGTGTACAGACTATCATAAGTCGACAAGTGGATGTGACAGCTGCACCAGCTGTCGTGAGCTTTGGTGCAATAAATGGTGGCATTCGTTCGAATATCATCCCCGATAAGGTGGAGCTCATCGGTACCATAAGAACCTTCGATCAAGATATGAGAGCCGATATAAAGAAGCGTTTAGCAAATACTGCCTCATTGATAGCCGAGAGTATGGGGGCTAGCGCTAGGACAGTGATACAGCAAGGCTATCCCGTCACAGTCAATGACCCTGAGCTAGTGCAGAAGATGGAGCCTGTTTTACTTGGCGTGGTCGGGGAGAAAATGTTGATAGAACCGGGTTTGATCACTGGGGCTGAAGACTTTTCCTATTATGCGTTAGAAACACCTGGCATGTTCTTTTTCCTCGGGTAACACCTGCAGGGACAGATTATAAGATTGCTCCAAGTAATCATTCTCCGCGTTTTTATGTCGACGAGAGTGCGTTTGTCATAGGTGTGGAAGCATTGACTCAGTTAGCAGTGACATCACTTAGATAAGATTCAGGTCATTGTTATTTTTTGTAGTATGTTATTTACAATTTGTTTCTGTTTATTTACTCGGTCACAGTTGAATTTTAACGATTTTTAGCATTATATGTTCGACCAAACGTGTCATTCATATCGAGTCGGGATAAATAACTGGCTTTATGGGATGCATCAGAGAGTCGAACTGTTCGATTAAACATAAAAAAAGGGAGCGAAAAATGATTCGCAAAATCTTAGGGCTGGTACTGATGTTAGGGGCCTTGGTCTCAACAACAGTGCAAGCGACCCAAGCCGAAGATATTAAGAGTTTTACTCTGGATAACGGCATGAAAATTATGGTGTTGGAAGATTCATCGATTCCAAATGCCAACATGTATCTGTTTTGGAAAGTAGGGTCTCGTAATGAAGTGCCGGGTATCACAGGGATCTCTCATTTCTTCGAGCATATGATGTTTAATGGTGCTAAGAAGTACGGCCCTAAGATGTTTGACCGTACAATGGAAGCGGCTGGTGGAGCTAACAACGCCTATACCACAGAAAATCTGACTGTCTACACAGATTGGTTTCCTGCCAATGCATTAGAGACCATCTTCGATCTGGAAGCCGATCGTATCGGGCATCTGGATATCGATGCCAAAATGGTGGAGAGCGAGCGTGGTGTTGTGGCCTCTGAGCGTACAACTGGTTTGGAAAATTCAAACTGGCGTACTCTGCAGGAAGAGCTAAAAGGCATTGCATTTAGGGCTCATCCATACAGCTGGTCTGTGATTGGTCATGAGTCAGACATTACAGCCTGGACCTTGGACGATTTGGTGCAGTATCACAAGACCTATTATGCGCCCAATAATGCTGTGGTTGTCATTGCTGGAGATGTGAAGTTCAACGAAGTAAAAGCGTTAGCCAATAAATATTTCGCTCCTATTCCGGCGCAGGCGTCTCCAAGAGAAGTGAAAACGGTTGAGCCTCTGCAAAAAGGTGAGCGTCGAACTTATATTCAAAAGGCTTCGGTAAGCACACCTAATGTCATGCTTGCCTACCATGTGCCTTCGACATCACATGAAGACTACTATGCGCTGGACTTGCTCTCCTCAGTGCTTAGTGAGGGTAATAGCTCTCGTCTGTATCAATCCTTGGTGGAGAAGCAAGTTGCCATCGAAGTTGAAACTTACCTGCCGATGACAATCGATCCAAATCTCTTTTATGTGATGGGTGTCGCTAACCCAGGAATCACTGCCGTCGAACTTGAGAAAGGCATGATTAGCGAGATCAATCGCATTGCCCGTGAAGGTGTGACCGAGAAGGAGTTGGAGAAGGTCAAAAATATCAAGTTGATGAATTTCTATCGCTCCATGGAGACTATCAATGGTAAGGCCAACACGGTTGGTACCTACGAGCTGTATTTTGGTAGTTTCGACAAACTGTTTAATGCTCCTGAAGCTTACAACAAGGTTACACCTGCAGATCTTCAGCGTGTGGCACAAACTTATCTACGTCGTGCAAACCGTAGTGTCGCCGTGCTGGCAGCAACAGAGGAGACAGATGAATGAATACGTTAACTCATCTCACTAAGCGTTCAAATAAGCTGATAACAGCTATCACTCTGGGCAGTGTATTAGCACTTTCGGCTTGTGCTTCAACTCAGACCAGTACCAGCGTCGATACTGGCAGTTTCAGCATGCCAGCCTATGAATACTTGGTCCTGGATAATGGTCTGACTATATATCTGATGCCTCAAAGAGAAGTGCCTTTGGTGACTGTCAGTGCTGTGGTGCGGGCTGGTTCGGTAAATGATACGACTTCAGGTGTGGCTGCAATGACGGCTCAAAGCCTGTTACTGGGCGCCGCTGGAAAATCTAAGGCCGAGATAGAGCAGATGGTAGATTTCCTTGGTGCCTCTATCTATGCCGATGCGGGCAAAGAGGGTAGCTATATCGGTGCCGACTTCATGGCTAAAGATAGCGATACTATGTTGCCTCTCATCAAGAGTCTGCTTTTATCACCAAACTTTGATGCCAACGAATTCGATAAATTGCGTCAACGTGAGATTGCCGGATTGTCTCAGGCTAAAGAGAGCCCCCGATCTGTGATCAGTCGCTATTTCGACAAACTCGTCTTCGGTGCACACCCATACGGTAATGCTACCTCTGGCACCAGCGAGTCTTTAGCCGAGCTAAATATTTCACAGCTGAGAGCATTTCATAAGAGCTATTACCAGCCGAGGAACACGGCCATCAGTGTGGTTGGTGACTTCGATGCTGAACAGATGAAAGCCGAACTTAGTCAGCTGTTCGGTCAGTGGCAGAATGGCGAAAAAGTCGTGGCACTAAATCTGAAGGCGCACCAGCCTGAGCTTTCGTCTGCGAACGTCTTATTAGTCGATAAGAGTGATGCCATAGAAACCACCTTTCTGATTGGCGGTAAGGGTATCTCACGGGATAACCCAGACTATGTGGGCTTGAAAGTGGTCAATACTATCTTAGGTGGCCGTTTTACCTCTTGGCTCAATGATGAGTTAAGGGTTAATGCCGGACTGACCTATGGCGCTCGCTCTGGATTTGTTGCTTACTCTCAGGGCGGTGTATTTAGAATTAGTACCTTTACCAAGACTTCTACGACCAAAGAGACTATCGATCTGGCATTGAAAACTTATGCCAGGCTGTGGGAAACGGGCATAGACCAACTAACGCTAGATTCTGCCAAGGCCTATGTCAAAGGCCAATTTCCGCCTAAGTTTGAAACCAGTGGCCAGCTTGCAGGTTTGCTATCCGATATGTACCTCTATGGCTTCGATGATGGCTTTATCAATGATTTTCAAGCTAAAGTGGACGGTTTAACTTTGGCCGAGACTCAGAGATTGGTCAGCACTTACTTCCCGCAGCAGAATCTGCAGTTTGTCATCATAGGTAATGCCGAGAAGATAGCGCTTATTGCGGCCGAGTATGGCGAAGTTACCAGCTTAGACATCAAAGCCGTTGGTTTTGGAGGATAGCAAGTTAGTCTAATAAGCTTTAGGGCTAGAGTCCTAAAGCGTTTCTTGCTGCAGCTTTGTTTGCTCTGTCCTACACTTGATGCTTATAAGGTATTAAGACCAGGAGGGTCGAGATGGCAATAAGTAATGCAGGGACTAGCAAGCTTAAGATGGAACTGCCTTTAAGTGATGCCGATGTCGATTGGTGTCATATTCAAGAGACCACCAAGGTGCTGTTGTTGGCTATGGCGCAGATAGAACTATCTTTGAGCGATGGCGAGCATAATGTGACCTCATTAGGTGCCTTGTTCACCGATATGGCCATGCATCTGGAAGGGATGAATAGCTACCTGACTCAAGTCGAAGGCACGCCGTTTGAAGTATTATCTCATGGTGAAAACCTAGCAACAGCCGTTAACGAAGGGGTCGTCGCGTTCCAGTTCTACGATCGTGTTTCCCAACGTTTGCAACACGTGATCATGGGGCTGGCATTGATGGAAGAGGTGCTTAGCAGCCAGAAGCAAAGGATTTCCCCCGAGTCGTGGAAAAAGCTCCAAGAAGAGATAGAGGGGAGTTATTCACTTGATTGTGAGAGAAAAATGTTCAATCTTGTACTGCAAGGAGTCCCGGTACACGAAGCCTTGAAGCTTTATAAGGATCAGCATCAAGTTACCCTCAAAGATGATATCGAGTTATTTTAGAAAGAGTATCGTTTCATGTGCGATAGCCTTGTGGGTATTTATGCCTATTTCATCCTGGGCAGAGAAGGCTCATTTCGGTGATTTTTGTACGGCACTTGCGGGTCATTGGCAGGGCAGTGCAGCGAAACTGAAGCAACAGCCTATGCAGACTTCAGTTCAGGCTATCTGTTCTGCAGATCAACAACAGTTATTAGTCTCAGTCAGTCGTAATGCAAATCATAATTTCAGTGAAACCTGGTGGTTCAGGCGCAGAGGTGAGTCTACTTTTCTCATTTACTTCGATGGAGTCAATGAGGACAAGTCTCAAAGCTTTAGCCTATACCGCCAATATGGCAGCTATACCTTGTTGGGAGAGGGGGAGTTGAATAAACGCCCCGCATTGATCCAACTCAGGTTTGAGCCTAAAGATAATGGCTGGCTCTGGTTGCAGAATGTTCAATATCTGGATGACGATACCGATCGTTATCTCTTCTATCGAGGCATCGAGATGGTGCGAGTATCCCTGCAAGAAGAAAATTAGACTCTATGTTACGAGCTAGATAATTTCTATTAGCTGGAACTCGCATACTTTGTCACAAGGCTTATAACGCCCCTTCGAAGCCGATTTGACGCCAGGCTTCATAGCTGATGATGGCGACGGCATTGGAGAGGTTAAGGCTTCTGCTTGTTCCCGCCATGGGGATCTTGAGTCTCTGGCTCGTTGGCAAAGATTCGATGATTTCTATGGGAAGTCCGCGTGTTTCCGGCCCAAATAAGAGTACATCTTCCTTCTCGAAGCTGAGTTCGCTATGAGGGCGACTCCCTTTAGTCGTGCAGGCCATGATGCGCCTTCCTTTCATTGCTACGAGGAAGCTTGCATAGTCTTTATAGCGGGTGACGCAGGTGAGATCGGCATAATCTAATCCCGCACGGCGTAGTTTCTTCTCTTCGAGATCGAATCCTAATGGTTCAATTAAATGTAGCTGGCAACCATTGTTGGCGCACAGGCGTATGATGTTACCTGTATTGGGAGCGATTTCGGGCTCATAGAGTGCGATATGAAACATGCTGATCTGCCTAAATAATAATGAAGTGAGATTATGACATAAAGCAGGCAAGAAAAAATACCCGCAGTGGGTGAGCTCCGTCTTGTTTCTCGGTCGCTAGAGTATACGCCAGGCTTGGTTTCTGTTTATATTCTGGAGTGAAAAATCAGCATTAAAACAATGCATCGTGGGTGTGAGGAAGTGTATGGATCTGGTCAAATTATCCCGTATCAGCATGAAACATCTGATTACTTTACATGTGATGTTAGATACCTTGAGTGTCACAGCTGCCGCGGAGCGACTCTGTCTAAGCCCTTCATCCGTCAGTAAAACCTTAAGTCAGCTGCGCGGTAATTTGGGGGACGATCTTTTCTATCGCCATGGTAACAAGCTGGTGGCGACACCTCTGGCGCGTAGGTTGGGACCGAGTGTACAGCAGATGATCTATGATATGGAGCAGCTGTTGAGCCAAGACCAATTCGATCCTTCCAGCTGTGAGACGCGCTTTTCACTGGCCATGCGTGAGAGTACCTTCGAACTGCTGGCGGCTAAATTGAGTGCCCATGTGCTTGCCTTGGCACCCAATATCAGGCTGGATATCAGTACCAAGGACAGTGTCGGTTTCGATGGTCTGATCGCAGGCTCGCTGGATTTTATCATCTTGCCCCACGATCTCAGTCAGCCGCCAGTCCCAAGGCATGAGCTGGTGTGGAAAACCTTGTTTCAGGATGAGATGGTATGTCTGATGAATCCAGATCATTTCCTAGCAGAGAGGGGGCGAGGAGAGTTGAGTCTGGATGACTATCTCAGTTACGGTCATATCGGCATCACCGACGGCGATCTGAATATTCCCTTCTTTGAGATGCAGCTGGCACAGCTGCAATGCCGCAGAAAAGTCAGTATCTCACTGCCAGACTTTGGTAGCGCAGCCTTGATGTGTCACCATTCAGCACTGCTCTTCACCTGTTCCCGTCGCTGGGCCGAGATGGCGCTACAGGCCAAGGGGCTAGTTAACCGAGCCCTGCCCTTCGATTATGGCGAAGTGGCCTATAGCCTGGTGTGGCATAGTGCGGCCATGAAAGATCCTGCCCAACGTTGGCTCTATGAGCAGATATTGGCGTGCAGCGAGACGGCATAACAAATTTAGACTAAGGAATGACTAGGGATAGCTAAAGAAAAAACTCATAGATAGGCGGAAGGTAAGACTAAAGAGGTTATCCCGAGTTTAGTGAGTCCCT
Organism: Shewanella psychropiezotolerans; assembly: GCF_007197555.1. Lineage (NCBI taxonomy): Bacteria > Pseudomonadati > Pseudomonadota > Gammaproteobacteria > Alteromonadales > Shewanellaceae > Shewanella > Shewanella psychropiezotolerans. The sequence continues at coordinate 307,769 of NZ_CP041614.1, forward strand.
CGGCCAGAGCCGTCATATCCGCTTCACTGCAGGTTTGCCATTCTAGTGCCTCCCCCTTAACACCATGATGCCTAAAGGCATTGAGTCTGATCTTAGTCGAACTCGGCAGGCGCTGCAGATACCCAGCCAGGGCCGTTATTTCTGAGTCGAAGTCAGATTTCCCCGGAATGTGTAGTAGCCTGACTTCATATAACTTACCCCGACTGGCCAGAAGCTCAATAGAGCGAAACACCCTGTGGTTATCCCGGCCCGTCAGCCATTTATGGGTTTCTGTCTGCCAGGCTTTAAGATCGACCATGGCACCATCCAAATAAGGTAATAGCTTGTGCCAACCCGACTCACTCAGGCTGCCATTGGTGTCCAACATACAGCTAAGGTGCTGAAGATCCGGGCTGGATTTTAAGGCAGAGAATAGGTCTACAATGAACATGAGTTGCAGACTGGCTTCGCCGCCGGAGACTGTGACTCCTGTGATAAAGGGGCTATTTTTTCGAATAACAGCCAAGAGCTGAGTCACTGTATATTGCCGGGTCTTAGGGCTTGCCTGTTTCGGACAGGCCTCCAGACATGCATCGCATTTGATGCACAGGTCTGTGTCCCAATGAATGACGCCAGATCCATAGGGCTCACTTAGTGAAAGGGCCTGAGCCGGACAGGAGGGGATGCATAGGCCACAACTATCACACTGACCTATGGTGTGAGGGTTGTGGCAGGACTTGCAGTCAAAATTACACCCCTGAAGGAAGATGACCAGTCTATTGCCGGGGCCGTCGACGCAGGAGAAGTTCAATATCTTAGAGACGGTTGCGCTTCTCTCATTTTTCATCTGCTGGACAGGATCCCCACAGGCTTGCTCTAAGATTCGTAGCAAGGCGCTTGCTCATGACTGGTGACTCTGGGCTTACGATCTAAGATGCCGGTATTGGCCGCTGCTTCTGCACCTAGGCCCGTGGTATTGGTACGCGAACCTCCTTGCTTAAAGGCGGCGATATCTGACAGCTTGATCATGTAGCCTGTTACCCTGACCAAATCATTAGAGGCCACATTAGCGGTGAACTCACGCAGTCCCAGACTCAAGGCTCCCTTGCATAGCTGGTACATGGCTTGTGGATTCGATTTCACCGTCTCATCGATAGTCAGTATCTCGCTGATCCCGGATGAGTAATACTGGTGATGCTCGGCCAAGGCCTGAATATGGGTAACAGGGTCCGGCTCGGTGCCATAGGGTATGCGCACTCCTGGGGTGACGTCCTTATCCAGACTGATACCGCCCTGAGCGTGCAGCAGCGCTCGGCCACGGTATCCGTAGGTTACAGGTGTCGATTTTACTATTTTGTCCAGTGCCGCAGATATGCGATAGCCAAGTTCATTGGCGGTCTCACAGTGACCGTATGATTTAGATGATGCCTTGGTCTCACCCAGCAGGCAGTTCACTGCCTCCGCCATGCCATAGATACCGAACATGGGAGCAAATCTCGTCTCCAGGATCAGGCCCTCTTCGACCAGGAAGCTGGTGAAGAAGTGTGACTCTTCATGGAGATAGCGACTTCTGGCCTGGATCAATTCATACATGAGTTGGCTATAATAGGGCAAGGTATTGCTGAAGAAGTCCTGAGTGTCTATGGCGAGCATTGCCACTTGCTTGAGGTTGAGACGAACCAGAGTGTTGGCCCCACCCGTCAGCGGCAGTGAGTTGTAGCAGCTGACTATGCCGAAACCTGAGTCGTCAAAAGTCTGAGCATGTATCGGGTAATTGGCGATATGGGGCTTGCTGCACTCGCAGATGTTGTCGGTTGCCTGCTGCAGCAGCTTATCGGGTGTGGTGTCTGGATCGTACATAAAGGTGAGGTTGGGAGCGACCTGCTTCAGTTCGGCGTCAACACGCAAGATAGTGCGGCAGATGATGTTATCTGACGGGCCTATGTTCACATGCATAAAAGCATCGGGCAAGGTGCGATCCAGCATGATCCAGAATAGCCTCAGCTTGTTATAGATAGTTTCATCATCCAGCTTGGCCACATAGGGCATCAGCAACTCATCTAATTGACCCAAGTAGACTGGGATGTTGGTCACCGAAGGCACATGGTGATAGATGATGGTTAAGGCATTGATGGCCTCATCAAGATTACGTGCCGGCTCCAGCTCCAGGTATTTTGAGCCTTGAGCCAGGTACTTAGCGTAGTCGGGCAGTACATAGCGAGGCTTAAAGGGGGCATGGCCCTCGAACATGTCGCAGATGATCCCCGAGTCCATCGCCTGTCTGACGGCGCTCGAGACTTGAGGATATGGCAGGCTGGCTTCGGCCTCCAGGGCCAGATAATTCGATTTCTGTTTTGGCGTTAGGCTGGTGTCGGTCACTATACGACTGAATGTGTCTTGGGAAGTCATCTGCATTATCCATATATGAATGATACTGACTAAATTACTCCCTAAGCTCATTGGCCAACAGTGAAAAACCCTGCAGCGTCTGTTTCCAAAATGGAAAATCGATGCCTCAAGTCACAGTTTTCCCCTGAGACAGTCTGCCTCAGGGGAGTCGACTCCCCTTAGAAGAATCCCAAAGGATTGATGTCGTAGCTGATAAGCAAGTTCTTGGTGTTTTGATAATGATCTAACATCATCTTATGGGTCTCACGTCCGATCCCCGAGCGTTTATAGCCCCCGAATGCGGCATGTGCCGGATAGGCGTGATAGCAGTTAATCCACACGCGCCCCGCTTGGATCCCCCGTCCCATACGCTGTGCCTTGTTCATATCACGAGTCCAGACTCCGGCGCCGAGACCGTATTCGGTATCGTTGGCGATGGCCAGTGCCTCGGCTTCATCTTTAAAGGTGGTCACTGAGATCACCGGGCCGAATATCTCCTCCTGGAAGATGCGCATATCGTTGGTGCCCTTGAGGATAGTCGGCTTGATGTAAAAACCGCCACTCTGGCCGCCTTCGAGTTTGCAGATATCGCCGCCTAACAATAGCTCGGCCCCTTCCTCTTTACCTATGGCTAAGTAACTCAAGATCTTATCGAATTGCTCTTGGGATGCCTGTGCGCCGACTTGAGTCTCGGTATCCAGAGGATCGCCTTGCTTGATGGTCTTAGCGCGTTCGATAACCTTGGTCATAAACTTGTCGTAGATAGACTCATCGATGAGTACCCTAGATGGGCAGGTACAGACTTCGCCCTGATTGAAGAAGGCCAGCAACATGCCTTCGATTGCCTTGTCTAGATACTCATCTTCATGATCCATCACATCGGCGAAGAAGACATTGGGTGACTTACCGCCCAGCTCTACCGTCGAGGGGATCAGTGAGTCGGCGGCGCACTTAAGAATATGTTGACCAATATTTGTCGAACCTGTGAAGGCCAGCTTGGCAATACGCTTGCTGGTGGCCAATGCCTGTCCAGCCTCTGTGCCAAAACCATTGACGATATTGAGTATGCCAGCAGGTAGCAGATCTTCGATAAGCTCGACCAGTACCAGGATAGATACCGGCGTCTGCTCCGCAGGCTTGAGGACGATACAGTTACCCGCCGCTAGTGCCGGGGCGACTTTCCAGGCCGCCATTAACATGGGGAAATTCCAGGGGATGATCTGACCGACGACACCTAATGGCTCAGGGAAGTGATAGCTGACCGTATTGGCATCGATATCGGCAGCACTACCCTCCTGGGCGCGGATGCAGCCAGCGAAATAACGAAAGTGATCGACAACTAAGGGGAGATCTGCGGCGAGAGTCTCACGCACCGCCTTACCATTTTCCCAGGTTTCGGCGATAGCCAGATATTCGATGTTCTGCTCGATACGGTCGGCAATCTTGAGTAGCAGATTGGATCTGTCTGTGACTGAGGTCTTCCCCCAGGACTCTCTGGCTTGGTGTGCAGCGTCCAGTGCGAGTTCGATATCTCTCTCGTCCGAGCGAGCGACCTGACAGAACACCTTGCCATTAACGGGTGAGCTGTTCTGGAAGTATTCGCCGCCGACCGGGGCTACCCATTGGCCGCCGATATAGTTGTCATACTTGTCTTTGAAATTGATCTTGGCGCCGTCGCTTCCTGGTTGTGCGTAGTTCATGCTATTTGTCCTTTAATTTGTCTTGTTAGTTAACTCTTACTGAGTCATTAGCCGATACATCTGTTGTATCTTATTGTTTTTAAGTGCAAAGAGTTTTCTCTACCTAAGTGCTACTTTCCTGGGGGATATCGCAATCATTGGGCCAAGCTGGCCGGAGTTGTGATATCTGTGAGGTAACAGTATGATGAAAAACTAATTTTTGATGTCTTTATGTGCGAAAACCAGCAAGAAGTTGCACTGGTATAGCGGCCGCACTGTGGCATAAGTGCACACCATGAGTGTGCCAAAATGGAACACTGCTATGACACTAAAACTCGGCGCTCAGCAAGAGAACATGCAGCATTGGCTATCAGATTCCTGGCTACGCAGCCAAGGTGCAGGGCTTACTGAAGCCTGTCTTCCTGAGGAGATGAGACTAGATAGAGGCGCACTGGAAGATCGGAATTTTCATCATAAACAGCTTATAGAGCTGGTAGAAAACCATGCGCTGCCGTTATTTAGTCAACTCATGTCACACACTTCGAGCCGGCTGATTTTGTCTGATTGCGAAGGCTATGTGCTGTGTCATTGGGGAGTGAGCAAGTATTCAGATAAGCTAGCTAATATTGCACTGGATGTCGGGGTTAATTGGCTGGAGCAGCATAAAGGCACTAATGCAATTGGTACTGCACTAAAGGCGAAACAAACCATATCTGTCATTGGTGAGCAGCACTTTATTAAGCAGCATAGATTTATGAGCTGCACCGCCAGTCCGATATTTTCTCCTGCCGGTGAGATGATCGCTGCCATAGATATCACCACGGAGCAGCAGCGACATACTCAGCAAACCCTACTATTAGTGTCCAGTCTGGCTCAACAAGTTGAAACGGCTTTACTCTGTCATCTGCCACATAGTCACTATCGAATCGACTTGGCCGAGCAAGCAACGCTGCTCGACTCGGGCTGGCAAGGTATCGTCATCGCCGATAGCGAAGGTAAGATCTTAGGCACTAATGCCATGGCGAAGAAATTGTTGAATACGCCGGGTGTAGGTGAGGACATCGAGCGTTATATTGGTAGCCAGTGGCCCCAAAGTGAAGCCATATCTCAACATAGAGACCTGCATCTTAAAACTCAGGCCATAAAACCCAATCAGACTCAGGTACTAGGTCATAAAGTCGCGGTGCGATTTAAAGACCCTAAATTAGAGCGTGCCTGGCAGCAAGCCAATAAGGTCGTAGGCAAGTGCATTCCCCTGCTGGTATTAGGTGAAACGGGTGTGGGAAAAGAGCAGTTCGTGACTAAGTTACATAGCCAAAGTAAGCGTTGCGGCCATGCATTTGTTGCAGTCAACTGCGCCTCCTTACCCGCAGATTTAGTCGAGTCTGAGCTATTTGGTTATCAAGCCGGGGCTTTTACCGGCGCCAGTAGGAGCGGATACTTAGGTAAAATTCGTCAAGCCGATGGTGGTTTCCTATTTTTGGACGAAATAGGTGAGATGCCGCTGGCGACCCAAAGCCGGTTATTGCGGGTATTACAGGAGAGGGAGGTCACCCCAGTCGGTAGCAACCGCAGCTACAAGGTGGATATTCAGGTCGTGGCGGCTACCCACACAGATCTCGAACAGTTGGTGAAAGATGGTCGGTTTAGGCAAGATCTCTTCTACAGGCTCAATGGTTTGCAGGTGACCTTACCATCACTGCGGCAGCGCAGTGATATCGAGCGCATCATTCATAAACTCCACAGAAAATATCGTGTGTCACTTCAGCTAATAGAGGTATCACTATTGGCAAAGTTGCTTGGCTATCACTGGCCGGGAAATTTGCGTGAGCTGGATAACTTGATGCAGGTCGTGTGTCTGATGTCAGAAGGCGAGCAGGAGCTTAACTGGGGGCATCTGCCGGATAACTTACAGCAAACTCTAGCTAAGGAAAAGGTGAGTACAGGACTGGTCACAGTGCCCCAGAATAATGAATTAGCAAGCGTGGTTAATAGCAACATTATTGCCTCCTATGCTCTGTCTCAGGGCAATGTCAGCCTGTGTGCTAAGCATCTGGGGATCAGTCGTAATACTCTTTATCGCAAGTTAAAACTATTGGGTATTAAGAGTTAAATAATTGCTAATAGAATTTAGTGATTACCTTAATCGATTTAGATCTCTTCTTTTAATTCATTTTTTGAATATACTGTTTGTAGGCAGAAAAGAGCTTTAGATAATGCATATGGAGGAACTGATATGCATATTTCCAAAAGCCTTTTATTTATATCTATGGGTTTGACGCTAAGCGTTCAGGCCGAGACTATCACTCGAGATAACGGCGCAGGTGTTGGTGATAATCAAAATTCTATTACAGCCGGTAGCAATGGCAGTGTGTTGTTGCAAGATGTTCAGCTAATACAGAAACTACAAAGGTTTGCCCGAGAGCGAATCCCAGAGCGTGTGGTACACCCACGTGGCGCCGGAGCACATGGCGAATTTGTTGCCAGTGGCGATTTCAGTGAACTGACTCGTGCGACTCCCTTCGCGGAGAAAGGCAAGGTGACGCCTGTTTTCGTGCGTTTCTCTTCGGTCATTCATTCGAAAGGGTCTCCTGAAACCTTAAGAGATCCTCGCGGTTTTGCGACAAAATTTTATACCGATGAGGGCAACTGGGATCTGGTAGGGAATAATCTGCCTGTGTTCTTCATTCGAGACGCGATTAAGTTCCCAGATATGGTGCACTCTCTTAAGCCATCTCCAGTGACCAATATTCAAGATCCCAATCGATTCTTCGATTTCTTTAGTCACGAAGCGGGCTCGACTCACATGTTGACCTGGGTTTATACCAATTTAGGCACGCCAAAAAGCTATCGTGAAATGGATGGATGGGGTGTTCATGCCTATAAATGGGTGACTGAAGACAATAAAGTTAATTACGTCAAGTTTCATTGGCAGAGTCAGCAAGGTGTAAAAGGACTTCGTCCTAATGAAGTCGCTGAAGTACAAGGTAAAAACTTTAACCATATGACTGATGACCTCTATCGAGAGATAGGTCAAGGCAATTTCCCTAAGTGGGATCTCTATGTGAAAGTGCTATCGTCAAAGCAGTTAGGTGACTTTGATTATAACCCATTAGATGCGACTAAGATGTGGTTGGATATTCCCGAGACTAAGGTGGGTACCATGACGTTGAATAGAATGCCGGATAATTTCTTTCAGGAAACTGAGCAAGCGGCATTTTCACCTGCAAACTTGATTGCCGGAATCGAGCCATCGGAAGATCGCCTGCTTCAGGGGCGAATATTCTCTTATGCCGATACTCAGATGTATCGTCTAGGGGCGAATCATTCCATGCTGCCTATCAACAGAGCAAAAGTGAAGGTGATAAATCACAATCAGGAAGGCGCTGCAAACTACGCTAATACTCGTTCCGATATCAATTATCAACCGAGTGCACACTTAGATCTAGCCGAAGATAAACAGTATAAGGCGGTAAACACTCAACTTACTGGGTATGTGCAGCAGAATGCCATCACTAAACAGGATAATTTCTCTCAGGCTGGGGTGCTCTACCGTAGCTTAAGCAGGCAGGATAAAACCGATTTGATCACTAACCTAGCTGGTGACTTAGGTAAGGTCAGTGACATTAACGTGAAGACACAGATGCTGAGTCATTTTTATCGCGCCGACAAAGACTTTGGTCAAAGGTTAACTAAAGCGGTAGACGGTAACCTTAGTGACGTGAAGCAAAGCGCCAAGATGTAGCCATGACTTAACTCGTACCAAGCTGTGATCCATTAAGTCCCGCAAGACGTATATTAAGCTCTTTTCTGCCCTGTTTAGAGAGTGCGTCTTGCGGGCATTTCCCGAATTTTACCCGTATGTATTTGGTGGGGGACTCGATATAACCGAGCTCACGCTCTTAGATTATTTATCTGTTTAGGTGGTGGCTTTTGCTATTTAACTCTAATGGGTAGGTGTAAATTAGCGGAAACCGTGCGAGGTTTCATATTAGTGTAATTATTCAGTCATGATCTTATGGCGAAATAGTGCCGGAAAATAGCAACATAATATCGAGATCTCTGCATCAAGCCTTCGGAGTTAGCGTTAGGCGATATCGCCTTGTTTCGGGGGAATTTGATTTAATGCATTCTAATCGAAGGAAATGATATGAACCCATTAGAAAAATCCATTCTGGCCCTTGGCATATCCGTTTTATGGGTTTTACCAGCGCTTGCCGACAGTGACATTTATGTTACCAATAATTCAGATCAGATAATTTCAGTGGATGTTATCCATACCGGCTCGGGTAGACTGGAGAAAGGCAATGAATGGCAACAACACACGGACAGTTTAGGCCCTTGGGAGACCAAAGTAGTGCTGAGTTTTAATCGTTGGGAAGGGGTTGAGTCGGGGCAAGACTACAATTTTGAAACCCGGCTCACTAATCAGCTGGGGGAGTCTGTTTCCTTGCATCAGAGAGTCGAGGGTCACTGGTATAATTCGACCATGAAGCATGGTGCCAGCGCTGACGATTTAGATCTGCAATGGCAAGACAATCGCGATATTTATCGGTATCAGACATTCAGTCCATATTCAGGACTTTCAGAGTTGTCATTCAAGGCGGACAACACCGCACGATATGATGATATTTATTATGCTCTCACCCCGGGGAAAATAGACGAGCAAAAGGATGACAATGAAGACTTGCTCAAGGTGATGACCTATAACATCTGGGCCTTACCTGTTATTGCTTCTCATATCCAAGACCGCTTAGCCATATTACCCGAGTATATGCGAGGCTATGATGTCTTGATGCTACAGGAGGTGTTTGCATCTGGGCGGGGAGACTTCTTGCGTCAGTTGGCCGAGGAATATCCCTTCCAGACCGAGATGCTCAATAAGCCCGGGGTTAACATCTATGATGGTGGAGTGGTCTTAGTCAGTCGCTTCCCCATAGTCAACCAGAGTCAGTACGTGTTCCCCGATTGCACCGGCACTGATTGCTTTACCGATAAGGGGGTCAATTACGCCGAGGTGATAAAGGGAGGTAAGGCCTATCACTTGTTCGCCACTCATACAGCCTCATTCGATACAGATACGGCCCGTGATTATCGCCAACGTCAGTTCAGGCAGATACGCGAGTTTGCTTCTTCGATGAATATTCCTGCCAATGAAATGGTTGTCTATGGTGGTGATTTTAATGTCAATAAGCGGAAGTTTGAGGATGACTACGCCAATATGCTGGCCAACTTAGACGCTTCGGCGCCGGAGTATGCTGGATATACTGAGTCGACCTTCGATCCAAGAGTCAATAAATTCGCCGGTGCGCCAGCTTCGGGTGGTGAAAATGTCGAATATCTGGATTACATAGTGGTCAGCAATGAATATCTAACCAAGCCGAATAATACTAATCGGGTATTAGTGCCGAGAACCACAGATCCCCGATTGTGGAAGCATTGGAACTTGTCGGACCATTTTCCTGTGACCACAGTCTTGTATTAGCAGGCTAACTGAATATGTTGAACACTAAATATATCGGAATCTTACTCATCGCCACTCTGGGGGGCGGCGCGGTTTATCTGATTGTTGCAGGGGAGGTTGGGCTGCCACTCGTTCCAGTTGCCACAGACTCAAGCATTACAGATACAAAGTTAACCTCGACTCAAGTACAGGAGTTCCCTGCAGCCATGGGATCAGAGTTCTTGTCTGCGAGTGGACTGCAGTTGGACAAGCAGGGCAGCAGGGAGATCGAGAAAAGTGCCGGCAGGGATCTAGTGACTCTTTTAGCCCGATTCTGGCGGGATTGTGTGGCAAAAGATAACTGTGATCAGGACTTGCTTGAGCAGAAGCGATATCTGAGCCAAGAACGTTATGTGCTGCTGGAGCACTTTTTACAGAATGAGCAGGCCAGAGAGGAGCTATTGGGGCTGGAGCTAGTGTCCCAGGATATCTCCTTGGAGCAAAAAATAGCCAAGGTCAAATATATCGATCGGCAAGTCTGGGGTGACGATGCCGAGCTGGTGTTTAAGGATGAATATGCACAATACCAATTCACTTTAAAGAGTCAGCAATTAAGCGAGCAGGAAGATGCATCCGGCTTCATCGACGCATACGAGCAGTTATTAAGGGAACAGCATGATGATTTAGCCAGCATGGCCCTTGAGTCTGATCTGGCTAAGTATGGGCATGGCTTGACTCTGATCCCCGATTCTTATTCGGCCTATGACAGAGAGTCTGTGACCCGGGCTCTGGGAGATAAGTTCCTGACCCAGATTCAACAGACATCTATCCTGCACAGGCAAGAACAAGTAGCTCATCAGGTTATGGAAGTACAGAGCTACAGGCAGGGACTCGATGCGCTGAATCGTGAGCTCATGAGCTCGAGGCAAACCGATAGGGCACATTTTAGCCCGGCACAATGGGAGAGATATCTGGCTCAACGTCAGTATGAATACCGTTTAAATTTCTTTGCTAAAAATTAATAAGGACCGTCATGAATATCTATAGCTTCATATCATCTGTGTTTCTGTGGGCTGTCATTTCTACGCCTATATATGCTAAACCTGTCGGCACTGGCGCCGAGACTCTGGCGAGTCCTGAGCAGCTGAGCGACTACTTCTTCGCCGCGGCCAGAGTGGGAGATATTGAAGTATTGAGTACCTTTATCGATGCTGGATTCCCCATAGATCAAGCTAATCAGAAGAGCTACACCGCTCTGATGGTCGCCGCATATGCCGGACAATATTCGGTAACCGACTTGCTGTTACAGCGAGGGGCCAATGCTTGCGTGCAAGACAAACGGGGTAATACAGCGATCATGGGGGCCTTGATTAAGGCTGAGTTTCGTATTGTCAGTCTGCTTTATTCTTACGAATGTGATGAGAGCCTAATCAATAAGTCGGGTATGAGTCTGGAAGAGTTTGCCCGTTACTGGGGCCAAGCCGACAAACTCAAAGCGATCAAAGACTCTGTTTAATGCTATTGAATATAAGTTTAAACAACTAAGTTGGAGTTTGAATCAGAGTGACAAATCGCTCTTCTGGTTTGTCACTCGGTTGCACTCTGTTTGGTAAGGTTTGGAATTGATATCTATGTCTTCCATGCATGTAACATATGCAAATAATGCAATTTAAGCATGATGACTTTTGCTTTATGCTAGCAGTATTATTTCAGAGGAGTTCATCATGTTCAAAGCACTGGTTTTAACTCAGGAAGGCAAAAGTACTCTAGCAAACATCACTCAGCTCCAAGAGTCTGATCTCCCCGAAGGTGAGGTGTTAGTCGATGTCGCTTATTCATCGTTGAACTATAAAGATGGACTGGCTGTAACTGGAATTGGCCGTATTATTCGTAATTTCCCTATGGTCCCTGGTATCGACTTTGCCGGTGTGGTGAGTGAATCAGCCGATCCGCGTTATAAAAAGGGTGATGAGGTTATCTTGACTGGCTGGGGAGTTGGTGAGAATCACTGGGGCGGCATGGCAGAAAAGGCTCGTGTTAAAGGCGACTGGTTAGTCCCTATGCCACAAGCTTGTAATGCCAAGAAGGCCATGATGATCGGCACGGCGGGTTTAACCGCCATGTTATGTGTGCAGGCATTACAAGATGCCAAGATCACACCTGAATCTGGTGAGATTCTTGTGACAGGTGCTAGCGGTGGCGTGGGCTCAGTAGCTATATCTTTACTTGCGAGACTGGGCTATAAGGTTGTGGCGAGCTCTGGACGAGTCGAGCAAAACAGCGAGTTGTTGATTTCACTCGGAGCCAGTGAAGTGATCGAACGTAGCGAGCTAGAGCAAGATTCTAGGCCATTAGAGAAGCAGCGCTGGGCTGGTATCGTCGATACCGTAGGCAATAAAGTGCTGGCAACGGCGCTGGCCCAGATGAACTACGGCGGCGCCGCGGCTATTTGTGGTCTTGCAGGCGGTTTTGCACTGCCAACAACCGTGATGCCGTTTATTTTACGTGGTGTAAGCCTACTCGGTATCGATTCGGTTTCATGTCCCTTGGAAAAACGCCAAGCAGCTTGGGAGCGAGTCATAGAGCTATTACCGGAAAGTTACTATCAGCAAGCGGCTCAGACCATTGAACTCGATGAGGTCGCAACCTATGCCGATAAGATAGTTAAAGGCCAAGTCACTGGCCGAGTACTGGTTAAAGTTTAACGTTATTGCTCCGTCGCTTTTCTATCTAAGCCCAGATTTTGCTGGGCTTTTTATTGTCTGGATTATTGCTTAAGCAACTGACGAATTAAAACCGTTATCTCTTGCCTTAACCACTTGTGGGCTTTATCCCGCTCAGATTTGGAATGCCAAAATAGGTTGTAGTCTAATGCTGGGATCTCAAAAGGAAGTGGTTTAAGCCTGAGTCTATGCTTCGATGCTGCAAGCTCAGCCATACCCTCAGGTAAGGTGATGATCAAAGGATGAAATTTTAATAAAGCTAGCGCGCTGTCTAGATGAGAGGTTCTTAGTAGCTCATTACGATCGGGATGTGCCACAATAGCCGAATCAACCAGGGCCTTCACACCATCGCTGATGGCTATGGTCGCGTGGGGGAAGTGCAGGTAATCTGCTAATGTGAGGGTTGAATCAGCCAAAGGATGCTCGGGCGATAATAGGCAGCTTACGCCGACTTTACCGAGAAATTCTTGACTGAGCTGGAGGGTTTGACCGATTGCCCGACAGATAGCCAGGTCAGCTCCTTGCTGGCTTAATTGTGATTGTAATTCCCTATGTTGAACCGGTATGACCTCGAGTTTGATATTGGGGGCTTTACTGTAGATTTCTGGTAGTACGAAAGGCACTAGGGCCTGCATCGCATAGTCTGTGGCGGCGATGGTGAATTTTTGCTGACATTCACTTGGGTTAAATTCTTTGGGAGTCAGTAGCTCAATCAATTGCCCTGTAGGTTGTTGTAACTGTGAATAACAATCTAGGGCGAATTGAGTGGGTACTAATTTTTGTCCTACACGGGTAAAGAGAGGGTCATTAAGCATTTCTCGCAGACGAGCTAAAATTCTGCTGGTGGCAGATTGGCTCAGATGTAAGCGCTTAGCGGCTTGAGTAACACTACACTCTTCAACCAAGATCTGTAATGCGATTAGCAAACTTAGATCCTGCCGGTAGATATCTTCTAGTTCCATACACACTTATTTAGGTATTTCTTCTCATAACACTAACACCATGGTGTGACCCACGCTTGGTTTTCCTTACCTTTCGAGCTCTTTATCTGACTTTGGAATCGATTCCAAAATACCTCTAAAGTTGTAATTTTACGTGAATTTGAACCTAGTCTGAACTTTCACAATGTTATCAAAATGTTTTGGCACACTGTTTTGTAACTCCCGTTTTGGAACTGATTCCACCTTTATGATCATCTTGTCGAAAAAAACTATAAAGGGTGATGACAGATGAGCAATAACAATCTGCTTGGACGCCGTAATTTCATAAAAGGAATGGGAGCTGCTGCCGGCGTGGCAATAGCAGCACCAGCAATGGCCATTTCTGAAAAAGCGGACGGAGTTAAATGGGATAAAGAAGTTGAGGTGCTAATTATTGGTTCTGGTTTTGCTGGCTTAGCTGCAGCAATCGAAGCCACACGTAAAGGTGCAAAAGACGTTCATATCTTCGAGAAGATGTCATATTTCGGTGGTAACTCAGCTATCAATGGTGGCCTTTTTGCAGCTCCAGGTACGCCTATGCAGAAGAAAGAAGGTGTGCAGGACTCAGTAGAAAGAATGGTTGCTGATCAGATGAAGTCGGGCCGTGGTGTTGCCGATGAGGCGCTACTAAGACATGTGGCTGAGCATGCAGTTGAAGCGCTACAGATGACTATGGATGCGGGCTCCGAGTTTCATCCATACTTACAGCAGTTAGGTGGTCATTCGGTTGCCCGTACTTACCAGACTACTGTGAGCTGTGGCGCCGGTATCACCCAACCTCTCTATAAAGAGTGTAAAAAGATCGGTGTTAAGACCCATAATCGCTCTAAGTTCGAAGGTTTCTTAGTGGGGGAGAAAGGCGAAATTCTTGGCGTTAAAATGCGTGAAAACTACCATTTCGGTGAAGATCAGCCAGGTAAAGTCATTAAGATCCGAGCAAAGCGCGGTGTGATCATGGCGACTGGTGGTTTCGCTCAGAATATTGATCTGCGTATGGCGCAAGACCCGACATTAACTTCTGAAGTGGGTTGCACTAACGCACCAGGTGCGACTGGTGAAGGTATGTATGAGATGTTCCGTTTAGGTGCAATCCCAGTGCATTTGGCTCATATCCAATCAGGCCCTTGGGCATCACCAGATGAAGGTGGGTTCGGTTATGTGTCTAACTACTCTATCTATAATTTCCCTCATTCAATGGCGATCAACCGTCTGACCGGTAAGCGTTTCATGAATGAAATTGCTGACCGTAAGACTCGCGCCGATGCCGAGTTGGGCTGTCGAGATGAGAAAGGTGAGGCGCTACCTCCTATCTTGATCACCAGCTATAAGGATTCAAAGAAGCATCCTAATACCAAGAAAGTGATTAAGTACAATGTAGGTTGGAAGTTTGACACGATTGAAGAATTAGCCAAGCACTTCGAAGTACCACTGAAGCCGCTTAAGGCGCAGATCGAAGAGTACAACAGCTACGTTAAGTCCGGCGAAGATACGCAGTTCGGTAAGAACATGACTAAGGCGAAGGACAAGTATATCCAAGCACCATTTACCGTGGTTCGTTTATGGCCGAAAGTGCATTACTGCCAAGGTGGTGTACAGGTGAATACTGAAGCTGAGGTTAAAGATAGCTTCACGGGAAAACCTATCTCAGGTCTATATGCTGCGGGTGAAGTTTGTGGCGGGATCCATGGGGTAAGCCGTCTCGGTAGCTGCTCAATTCCAGAGTGTATGGTGATGGGTATGACAGCTGCACGCAGCATGATGAAAGCCTAATTAGACCTGTAATAAGAGGAATCAATAATGAAAAAACTAAATATTGTACTCGCACTGGTCTTAACTGGCTTAGTGAGTTTATCGGCTCAAGCGGTAGAGATGCGTGACCATCATAAAGAGGTGATTGGTAAGGATTGTAAGACATGTCATGACAATGGCATCAAGCAATTTCCATCAGATCAAGCCTGCCTGCAGTGTCATGATATTGATGACCTAGCCGAGCAGACTGCACGTAGCGAAGAGGATCGGTGGCAGAATCCACATAATAATCTGCACTATGGTAAGGATCTTCCTTGTCAGGAATGTCATGGCGAACATAAGCCTAAGAAGCCTATGTGCAGCAATTGTCATACTTTTAAGTTTGATAAGCATAAAGAGTAGTGTGCTGAAGTTTAGTTAGTTTCCCACCTTCGGTCTGAACCGAAGCGACCAGCCATATTTAGTTTGTGTTTTCTGAATATGGTTGGCTTTTTCACAATGACAAGCGCTTGGTCGCTTGTTCCTTGCAAGAAATGACTTTGGCTTAGGTAATTAGATTTGCCAATAAACCTAAGAGCTGACTTCATGCGGTTATTAGTGTTGAGCGGCACTCATGTGAAACAGCTTCCCTTAATTAACTTCTTTTCAGGGAAGGTCATTTTAACAATAAGAATATAACGGTGATGTGATGAAAAATAGTATATTTTCAGGAAGAAATATGTCGATGAAAACTCTCATTAATCAAAAAAAAAGAAGACTTAGTTTAATTGGAACAGCTGTAGTTGTTGCCTTAAGTACTCCATGTGCGACTGCACAAACTGGAGATACAGAATTCAAATTTGGTGGGTATGTAAAAACGGACGTCATGTTCAGTGATTACAGCAATGGTGCCCCGGGTTCAGGGGCCATTTCCAGACAGTTTTATGTGCCAGGTGCTATTTATGGCGCAGAGGGTAATGGCGAGCAAGTTGTCGACTTTCAGGCTCGCGAGTCACGTTTTAACTTCAAAACCAGTACAAATCTTGATGGTCATAAGTTAAGTGGATTTATCGAACTTGATTTCATGACCCATGCAGATGGTAATGAGCGTATTTCAAATAGTTACTCTCCTCGTATTCGTCATGCCATCGTCAGTTTTGATAATTGGACCCTGGGCCAGACCTGGAGTACGTTCCAAAACCCTGGCGCGCTTCCTGAGAACTTAGATTTTGTCGGCGCGGCTGAAGGCACGCCGTTTGTTCGTCAATCTATGGTTCGTTATACCAATGGAGGCTTCCAGTTTGCACTAGAGAATCCTGAGACTACTGTGACTCCATATGGTGGTGGTCCTCGTATTACCAGCGGCAGTGGCATGGTGCCAGATTTCGTTGCGCGTTATAATTTTAAAACGGAAGGTGGTGCTAAGTTCACCGTTGCCGGTTTAGCTAGACAGCTAAACATTGAGCTGGGTGATCTGGATACTCAGGAGATGGGTTACGGTGTCAGTTTTACCGGTGTCATTCCGGTTGGTAGTGACGATATCAAACTTTCAGCTACGCTGGGTGAAGGTATGGGCCGCTATATGGCGCTCAATTATGCCAATGCCGGTGTATTAAATAGTGAGGGTGATATTGAAGCCATTAGTTCCTACGGTGGTTTTGCTTCATATCGTCATTGGTGGAATGATAAGTGGCGCTCAAGTTTAACTATTTCAGGTTTTAAAGCCGATAATGATGTCGCGTTAACGGGTGGCGAAGTGAATGAAGAATCGTATTCTGGTTATGTGAATTTACTCTACTCACCGGTTAAGCCTTTGACCGTCGGTGTTGAGTATATGTACGCTGAAAACACGAAGCAAAATGGTGATGACGGTGAGTTAAATCGAGTGACGTTCTCGGTTAAATATACACTTTAACTATATAAAATTAGAATGTTGGGGTTAAGTGATTTATTGCTGAAGCAACGATTCTCAAGAGAAACTCAAGGAGGCTTAAAGCCTCCTTTTTTGTGGGTGAGAATTGAAGAACGAGTTATTTCTGGTACTTTTCAGTGTTTGCCTTAATCAAGGTGATTAACTGGTTAGTCGCTTTAGTTTGTGTATCTGGATTGAGATACAGGGACTCATTAAATACCGGCAAAGGTGGCAGGTTGTGTTCGATAGGATCGAGGATCTCCATCTTATCGTTGATGCGAAACTCTGCGATAGGTGCAATGGCTAAATCGTTCTCAACTGCCATGCACAGAGCCGTTGGCGAGGGAGTGGAAAGCAGAACATTAATTGGACGCATCGATATCTGGTGGTTGGCAAAGACCTGGGCTCGAATAGGGCAGTTTTCAGGGTAGAGTGCCATAGGTACGGTATCGCGCTTGTGGGCATTGCCGCCTTTGGCCGCTGCCCAGTGAAAGCGGCGTTCAAACAGTAGTTCACCATGTCCTGCTGCTGGCGCTTGCCAGTGAGTCGCGACGATAACATCGAACTCGCCCTGATGCAGACGGTTATAGAGATTGCCACTCACATCGGTATCTATGACTAATTCGATGCAGGTGAATTCGCGAATAAACTCAAGTAGGCAGCTATCGAGGTAACGATTAATGTAATCGGTAGGAACACCGAAGCGAATAACTTCCTTGTTTTGACAATCTTTGAGTTCATTGAGCGCTTGAGAATTTAGCTGCATCATCTTATACGCGTAGTTAAGCAGGGTTTCCCCTGACTCTGTCAGCGTGACACCTTTATTATCCCTCAGTAATAATGGCCGGCCCACACTCTCCTCCAGCTTTTTAATTTGCAGGCTCAGGGTTGATTGAGTCCGACAGATCTTCTCCGCCGCCTTGGATAAATTTCCGCACTCGGCGACAGCGATAAAACCTTCTAATAATTCAATCTTAAGCATGGCCGTGTGTTGATATCGAAATAGTAAATGGTGCTACCAGTATTACTCAATATCGAATTGTATTGAAGCTTGTTACCTTATGATTGTGAAGTTGAAATTAGATTGTTTACTGGAAGTGTGATGAGGTTGATGATGAGTAACTGGGAGCAGCGTGGCAATTACTTGATAGAGGTCGCTCAACGGTGCCTGCAAGGGCATAAGACATTCGATCTGTGTCGCTCACATCTGGTGAAGGCAAGCCAGATCTCTAAAGGAACCATCTATAACCACTTCCCCTCAGAAGCCGATCTTATTGCCGCGGTAGCGTGTGCCGATTACAGCCGCTGGCTGACTCAAGCTAAAGAAGATGAGTTAAATTATAACGAGCCTTTAAAGCGAATCTTATTTCACCACTGCTGGCGCCTGCGAGATACTTTATTTAATCAACGTTTTGTCATCGAGCGTGTGATGCCAAATGCTGAGATTTTAGTGCAAGCGACTGAGTATTACCGCCATCGCTTCGAGAAGCTTCACTCTCAGTATGAGCAGTGGAATAAAGCCCTGATTAGCCAAGTTGGTGATGTTGCCGGTTTCGACAGGGCTGAACTCGTGGTCAACTATTTACGCGGCGCCATGATAAATAGCGACGATGCTAATAAGCATAGTGGTGATGTGCAGATGTACTATCAATTCAGTTACGCACTAACCCATCTGATGGGACACTCAGATAAACGTATCCCCACTAAACTTGAATTTTCAGCTTGGCTGTCAGCCAATAACCGAGTGCATGATCAACAAAAAATGTTTATGTCGGTAGCTTAATGCTGACTTTGAGGCCGCTGGGAAAAATGTTCTCAGCGGTTACCTTTCCTTGGTGAGCATCCATTATGATCCTTAGTCTCACTATTTATGTACTCAATATGGCTAGCTGGGTAGTTTGATAGTGACTCTAAGACCATGGGGAGTAAGGTTATCTGCAACTATTTCTCCCTGGTGAGCATCAATAGCAGCCTTAGTAATTGCCAGCCCTAGCCCCCAGCCGCCAGACTCTCTCTCCCGAGCCGTTTGAGGTCGATAGAATGGGTCGAAGATAGCATGTAGATCTTGTTCATTCTCGATGCCAGGTCCGTCGTCGCAGATAATAATTGTGACTTCTGTGTCGGATGCTTGAGCCGTGATATTGATCTGCTGCTCGGCATAGCGAATCGCATTTCTGAGCAAGTTTTCAATTGCTCTAGCCAGTGGTCTAGGGCTTGTTGGCATAGAGATAGCGTCATCAATATCTATCAAGAGTTGCTTGCCCTGCTGAGAAGCTTCAAAATCTGCATCATCGAGTACCTGACTCAAGGTTTCATTGAGCGACACTAGATGCTTAGTATCGTGAATGTTGAGCTTTACTCGAGAAAGCTCAAGCAACTCAGCGATCATCTGTTCTAGCTGTTCTGCTTCATAGCCGATACGTTCCGTTTCGGCTGATTCCTGTCCCTTCTTACGGGCCAAGGCTAAGGCTAATTGTAACCGGGTCAGTGGTGTTCTTAGCTCATGGGAGATATCACTAATGAGCCTTTGTTGGCTTTTAACCATATTCTCAACTGAATTTGCCATACCGTTAAATGCCAGAGCTAGCTGACCAATCTCATCTTTGCGATTAGTGGTTGCCTTATCTACACGGCTGGTTAAATCTCCGGCCGCAAGTGCATCGGCGCTTAATCTCAATGTTCGCAGCGGTTTTCCCAGGTGCCAGGCGAGCAGGCCACATAAGAGGCCGGAGAGTATGATGGCTAGACTTAATGTCAGTAGTTTATTTTCGGCGAAGAAGAAAAACCAAGGGCGTGGATGATGATCGGCTAGTCTGCCATAAATTGAGTATTTTTCTCCTTTGACATCGAACTCATAGGGGCCAAAAATCAATTCTCTCTTAAATTGATGTGTCATAGGCCGTTCGGCCTCATCTGCCATCAGCATGAAGCGGCGTAAACCCCGAGATACCTTGTGTGAGTTAATGACTCTGCCCTGATGATCGACAATATAAAAACGGACAGGCTTGTCGTTTCTATCTCTGATATGAGTGAGCCGTTTAAATCGACTGCTGTTAATCGATTGGGGACCGTCTTCCAAACGTATACTGACCCGTTCGGCAACCCTGACGAGCATCTTTGCAAGATGAGGGGGAAGCGGTGCCCTGTCATGGTTTTGCTGTAATAGAGGTAGCAGACCCACAATGGCTATGATCAAGGAGCTGCAGAGCCAGAAGCCGAGTAATAATTTAATAAATATGCGGTTTGGGAGTCTACTCACTGTCATTAGGGTAGCCAGATGTAACCTTTGCCGCGAATAGTCTTGACTCTGGGTCTACCATCCATACGTTCTGGTAGCTTCTTACGTAGATTAGAAAGGTGCATATCTAAGCTTCTGTCGAATGGCATCAGCTTCTTATTGAGTACTTTCTCACTCAAGCTATCTTTACTTATCAAGTCACCTGCATTTTGTACCATTTCAAATAATAAACCAAACTCAGTTCCGGTAAGTATGAGTAGCTGCTCCTGACAATAAACTTCCTGACGGCTCGGGTCTAGCGTGATATCGCCATATTCATAAACACTGGGTTGCTTGTCGTTGGGTAAAATATGGCTACGACGAATAATCGCCTTGATTCGTGCGACTAGCTCTCTATCATTGAAAGGTTTAGGCAAATAGTCGTCGGCTCCTATCTCGAGTCCAACAACTCTATCAATCTCGTCACCGCGAGCGGTGAGCATTAGCACAGGTGTCTGCTTGTTAGCTCGGAGAGATTTCAACACCTCGAAACCATTTAGCTTTGGCAACATGACATCGAGAAGAATCAGGTCGTAATCTTTATCCAGAGCAAGTTCTAAGCCTGATTGTCCATCATGGGCAAGTGTTAGCTCGAAGCCTTCCAATTCCAGAAGTTGTGCTAATAACTCCGACAAGCCCAAGTCATCGTCTATCAGTAACAGATGGTTCATATGTGTCTTTACCTTAAATCAATATGCTAACAAGAGGAGTATACCTTTTTAGATGTCAATTGCAGTTTATCAATGTAAGTCTAAGTAAAGATCGCATTAGAGGTCGATTGAGTCGAGATTGAAATATAATTACTCAGTAAATTTACAGTGATTTACCTTGCATAAACCCTGACTTACATTGAACTCGTTAAACTAGGTTGTGTTGAATGACGTGAGATAACTCACCCACAGATAGAGGTCAGTGAAATGAAAATGAATACATTTAAAGCAGGTTTACTCGCAATTGTAGCAAGCACGGCTCTTATGACATCGGCTGTATACGCGGAAGATGGACAACATGACGGTCAGCATCATATGAAGAGCGATCGTATGGCTCACCATGGTGGTATGCGTCAAATGTTTAGAGGTTTAGATTTGACCGACGAGCAGAAGTCAGAAATTAAGTCACTAATGAAAGAGCAAAAGTCGGCAATGAAAGAGAATCGTCCTACCAAGGAAGAGCGTAAAGCCAAGAAAGCCGAGTTCTTAAGTTTGATCACAGCCGATAGCTTCGATGAGACAAAAGCGCAAGAGCTGATGCAAGTGAGACAAGATAAGGCTAAATATAAGAAGCTAGAGATGATGAAAGTTCAGAATAAGATATATAAGCTTCTTACGCCTGAGCAACAAGAACAGTTCAAAGATAACTTTGAAAAAGGCCATTCACGTAAAAGCGAACGTAAAGGTTGGCACTAGTCATCAGTTTTTAAAGGTGTATTGATATACACTTGAGGTCATAGGCTTCCCCTGCTTGCTATTCTTAACAAGAAAGTTAATAGCTATATATAGTAGAAATATGATCTCATGAATCAAGATTCCCAATACGACTTTTGGGTCAAGTTAGCTAGCCGCGCTGCAGTGGCTACAGCTTTGACCCTTATTATTATTAAGATGGCAGCCTGGATGTACTCAGGATCTGCTAGCATGCTAGCGTCATTGACAGACTCCTTTGCGGATGCGCTCGCATCTATAGTTAACTTCATCGCCATTCGATATGCCATAGTCCCGGCAGACCAAGATCATAGATATGGGCATGGTAAAGCTGAGCCATTAGCGGCATTAGCTCAGTCTGCATTTATTTTAGGTTCCGCCTTCTTACTATTATTTCATGGTGGAGATCGTTTAATTAACCCTACACCAGTTCATCATGCCATGTTGGGTGTCGTGGTATCTATAGTGGCTATTATCCTAACCTTTGCTTTAGTTGTTCTGCAGAAGAAAGCGTTAGCCGCTACATCTAGTACTATTGTAGAGGCCGACGCACTTCACTATAAATCAGATCTATTTCTGAATGCAGCCGTATTAGTGGCGCTAGTGCTCTCACAATATGGCTGGTGGTGGGCTGATGGCTTGTTTGCAATCCTTATTGCAATCTTCATTGGCCAACAAGCTTTGGGTTTAGGCTATCGCTCAATTCAGTCCCTACTCGATAGAGAGCTAGACGACGACACCCGGTTAAAGATAGTCAAGTTGGCCCAACAAGACCCACAAGTTAAAGGCATCCATGATTTAAGAACTCGTGAATCAGGCAAGACTACATTTATTCAATGCCATTTAGAACTGGATGGTTCTCTTAGCTTAAGAGAGGCGCATGTTATCGCTGATAAGACCGAAGCGAGAATAAGAGAGGCATTTTCTGATGCTGAGGTCATCATACATCAAGACCCTGTATAGCTAATAACTTGAGCTGAGCCTGTATTTTGGACAAAACCCTTCTAAATTGTGGGTAAGTCTGGGGGTAACTCGTGGGTATTGTGTGGCTAAGCTATAAGGTTCCAAAAACATCACTTTTTCTCGAAATAGCCCTTGCGCTCTGGGCTGACATCCCTATAATGCGCATCCACTGACACGGCAAACCAGTCTTCTTAAACGAAGCTGAAACCCAGTCAGGGCAATAAGTAAGCGGTTAAAAGTTAAATTTTTAAAAGCCCTTGACGCCAACAACGGGAAGTGTAGAATACGCATCC
Source organism: Shewanella psychropiezotolerans (assembly GCF_007197555.1). Lineage (NCBI taxonomy): Bacteria > Pseudomonadati > Pseudomonadota > Gammaproteobacteria > Alteromonadales > Shewanellaceae > Shewanella > Shewanella psychropiezotolerans. The sequence goes on from NZ_CP041614.1 coordinate 330,555, forward strand.
CTAGCCAAGGCGGAACGCCTTGGGAAGTAAGTAAAAGCCAGCGACCTAGCGTCTAACGGCGGTGCTACCAAGCACCAGCTCTTTAACAATTCAAAACAAGAAATCTGTGTGGACACTCACAGGTATTGAGTTATTCGAAATTGCCTTCTGTTCCTCGGAATGTCGGCAATCAAAATATTACTCAATGAATGAGTGTTCATAGATTCGAACCTAGTTCGGATCACTTATATAAACAGTATAATTCATTGAGCCGATGTCATCTTCGAAAGAGGATGCATCAAAAGAACTTTAATTGAAGAGTTTGATCATGGCTCAGATTGAACGCTGGCGGCAGGCCTAACACATGCAAGTCGAGCGGAAACAGAAAGTAGCTTGCTACTTTGCTGTCGAGCGGCGGACGGGTGAGTAATGCCTAGGGAACTGCCCAGTCGAGGGGGATAACAGTTGGAAACGACTGCTAATACCGCATACGCCCTACGGGGGAAAGGAGGGGACCTTCGGGCCTTTCGCGATTGGATGTACCTAGGTGGGATTAGCTAGTTGGTAAGGTAATGGCTTACCAAGGCGACGATCCCTAGCTGGTCTGAGAGGATGATCAGCCACACTGGAACTGAGACACGGTCCAGACTCCTACGGGAGGCAGCAGTGGGGAATATTGCACAATGGGCGAAAGCCTGATGCAGCCATGCCGCGTGTGTGAAGAAGGCCTTCGGGTTGTAAAGCACTTTCAGCGAGGAGGAAAGGTTGTAGTTTAATAAACTGCAGCTGTGACGTTACTCGCAGAAGAAGCACCGGCTAACTTCGTGCCAGCAGCCGCGGTAATACGAGGGGTGCAAGCGTTAATCGGAATTACTGGGCGTAAAGCGTACGCAGGCGGTTTGTTAAGCAAGATGTGAAAGCCCCGGGCTCAACCTGGGAATTGCATTTTGAACTGGCAAACTAGAGTCTTGTAGAGGGGGGTAGAATTTCAGGTGTAGCGGTGAAATGCGTAGAGATCTGAAGGAATACCGGTGGCGAAGGCGGCCCCCTGGACAAAGACTGACGCTCAGGTACGAAAGCGTGGGGAGCAAACAGGATTAGATACCCTGGTAGTCCACGCCGTAAACGATGTCTACTCGGAATTTGGTGTCTTGAACACTGGGTTCCCAAGCTAACGCATTAAGTAGACCGCCTGGGGAGTACGGCCGCAAGGTTAAAACTCAAATGAATTGACGGGGGCCCGCACAAGCGGTGGAGCATGTGGTTTAATTCGATGCAACGCGAAGAACCTTACCTACTCTTGACATCCACGGAATTTTTCAGAGATGAATTAGTGCCTTCGGGAACCGTGAGACAGGTGCTGCATGGCTGTCGTCAGCTCGTGTTGTGAAATGTTGGGTTAAGTCCCGCAACGAGCGCAACCCTTATCCTTATTTGCCAGCACGTAATGGTGGGAACTTTAGGGAGACTGCCGGTGATAAACCGGAGGAAGGTGGGGACGACGTCAAGTCATCATGGCCCTTACGAGTAGGGCTACACACGTGCTACAATGGTCGGTACAGAGGGTCGCAAAGCCGCGAGGTCAAGCTAATCCCACAAAGCCGGTCGTAGTCCGGATCGGAGTCTGCAACTCGACTCCGTGAAGTCGGAATCGCTAGTAATCGTGAATCAGAATGTCACGGTGAATACGTTCCCGGGCCTTGTACACACCGCCCGTCACACCATGGGAGTGGGCTGCACCAGAAGTAGATAGCTTAACCCTTCGGGGAGGGCGTTTACCACGGTGTGGTTCATGACTGGGGTGAAGTCGTAACAAGGTAGCCCTAGGGGAACCTGGGGCTGGATCACCTCCTTACCTATACGACTAACTCAATATTTGCTGAGTGTTCACACAGATAACTTGTTCTTGTTAGAGCAAACTAATTCTCCAAGCGAGAGTTAGCGTTCTTTAAAAATTTGGAAAGCTGATAGTGTTAATGTGAAAGGGACTATTGTGAAAGCTACTTCGTAAGAGGTAAGGATTACAGTGGTTAATAGCATTAGCGCGAAAAATAAATAATTGAGTTCTCAAACACTTAAATCAAGTGCCGAATTGCAGCGATGCAATTCAAGAGTATTCTTTTGGCGAAAGTAAACACCATTAGTTGCGATACAATTTGTTTTCTACTATCCGTAGAGAATATTGAGTCTGTTAGCGCAGTCAATGTGTTGTTAGGCAAGACGCGAAAGCGAACGAGGAGGGCGTGTAGTTCACTACATAACCGACAAGTGAGCTTGAGTAACGCTGCATAACAGTACAGTGGCAAGCGGATAAAGACCCATGTGGGTTGTATGGTTAAGTGACTAAGCGTATACGGTGGATGCCTTGGCAGTCAGAGGCGATGAAGGACGTAGTAACTTGCGAAAAGCGTTGGCGAGCTAGTAACAAGCATTTGAGCTAACGATGTCCGAATGGGGAAACCCACTCACATAAGTGAGTATCACTACATGAATACATAGTGTAGTGAGGCAAACCCGGGGAACTGAAACATCTAAGTACCCGGAGGAACAGAAATCAACCGAGATTCCCCTAGTAGCGGCGAGCGAACGGGGATTAGCCCTTAAGTCTATGGGGTGTTAGTGGAATGAGTTGGAAAGCTCAGCGGCACAGGGTGATAGCCCCGTACATGAAAACTAACCATAGATGAAAACGAGTAGGACGGGACACGTGACATCTTGTCTGAACATGGGGGGACCATCCTCCAAGGCTAAATACTCCTGACTGACCGATAGTGAACCAGTACCGTGAGGGAAAGGCGAAAAGAACCCCTGTGAGGGGAGTGAAATAGAACCTGAAACCGTATACGTACAAGCAGTGGGAGCGGTTCTTGAGACCGTGACTGCGTACCTTTTGTATAATGGGTCAGCGACTTACATTTTGTAGCGAGGTTAAGCGAATAGCGGAGCCGTAGGGAAACCGAGTGTTAACTGCGCGTTTAGTTGCAAGGTGTAGACCCGAAACCCGGTGATCTATCCATGGGCAGGTTGAAGGTTGAGTAACATCAACTGGAGGACCGAACCGACTTATGTTGAAAAATGAGCGGATGACTTGTGGATGGGGGTGAAAGGCCAATCAAACCGGGAGATATCTGGTTCTCCTCGAAAGCTATTTAGGTAGCGCCTCGAGCGAATACCATTGGGGGTAGAGCACTGTTAAGGCTAGGGGGTCATCCCGACTTACCAACCCTTTGCAAACTCCGAATACCAATGAGTACTACTCGGGAGACACACGGCGGGTGCTAACGTCCGTCGTGGAAAGGGAAACAACCCAGACCATCAGCTAAGGTCCCAAAGTTATTGCTAAGTGGGAAACGATGTGGGAAGGCTTAGACAGCTAGGAAGTTGGCTTAGAAGCAGCCATCTTTTAAAGAAAGCGTAATAGCTCACTAGTCGAGTCGGCCTGCGCGGAAGATTTAACGGGGCTAAGCAATACACCGAAGCTATGGGTACTAGTGCTTGCACTGGTGCGGTAGAGGAGCGTTCTGTAAGCCGTTGAAGGGAAAGGGGTAACCCATCCTGGAGGTATCAGAAGTGCGAATGCTGACATGAGTAACGATAAAGGGAGTGAAAAACTCCCTCGCCGAAAGACCAAGGTTTCCTGTCCAATGTTAATCAGGGCAGGGTAAGTCGACCCCTAAGGTGAGGCCGAAAGGCGTAATCGATGGGAAACAGGTTAATATTCCTGTACTTCTGCTAACTGCGATGGAGAGACGGAGAAGGCTAGACTAGCGCGGCGTTGGTTGTCCGCGTTTAAGGTTGTAGGTTGTATTCTTAGGCAAATCCGGGAATACGCATTAAATTGCAAGACTGAGGACTGATGACGAGACCCTAAGGGGTTGAAGTAGTTGATGCCATGCTTCCAGGAAAATCTTCTAAGCTTCAGGTTAGTAGGAATCGTACCCCAAACCGACACAGGTGGTTGGGTAGAGAATACCAAGGCGCTTGAGAGAACTCGGCTGAAGGAACTAGGCAAAATGGTACCGTAACTTCGGGAGAAGGTACGCTCCCGACGGTGATGAGACTTGCTCTCTAAGCTGTTGGGAGTCGCAGATACCAGGTGGCTGCAACTGTTTATCAAAAACACAGTACTGTGCAAACTCGCAAGAGGAAGTATACGGTATGACGCCTGCCCGGTGCCGGAAGGTTAATTGATTGGGTTATCTTCGGAGAAGCTCATGATCGAAGCCCCGGTAAACGGCGGCCGTAACTATAACGGTCCTAAGGTAGCGAAATTCCTTGTCGGGTAAGTTCCGACCTGCACGAATGGCGTAATGATGGCCACGCTGTCTCCAGCCGAGACTCAGTGAAGTTGAAATTGCGGTGAAGATGCCGTATACCCGCGGCTAGACGGAAAGACCCCGTGCACCTTTACTATAGCTTGGCACTGAACATTGAACCTACATGTGTAGGATAGGTGGGAGACTTTGAAGTTGGGACGCTAGTTCTGATGGAGTCAACCTTGAAATACCACCCTTGTAGTTTTGATGTTCTAACTCAGGCCCCTGAATCGGGGTTGAGGACAGTGCCTGGTGGGTAGTTTGACTGGGGCGGTCTCCTCCCAAAGAGTAACGGAGGAGCACGAAGGTTGGCTAAGTACGGTCGGACATCGTACGGTTAGTGCAATGGCATAAGCCAGCTTAACTGCGAGACATACACGTCGAGCAGGTACGAAAGTAGGTCATAGTGATCCGGTGGTTCTGTATGGAAGGGCCATCGCTCAACGGATAAAAGGTACGCCGGGGATAACAGGCTGATACCGCCCAAGAGTTCATATCGACGGCGGTGTTTGGCACCTCGATGTCGGCTCATCACATCCTGGGGCTGAAGTCGGTCCCAAGGGTATGGCTGTTCGCCATTTAAAGTGGTACGCGAGCTGGGTTCAGAACGTCGTGAGACAGTTCGGTCCCTATCTGCCGTGGGCGTTGGATGATTGAAGGAAGCTGCTCCTAGTACGAGAGGACCGGAGTGGACGAACCGCTGGTGTTCGGGTTGTTATGCCAATAGCATTGCCCGGTAGCTACGTTCGGAATCGATAACCGCTGAAAGCATCTAAGCGGGAAGCGAGTCCTAAGATGAGTCATCCCTAGGAATTTAATTCCTCTAAAGAGCCGTTCGAGACTAGGACGTTGATAGGCAGGGTGTGTAAGCGTTGTGAGGCGTTGAGCTAACCTGTACTAATGACTCGTGAGGCTTAACCATACAACCCAGATGGGTTTGTGTAGTTAGTGTGTGTATTACTTCATAAGCACAAAAGAATACGAACTTGATTTAAGTCGAACCTAATTATTTATTATTTAGAGAAATCTAGATACAGCTTTCTAAATTCTTTTACCTTTAGCTTTTTTAAAAAGCTGAAAGTAATCGTCAAATTAGTCTGGAAACCATAGCATTGTGGCCCCACCTGAATCCATCTCGAACTCAGAAGTGAAACGCAATCGCGCCGATGGTAGTGTGGGGTCTCCCCATGTGAGAGTAGGTCATTTCCAGGCGCCTAATTTCTCGTAAAGAGAGTCGATAAATCCCCAGCACCTAGTGTTGGGGATTTTTTCGTTTAACAGCTTTTGAAATGAGCTTCTCACATGGGGAATATAGATAGCGCATGCGCAGCATGCATCCTTTTATGTGATAGTAGGGTGATATCGCTGCGTTCAGCAAACGAAGTTTGATGCTGCGGTAGAACGCGGAGGATTTATCCGAAGCTGGGCTATTGGAAGGCGCCTCCGCTTTTTGCGTCTGCAATTTGTCATTTCCAGGCGCACTCCTGACTTAACAGTGACTAAGCCACCTTATTAAGGTGGCTTTTTTGTACAGGAAGTACTTATCCTTGAACGCCAAGGGTGGCGTAGGAAAGGGTTTGCGTCTGGGATTTAATAAAGTTTGGCTGAATAGCTCGAACTTACCGGTACAGATATCAGGTGGCTTATCCACTTAAGCACGCACGTGCAATGCCACTTTGGTTTATAAAGAGTCGATGTTGGTCGATAAATTCTCCTCGGTAACAGCTGCTGCATTATTCTACCTTCGTCCATCCTTGGTCTCGTACCTCCTATATCCATATAGTCGTTCAATATCGACACTTCCGCCATCCATGACGGTCCGCCGCTGAGCTTGGTCAGAAATTGCATTCATGCATTCATGCATTTCTGACATTCACCACATACATGTGGCTTGGTCCCCAGTTTCATGACTACTTCATTACGCGATCCATACATCTGATGTTTAGGACTACCAACTGCCTTGCTCTAAAGTTGCCAAGGATGATGCAAACTTCGCGGCTAAAGCACGCTCCTACGTTGGGGATGAGCATTGTTCTATTGTGTAGGGCCGGCTTTAACCGGGAAGAAGGGATTAAATGGGCCTTGCATCTTTTGTTTCATGATTTATCCCTGTGTTTGTAAGGCTGCTCTGTATCTTATATAAACGTATTGAATGATAAGTGTTCACTCAGTCTTTATATCATCATTTTCTTTAAAAAAGCGCTTGTGCTCTGGGCTGATACCCCTATAATGCGCATCCACTGACACGGTAAACAGCGTCATTAAGGCAGTAGCCATAGCGATAATGAGACGAGTCAGGGAGTTAAATGAGTTTGGTTATGAATGTTTTGTTGGTGGTTATTTAACCGCTTAAAAATCTTCTTAAAAAAGCCCTTGACGCCAATCACGGAGAGTGTAGAATACGCCTCCTCAAGCCAACGACCTAGCGTCTAAGGCTGCTACCTGAAAGATTCGCTCTTCATGTTAGCAACGCTCTTTAACAATTCAAAACAAGAAATCTGTGTGGACACTCACAGGTATTGAGTTATTCGAAATTGCCTTCTGTTCTTCGGAATGTCGGCAATCAAAATATTACTCAATGAATGAGTGTTCATAGATTCGAACCTAGTTCGGATCACTTATATAAACAGTATAATTCATTGAGCCGATGTCATCTTCGAAAGAGGATGCATCAAAAGAACTTTAATTGAAGAGTTTGATCATGGCTCAGATTGAACGCTGGCGGCAGGCCTAACACATGCAAGTCGAGCGGAAACAGAAAGGTGCTTGCACCTTTGCTGTCGAGCGGCGGACGGGTGAGTAATGCCTAGGGAACTGCCCAGTCGAGGGGGATAACAGTTGGAAACGACTGCTAATACCGCATACGCCCTACGGGGGAAAGGAGGGGACCTTCGGGCCTTTCGCGATTGGATGTACCTAGGTGGGATTAGCTAGTTGGTAAGGTAATGGCTTACCAAGGCGACGATCCCTAGCTGGTCTGAGAGGATGATCAGCCACACTGGAACTGAGACACGGTCCAGACTCCTACGGGAGGCAGCAGTGGGGAATATTGCACAATGGGCGAAAGCCTGATGCAGCCATGCCGCGTGTGTGAAGAAGGCCTTCGGGTTGTAAAGCACTTTCAGCGAGGAGGAAAGGTTGTAGTTTAATAAACTACAGCTGTGACGTTACTCGCAGAAGAAGCACCGGCTAACTTCGTGCCAGCAGCCGCGGTAATACGAGGGGTGCAAGCGTTAATCGGAATTACTGGGCGTAAAGCGTACGCAGGCGGTTTGTTAAGCAAGATGTGAAAGCCCCGGGCTCAACCTGGGAATTGCATTTTGAACTGGCAAACTAGAGTCTTGTAGAGGGGGGTAGAATTTCAGGTGTAGCGGTGAAATGCGTAGAGATCTGAAGGAATACCGGTGGCGAAGGCGGCCCCCTGGACAAAGACTGACGCTCAGGTACGAAAGCGTGGGGAGCAAACAGGATTAGATACCCTGGTAGTCCACGCCGTAAACGATGTCTACTCGGAATTTGGTGTCTTGAACACTGGGTTCCCAAGCTAACGCATTAAGTAGACCGCCTGGGGAGTACGGCCGCAAGGTTAAAACTCAAATGAATTGACGGGGGCCCGCACAAGCGGTGGAGCATGTGGTTTAATTCGATGCAACGCGAAGAACCTTACCTACTCTTGACATCCACGGAATTTTTCAGAGATGAATTAGTGCCTTCGGGAACCGTGAGACAGGTGCTGCATGGCTGTCGTCAGCTCGTGTTGTGAAATGTTGGGTTAAGTCCCGCAACGAGCGCAACCCTTATCCTTATTTGCCAGCACGTAATGGTGGGAACTTTAGGGAGACTGCCGGTGATAAACCGGAGGAAGGTGGGGACGACGTCAAGTCATCATGGCCCTTACGAGTAGGGCTACACACGTGCTACAATGGTCGGTACAGAGGGTCGCAAAGCCGCGAGGTCAAGCTAATCCCACAAAGCCGGTCGTAGTCCGGATCGGAGTCTGCAACTCGACTCCGTGAAGTCGGAATCGCTAGTAATCGTGAATCAGAATGTCACGGTGAATACGTTCCCGGGCCTTGTACACACCGCCCGTCACACCATGGGAGTGGGCTGCACCAGAAGTAGATAGCTTAACCCTTCGGGGAGGGCGTTTACCACGGTGTGGTTCATGACTGGGGTGAAGTCGTAACAAGGTAGCCCTAGGGGAACCTGGGGCTGGATCACCTCCTTACCTATACGACTAACTCAATATTTGCTGAGTGTTCACACAGATAACTTGTTCTTGTTAGAGCAAACTAATTCTCCAAGCGAGAGTTAGCGTTCTTTAAAAATTTGGAAAGCTGATAGTGTTAATGTGAAAGGGATAGCGACTTACTTGTAAGTTGTTATTAATAGCATTAGCGCGAAAAATAAATAATTGAGTTCTCAAACACTTAAATCAAGTGCCGAATTGCAGCGATGCAATTCAAGAGTATTCTTTTGGCGAAAGTAAACACCATTAGTTGCGATACAATTTGTTTTCTACTATCCGTAGAGAATATTGAGTCTGTTAGCGCAGTCAATGTGTTGTTAGGCAAGACGCGAAAGCGAACGAGGAGGGCGTGTAGTTCACTACATAACCGACAAGTGAGTTTGAGTAACGCTGCATAACAGTACAGTGGCAAGCGGATAAAGACCCATGTGGGTTGTATGGTTAAGTGACTAAGCGTATACGGTGGATGCCTTGGCAGTCAGAGGCGATGAAGGACGTAGTAACTTGCGAAAAGCGTTGGCGAGCTAGTAACAAGCATTTGAGCTAACGATGTCCGAATGGGGAAACCCACTCACATAAGTGAGTATCACTACATGAATACATAGTGTAGTGAGGCAAACCCGGGGAACTGAAACATCTAAGTACCCGGAGGAACAGAAATCAACCGAGATTCCCCTAGTAGCGGCGAGCGAACGGGGATTAGCCCTTAAGTCTATGGGGTGTTAGTGGAATGAGTTGGAAAGCTCAGCGGCACAGGGTGATAGCCCCGTACATGAAAACTAACTATAGATGAAAACGAGTAGGACGGGACACGTGACATCTTGTCTGAACATGGGGGGACCATCCTCCAAGGCTAAATACTCCTGACTGACCGATAGTGAACCAGTACCGTGAGGGAAAGGCGAAAAGAACCCCTGTGAGGGGAGTGAAATAGAACCTGAAACCGTATACGTACAAGCAGTGGGAGCGGTTCTTGAGACCGTGACTGCGTACCTTTTGTATAATGGGTCAGCGACTTACATTTTGTAGCGAGGTTAAGCGAATAGCGGAGCCGTAGGGAAACCGAGTGTTAACTGCGCGTTTAGTTGCAAGGTGTAGACCCGAAACCCGGTGATCTATCCATGGGCAGGTTGAAGGTTGAGTAACATCAACTGGAGGACCGAACCGACTTATGTTGAAAAATGAGCGGATGACTTGTGGATGGGGGTGAAAGGCCAATCAAACCGGGAGATATCTGGTTCTCCTCGAAAGCTATTTAGGTAGCGCCTCGAGCGAATACCATTGGGGGTAGAGCACTGTTAAGGCTAGGGGGTCATCCCGACTTACCAACCCTTTGCAAACTCCGAATACCAATGAGTACTACTCGGGAGACACACGGCGGGTGCTAACGTCCGTCGTGGAAAGGGAAACAACCCAGACCATCAGCTAAGGTCCCAAAGTTATTGCTAAGTGGGAAACGATGTGGGAAGGCTTAGACAGCTAGGAAGTTGGCTTAGAAGCAGCCATCTTTTAAAGAAAGCGTAATAGCTCACTAGTCGAGTCGGCCTGCGCGGAAGATTTAACGGGGCTAAGCAATACACCGAAGCTATGGGTACTAGTGCTTGCACTGGTGCGGTAGAGGAGCGTTCTGTAAGCCGTTGAAGGGAAAGGGGTAACCCATCCTGGAGGTATCAGAAGTGCGAATGCTGACATGAGTAACGATAAAGGGAGTGAAAAACTCCCTCGCCGAAAGACCAAGGTTTCCTGTCCAATGTTAATCAGGGCAGGGTAAGTCGACCCCTAAGGTGAGGCCGAAAGGCGTAATCGATGGGAAACAGGTTAATATTCCTGTACTTCTGCTAACTGCGATGGAGAGACGGAGAAGGCTAGACTAGCGCGGCGTTGGTTGTCCGCGTTTAAGGTTGTAGGTTGTATTCTTAGGCAAATCCGGGAATACGCATTAAATTGCAAGACTGAGGACTGATGACGAGACCCAAGGGGTTGAAGTAGTTGATGCCATGCTTCCAGGAAAATCTTCTAAGCTTCAGGTTAGTAGGAATCGTACCCCAAACCGACACAGGTGGTTGGGTAGAGAATACCAAGGCGCTTGAGAGAACTCGGCTGAAGGAACTAGGCAAAATGGTACCGTAACTTCGGGAGAAGGTACGCTGCCGGCGGTGATGGACTTGCTCCTTAAGCTGCTGGCAGTCGCAGATACCAGGTGGCTGCAACTGTTTATCAAAAACACAGTACTGTGCAAACTCGCAAGAGGAAGTATACGGTATGACGCCTGCCCGGTGCCGGAAGGTTAATTGATTGGGTTATCTTCGGAGAAGCTCATGATCGAAGCCCCGGTAAACGGCGGCCGTAACTATAACGGTCCTAAGGTAGCGAAATTCCTTGTCGGGTAAGTTCCGACCTGCACGAATGGCGTAATGATGGCCACGCTGTCTCCAGCCGAGACTCAGTGAAGTTGAAATTGCGGTGAAGATGCCGTATACCCGCGGCTAGACGGAAAGACCCCGTGCACCTTTACTATAGCTTGGCACTGAACATTGAACCTACATGTGTAGGATAGGTGGGAGACTTTGAAGTTGGGACGCTAGTTCTGATGGAGTCAACCTTGAAATACCACCCTTGTAGTTTTGATGTTCTAACTCAGGCCCCTGAATCGGGGTTGAGGACAGTGCCTGGTGGGTAGTTTGACTGGGGCGGTCTCCTCCCAAAGAGTAACGGAGGAGCACGAAGGTTGGCTAAGTACGGTCGGACATCGTACGGTTAGTGCAATGGCATAAGCCAGCTTAACTGCGAGACATACACGTCGAGCAGGTACGAAAGTAGGTCATAGTGATCCGGTGGTTCTGTATGGAAGGGCCATCGCTCAACGGATAAAAGGTACGCCGGGGATAACAGGCTGATACCGCCCAAGAGTTCATATCGACGGCGGTGTTTGGCACCTCGATGTCGGCTCATCACATCCTGGGGCTGAAGTCGGTCCCAAGGGTATGGCTGTTCGCCATTTAAAGTGGTACGCGAGCTGGGTTCAGAACGTCGTGAGACAGTTCGGTCCCTATCTGCCGTGGGCGTTGGATGATTGAAGGAAGCTGCTCCTAGTACGAGAGGACCGGAGTGGACGAACCGCTGGTGTTCGGGTTGTTATGCCAATAGCATTGCCCGGTAGCTACGTTCGGAATCGATAACCGCTGAAAGCATCTAAGCGGGAAGCGAGTCCTAAGATGAGTCATCCCTAGGAATTTAATTCCTCTAAAGAGCCGTTCGAGACTAGGACGTTGATAGGCAGGGTGTGTAAGCGTTGTGAGGCGTTGAGCTAACCTGTACTAATGACTCGTGAGGCTTAACCATACAACCCAGATGGGTTTGTGTAGTTAGTGTGTGTGTTACTTCATAAGCACAAAAGAATACGAACTTGATTTAAGTCGAACCTAATTATTTATTATTTAGAGAAATCTAGATACAGCTTTCTAAATTCTTTTACCTTTAGCTTTTTTAAAAAGCTGAAAGTAATCGTCAAATTAGTCTGGAAACCATAGCATTGTGGCCCCACCTGAATCCATCTCGAACTCAGAAGTGAAACGCAATCGCGCCGATGGTAGTGTGGGGTCTCCCCATGTGAGAGTAGGTCATTTCCAGGCGCCTAATTTCTCGTAAAGAGAGTCGATAAATCCCCAGCACCTAGTGTTGGGGATTTTTTCGTTTAACAGCTTTTGAAATGAGCTTCTCACATGGGGAATATAGATAGCGCATGCGCAGCATGCATCCTTTTATATGCTAGTAGGGGGAAGCTCTTGCCCGAAGCCGGGCCATTGGAAGGCGCCTCCGCTCTTTGTTTCCGCATCCAAAGCGCTACTTCTCCGCCCCCATGTGGTTCGGCCTTCGGCAAGTATCATGACGATTCCAAGCCGGGCCATTTCCAGACACCCATGTGGCTTGCTCCCCAGCTGCAGCAAACCTGCTACGCGCTACGACTGTATGTTCGTCATTTTTACTTTTGACCAGCCTTGCTGATCTATTAAATCTCTCTGTCATTTTAAATGAACGTATTCTCAATTAAATCCTTAGCAGGTATTGCTATTGATAGTGGGCTTGTTACTTTAGCTGCTATTAATGGATTGCTGGTTTATGGTGTATCGATGAAGCTAGAGATGATATGTACGGGCGAAGAGGTGTTAGCGGGACAGATAGTGGATACCAATGCCGCCTGGTTTGCTAATACGCTTATGGACAAGGGAATTGAGTGTCAGCGACGGGTGACTGTCGGTGATCGCCTGGAAGATCTGATTGCGGTGTTTAAAGAGCGTAGCTTAGAAGCGGATATCATACTGGTTAATGGTGGCTTAGGCCCGACGAGTGATGATCTTTCTACTGAGGCTATGGCCTTGGCTATGGGGGTTCCTTTAGTCGAGAATACCGAGTGGCGTACTAAGCTTGAAGATTGGTACGCCCGTAATGGCCGAGTTATGGCCGAGAGTAATCTTAAGCAGGCATTCCTACCTGAGTCAGCTCTGATGATTGATAACCCGGTTGGCACAGCTTGTGGCTTCGCCGTAAAGTTCAATCGTGCCTGGTTGTTCTTTACCCCTGGGGTACCATTTGAATTTAAGCGCATGGTCACTGAGCAGTTTATTCCCTTCGTTGAGGATAGGTTTGCGGCTTCGACTTCGGTTGCTGTGAAGAAGCTGCTCACTCTGGGTAACGGTGAGTCTGCACTCGCAGATCGATTGGAGGCTATTCCTTTACCCGAAGGAATCATCTTAGGTTATCGCTCTTATATGCCTTATATCGAGATTAAGCTGTTTGCACGAGGTGCAACTGCAATCACTTCTTTGCCTAGAATTGAATCTGAGATCAAGGCTTTATTGGGTAATGCGGTTGTGGCGGAAAATGTCACTACACTGGATCAAGAGATCCATAATAAATTAGTAAACTCAGGACTTAGTCTCAGCGTTGCCGAGTCATGTACTGGTGGCATGATCACCAGTGGCTTGGTTGCATTCCCTGGTAGCTCCTCATACTTAGATCATGGTTTAGTCACTTATAGCAATGAAGCTAAGGTCAAAGTTCTCGGGGTTAATCCTCAGACTCTGGATGATTACGGCGCAGTATCTATTGCAACTGTGGAAGAGATGGCCAAGGGAGCCCGTAATATATTAGGTAGTAATTACGCACTTGCGACCAGTGGCATTGCTGGTCCGGAAGGCGGATCGGCAGATAAGCCAGTTGGGACTGTAGCGATAGCATTGGCAACTAAATATGGTGTACATAGTCAGATGCTGAAACTGCCGAGTCGTTCCCGTGCATTAGTGAGAGCATTAAGTACTGCAGTGGCTTATGACATGCTAAGGCGTGAGCTCTTAGGTGAGGCTGTTATCGTGGATTACTCGTCTTTTAGCAGATTCAGTAAGTAAGGTTGGAACAGGAAATAGCCTAAAAGATAGCAGATTGCAATCAAGCGAGTCTTGATTGCAATCTGCTTAGATAATTGAACTCATTCGTCAAAGATTAACTGAAGTTTTCCTGGTTGTACCTGGATGCGTTTAGTCATCTCAGCAATGAGTGCCTGATTAGATTCATTGGTATCGAGCACATAGACAGGCTGAGTTTCCAGAAACTGAGTTAAGAAGAGCATCAGTTGGGGAGAAAACTGTTGGATGGCCTTATCGAAGTCTTTTGGGCTAGATTTTATCTCGACTAGCTTAAGATCTTTGAGATAGACGCTATGGTTCGCAGCGTCATACCAAGGCTTTGCCTCAAAGGTCGTTTCCAGTTCGGCTTTGAATGGCATCAAGGGGTTACGTACCTTGATGATACTCAAAGCCGAGACCGCCATAATATCTGCTTTATGTCCCAATTTGACTTCGATATTATTGATGCGCATATCGATTCCAAAGAGTTGATTACCCTCTTTAATTTCGAAATGAATCTCATCCGATAGATAATCTTCTAACTCGCTCTCTGTGATGCTGTATTGACTGACGCAGCCAGTCAAAAGCAGCAAGATAAAGCCAACTGTAAGGCTGAGTATTTTCATCAACCTGTGTTTCTCATGCCAGCAGCAACACCGGCAATGGTGAGCATTAAGGCGAGTTCAACATTAGTCGATGAATCTTCCTTGCGTGTTCTGGCTAATAATTCGGCCTGCATGAAGTTCAGTGGATCGATATACGGGTTACGTAAGGTAATCGACTCCTTGTTCCATGGAGTATGGGACATCAAGGTGTCAGATTGAGTCAATTCTAATACGGCCTTAACACCCGTGGCCAATCTTTCACGTAATGCTTCGCCCAGGTGATGAAGGTTCTCCGGTACCAGACAGGTCTCGTAGTATTTAGCCAAATTAGGTTCGGCCTTGGCATAAACCATCTCTAGCATAGATATACGGGTCTTAAAGAAGGGCCATTCTTGCTCCATCTCTTGTAGTAAAGCCATATCACCTCTGTCTATTGCAGCCTGAAGTGCCTCACCAGCACCTAGCCAGGCAGGTAACATCAAGCGATTTTGCGACCAGGCAAAGATCCATGGAATAGCACGTAAGCTTTCAATACCGCCGTCGACCTTACGTTTTGCCGGACGACTACCCAGAGGTAATTTCCCTAGCTCGACTTCGGGAGTCGCGGCGCGAAAATATGCCACAAAATCTGGCTCTTCTCTGACGATTGCACGATAGGCCTTCACCGATTCTTCGGCTAGCTGTTGCATACAGGCACGCCATTCTGGCTTAGGCTCTGGTGGTGGAAGTAAGGTCGCTTCCATTACTGCCGAGGTATATAAGGCTAAGCTCTGAACGGCTAATTTGGGTAAACCAAACTTGAAACGGATCATCTCACCTTGCTCGGTCACGCGGATGCGCCCATCGACAGATCCAGGAGGTTGAGACAGAATTGCTTCATGAGCGGGCCCGCCCCCACGGCCAATGGTACCACCTCGTCCATGAAACAGGGTGAGCTTCACATCGGCTTGTCGGCTTATCTCAACCAGTTGCTCCTGAGCATGATATTGAGCCCACGCCGCCGCCATAACGCCGGCGTCTTTGGCTGAATCTGAATAGCCGATCATTATCTCTTGATGGCCTTTGGTATATCCACGGTACCAATCGATGGCGAAGAGTGCCGACATACAAGTTGCAGCATTATTGAGGTCGTCCAGAGTCTCAAACAGTGGCACCACTCGCATTGGATGAGGGCAGCCTGTTTCTTTGAGTAGAAGTAATACAGTCAGCACGTCCGATGGCTTGCTTGCCATAGATATCACATAGGAACCAAGAGCCCTTGCAGGTTGGGTCGCTATCAGTCGACAGGTGCTTATGACTTCGGCGACATCGGCACTCGGTTGCCAATTCGTGGGGATTAACGGACGTTTACTGGTGAGCTCCCTTAAGAGGAATGCTTGCTTCTCATTTTCATCCCAGTGGTTGAAGTCTCCCATACCCAGATAGCGGGTCAACTCGGCAATAACATCACTGTGGCGTTCGGCGTCCTGGCGGATATCGAGTCTGAGCATATGTATGCCAAAACAGGCTATGCGACGTAACATATCTAACAAGAGGCCGTTGGCAATCAGGCTCATACCCGTATCGGACAGGCTCTTGTATAGCATCATCAGTGGCTCTTTGAGATCACTCTCATGCCAGATGATGGAGCTGTGATCCACTTCAGGATTATGGCCTTCGAGGCGCTCATTGAGGTAATCTATGGTGTTACGCAGTTTAACTCTGAGTTCGCGGAGCACATCTCTATAGGGCTCGTGGCTATTGTTAGTTAACGCGGATAGTTCATCGTTAGCCTCTTCCATAGAGAGGTCATTGACCAGTAAAACGATATCTTTCAGATATAAACGCGCCGCGGTGTGACGGTTTCTGTCTAGTACTTCTTGTGTGACTAGGGCCGTGACAAACGGGTTGCCATCACGATCTCCACCCATCCAGCTGGAGAATCGCACTGGTGAAATGTCGATAGGTAGCTGCTTGCCGGTACGTTCTTCTACTTGCTCATTGAGCTGTCTGAGAAAATCCGGTATAGCTTGCCAGAGAGAGACTTCTATGGTGCTAAGGCCCCATCTGGCTTCATCTACCGGAGTTGGTCGCTCGTGGCGTATCTCATTAGTATGCCAGATCTGAGCGATGAGTTGCCTTAGGCGAAGATGCTGTTGTTTCTTCTCTCGCTGGCTAAGTTGTGGGTTTTCAAGTGCGGCGAGACTATCGATAACCGATGAATATTTTTGGATCAGGGTTCGGCGGGATATCTCTGTCGGATGAGCGGTCAATACCAGATCGATATCTAGGTTCTGCAGGCAATCGAGCATCTTCTCTTGATCGATATTGCTGCTCAACACTCTACCCAATAACTGCTCTACTGGATCGGGAACACATACTAACTCGTCGCAATTGCGGCTGATGGTATGGAATTGCTCGGCGATATTGGCCAAGTTTAGAAATTGGTTGAATGCTTTCGCAAAGGGCACTAATTCTTTATCCGGTAGTGCGGTGAGTAACTTGAGCATCTCATCTCGTGAGGTCTCATCCCCTTGTCTGGAGCTTTTCGCTAATTGACGGATCTGCTCTATCTTATCGAGAAAAGCATCGTCTAAATTGGTGCGTATTGTGTCACCTAAAATCTGTCCTAAGGTACCAACGTTAGACCTTAAAGACGCATACATATCAGCCATACTTACTCCATAAAGAATTTCGCTAATCGACCACAATACCTAGGGTTAACGGCTTAGGTCAATATAGACAACCCAGATATTGTGAGCTTATGCGTGCCATATCACTTTAGACTGGAATAACAATTTAGTCTCGAGTGGCATTTAGTGCAAGAGAGCCTATTTAATACAGGCGTGATAGATGAGCTGTTTGAGCAGCTCGACGGTTTGTTTCAAATAGGCGGTGTCGAGAAACTCATCGGGCTGATGAGCCTGTTCGATACTGCCTGGGCCTAATACTAAGGTTTGGCAACCCAGTTTAGCAATATAGGGGGCTTCGGTCGCGTAGTTAACGACCTCTGGTCTGCTCGAAGATAACTCTGCCACCAGTTTACTCCAGCTGCTTTGTGCGTTGCCGGCGAAAGGCTCGGATCCTGGATAAAGCGGTGCAACTTGAATACTGCCGGGAAACTGAGCACTGATAGGTGCAAGGTAATTAAGGACTAACTGCTCGAGCTCTTCTAATGCCAGGCCAGGTAGTGGGCGAATATCGATATGCAGATCACAGCAGCCACAGATTCGGTTGGCTGCATCGCCGCCATGTACATGACCGAAATTCATCGTTGGATAAGGTACGCTAAATGCGTCTTCATGATAGTTGTCGGCTAGATGTTGCTTGAGTTTCAGCAGTTGTCCCATCACTTGATGCATTATTTCGATGGCATTTAGCCCTTTTGCAGGGTCAGAAGAGTGGCCACTTCGACCCGTGACTCTTATGCCTTGAGTCAGATGGCCTTTATGCATATAAACGGGTTTTAAGCTGGTTGGTTCGCCGATGATGGCGTAATCGGGTGAGATAGATTTTTCCTCGGCAAAGGCTTTAGCTCCATTCATGGTGGTTTCTTCATCGGCGCTGGCTAATATGTGTAGAGGACGTTTGAAATTCTTCAGTGGCATATCTTTTAGCGCTTCTAATATGAGGGCAAAGAATCCCTTCATATCGCATGTGCCAAGGCCGTACCAGCGGTTATCTTTTTCCGTTAGAGTGAATGGGTCTTGGCTCCAACGACCCTCATCGAATGGTACTGTGTCTGTGTGGCCGGCGAGTAGAAGACCACCACTACCAGCGCCAAAGGAGGCGATGAAGTTATGTTTATTACGGGAATTCGGTACGGCTTGAATCTTACATTGAAAGCCTAGATCATTGAACCAGGTATGCAATAGATCTATCACGCCTTGGTTACTCATATCTTGCTCGACTTCGAGAGCGCTAATTGAAGGTGTCGCTATGAGCTGAGTAAAACTCGTTTTCAGATCTGGAATTTGGGTCATATTTCACCTTTAAAATATATATTCAAATATATTGCATAAATAGTTAGCTGTGATAGTCTAGCAAACAGCTAAGGCGAGTACCAGAATACAGTGCTAATTACTGAGAGTAAAAATGATAATTTCATACACTAAAATTAACAAAAAGGTCACATTAACAGACTTCCTGCGACGATAAACTTGTCAACATTGGTGTTTCTACCAGGGCTTAAGTTGTGCCCCCTCTTTTTCCTTTTATCTCGTTCAAAAATTAAGAAGTCATAGATTATGAAAAGCATTGCCATTATCGGCGCTAGTGGTTACACGGGCGCACAGATCACCTCTCTTATTTATGCCGATGCAAACTTGAAGATTCAAGGTCTGTATGTTTCTGAGAATAGCTTAGACAAAGGTAAGCCATTATCTGAGCTCTATCCCGTATATAGTCATATCTCATTATGCCTCTCTCCATTATCGCAAGAAGCTAAGACTTTAATTGTTGAACAAGCCGATGCAGTAGTATTAGCGACCGATCATAATGTCAGTTTACATCTGGCGGCCTGGTTTTATGAACAAGGTCTGGCAGTATTCGATTTAAGCGGTGCCTATCGGTTTGCCGATAAGGCTCTGTACCCCAAATGGTATGGCTTCGAGCATGACTATCCTGAAGTATTATCTAATGCCGTTTATGGCCTGGCCGAGTGGAATAGTGCCGAGATTGCCGACAGTAAGATGATCGCCGTCCCAGGGTGTTATCCAACTGCATCGCTCACCGCATTAAAGCCATTAGCATCTTTGTTAACCAGTACGCTGCCTGTGATCAACGCCGTGAGCGGTGTCACAGGAGCCGGTAGAAAGGCACAACTTCAAACCAGTTTTTGTGAAGTGAGTTTAACGCCCTACGGAGTATTGGGCCACAGGCATCAGCCTGAAATTGCCACTCAGCTAGGTCAGGAAGTGATTTTTACTCCACACTTAGGTAATTTTAAACGTGGCATACTCGCGACA
The DNA here is from genome assembly GCF_007197555.1 of Shewanella psychropiezotolerans. Classification (NCBI taxonomy): domain Bacteria; kingdom Pseudomonadati; phylum Pseudomonadota; class Gammaproteobacteria; order Alteromonadales; family Shewanellaceae; genus Shewanella; species Shewanella psychropiezotolerans. The sequence continues at coordinate 350,052 of NZ_CP041614.1, forward strand.
ATTACCACACAGCTCGCTGCGGGAACCACTGAAGCTGATATTGCCAAGGCATACTCATTTTATGATAACGCGCCTCTTGTTACGGTGAAGCACAACCAATTTCCTAAGGTGGATGATGTGGTCAATACACCCAATTGTCATCTGGGATGGAAGTTCGATCTCCAGACGGGTTATCTGGTGGTTGCGAGTGCAATTGATAATTTGATGAAAGGCGCAGCTAGTCAGGCTCATCAGTGCATAAAGATTCATTTTAAATACTAATTTCATTAGGCGAGTAGATAACTATGTCAACGAGTAACAAAACATTAGTGATTAAAGTTGGTGGTGCCTTACTGCAGTGTGAGATGGGCATGAACAGATTGATGGATACTGTGGCTAAGATGATTGCCAAGGGGCAGAAGATTATCTTGGTACATGGGGGCGGCTGCATCGTCGATGAACAGCTCACTGCCAATGGTATGGAAACTGAGAAATTAGACGGACTAAGGGTCACTCCTGCGGCACAAGTGCCTGTCATAGTGGGTGCACTAGCCGGAACCGCGAATAAATTGTTGCAAGCCGCGGCGATAAAGTCCGGTATTTCGGCCATCGGCATGAGCTTGGGTGATGGCGATATTGTAACGGCTCAGATTAAAGATGAAAGGCTAGGATTTGTCGGTGAAGTTTCACCTAAGAATGCGACTTATCTTGAATTTATTCTCTCTCAGGCTTGGTTACCGATTGTTAGCTCGATTGCAATCGACGCAAGTGGCCAGCAACTCAACGTTAATGCCGATCAAGCCGCGACCGTGTTGGCAAAACTTGTCGATGGTCAGCTAGTGCTGTTATCCGATGTCTCGGGTGTGCTCGATGGCAAGGGCCAATTAATTAAGAGTCTCAATAGGGCGCAGGTAGCAGAGCTCACTCATATAGGCGTTATAGAGAAAGGTATGAAAGTGAAGGTCGAGGCTGCACTGGACGTCGCCGAACTTATGGGCCAGCCAGTACAAGTGGCTTCGTGGAGAAGTGCAGAGCAATTGTTAGCCCTGTCAAATGGTCAGTCGGTGGGAACACAGATTCAACCTAACTAGTTTTCACTTTAAAATCATTATCATTAAATTTGAGCTAGCCGCGACGCAGCTAACTGAATACCAGAATAAGGGTTGGATTATGCTGCCAATCAGAGGAGAGTAACTATGAACCACCTGTTATCGATAAAAGATCTAACTCAAGAGCAACTGAAAGACCTATTGTCCCTGGCGAAAAAAATTAAGGCTAATCCAGCCGAGTATCGTCATGCCTTGGACGGTAAGAGTGTGGTGATGTTATTTGAGAAGCCTTCATTGAGAACTCGTGTTAGTTTCGATATCGGCATCAATAAACTTGGTGGCCATTGTCTCTACCTGGATCAGCAAAATGGTGCCTTAGGTAAACGTGAGCCGGTATCCGATTTTGCTGCCAATATATCATGTTGGGCCGACGCTATCGTGGCGAGAACCTATCTACATTCGACCATAGAAGGCCTGGCTGAGCATGGCAGTGTGCCTGTGATTAATGCGCTATCGGATCTCTACCACCCTTGCCAGGGCTTAGCAGACTTCCTCACTTTATCTGAGAAGTTTGACGATGTTAGTCAAGTTAAACTCGCTTATATCGGTGATGGTAATAATGTGACCCACTCATTGATGTTCGGCGCCGCAATTCTCGGCGCTAAGATGACGGTTGTTTGCCCTCCTGGGCACTTTCCCGATGGAGAAGTTGTGGTACAGGCGCAAGCGCTAGCGGCTAAGCATGGTGGCTCCCTGTTTCTGACCTCAGATATTGAGGCGATGGGTGAGCAAGATGCTATTTACACAGATACCTGGATCTCTATGGGTGACGAGACTGATATGGCCGATATCAAAACTAAGTTCGGTCCATATCAGGTCAATGCTGCTCTGATGGAAAAAGCGGGCGCTAACTTTTTCATGCACTGCTTGCCAGCATATCGTGAAGTCGAGGCTACAGCTGAGGTGGTCGATGGTGAGGGTTCACTTATCTTGCAGCAAGCTGAAAATCGAATGCATGCACAAAACGCCGTACTCGTGACCTTGCTGGGTCAGTAAGACAAGCTCTAGACGTAAACATATTTATCTCTCATCGAAGTTTCGGTGAGCAAGTATCAGGAATTAGGAAACAAAGATGTCGAATCAAGTAAAGAAAACAGATGTGAAAAAAGTTGTTCTGGCATATTCGGGGGACTGGATACGTCGGCCATTATCCCCTGGCTAAAAGAGACCTATGATAATTGTGAAATTATTGCCTTCTGTGCCGATGTGGGTCAGGGAGATGCCGAGCTCGAAGGCCTCCATGCCAAGGCGATTGCTTCGGGTGCCTCCGAGTGCTATATCGTCGACCTTAAAGAAGAACTGGTTGCCGATTATATCTACCCAACCATAGCCACTGGCGCCATCTATGAAGGTACTTACTTACTCGGCACTTCTATGGCCAGACCTATTATTGCTAAGGCTCAGGTAGAAATCGCACGTAAGGTCGGCGCCGATGCCGTCTGTCATGGCTGTACCGGTAAAGGCAACGATCAGGTTCGTTTCGAAGGCTGTTTCGCCGCACTGGCTCCGGAGCTCAAAGTGATCGCTCCATGGCGTGAATGGGAGATGGTGAGTCGTGAGGATCTGCTCGACTACTTGGCCGAGCGTAATATCGAGACAAGCTCTTCGATAACCAAAATTTACAGTCGTGATGCCAATGCCTGGCATATTTCACACGAAGGTGGCGAGTTGGAAGATCCGTGGAACGAACCGTCTAAAGGTGTTTGGACCATGACAGTTGCACCTGAAGATGCACCGGATGCCCCGGAATATGTGACGCTGGAATTAGAGCAGGGCAAGATCACTAAGGTTAACGGTGAGGCCCTGTCTCCTTACGCGGCACTCATGGTGCTAAACGAAGTGGCAGGAGCCCATGGTGTAGGCAGAATAGATATCACAGAGAACAGGCTGGTAGGCATGAAGTCTCGTGGTTGTTATGAGACTCCAGGTGGCACTGTGATGTTTGCGGCGCTACGTGCCATCGAAGAGTTGGTACTCGACAAGACGAGCCGTGAGTGGCGTGAGCAAGTTGGCGCGCAGATGGCTCAGCTGGTCTATGACGGACGTTGGTTCACTCCTCTTTGTGAGTCCTTACTAGCAGCTTCCGGGCCCTTAGCTAAGTTAGTTAATGGTGAAGTCGTTATTAAGCTCTACAAGGGTCAGGCTCAAGCGGTTAAGAAGCGCTCACCTAACAGCCTGTATTCTGAAGAATTTGCGACTTTTGGTGAAGATGATGTGTATAACCAGAAAGATGCTGAAGGCTTTATTCGTCTCTACTCGCTCTCTAGTCGCATCAGAGCACTGAAAGCTCTGTAAATCGCGGCAGATTATTTAATTTAAATAAAGGGCGCTAAGCGTCCTTTTTTGTAAAAAATGAGGATACCAGCATGGCATTATGGGGCGGAAGATTTAGTCAGGAAAGCAGTGCACTGTTTAAATTATTCAATGATTCACTGCCTGTGGATTACCGTTTGATTGAGCAGGATATTGTCGGTTCGATAGCCTGGGCCGAAGCCATTACTCAGGTCGGTGTCTTGACTGAGCAAGAGTGCACTCAGTTACAGCAGGCGTTGAAAGACCTATTAGCCGAGGTTGAAGATAAGCCAGAGTTGATCTTGGCATCGGGCGCCGAAGATATTCATAGCTTCGTCGAGCAATCACTTATCGCTAAAGTAGGTGATCTGGGTAAGAAGCTACATACAGGTCGCTCCCGTAACGACCAGGTGGCTACCGATCTTAAGCTATGGTGCAAGAAGGAGGGTCAACAGCAGCTCGTATTGCTAAAGGGCTTGAAACAAGCACTTCTCGAACTTGCCCAAAGAGAGCTCGATGCTGTTATGCCAGGTTATACCCATCTGCAGCGTGCTCAGCCCATTGCATTTGGTCATTGGTGTCTAGCCTATGTAGAGATGTTTGAGCGTGATATTAGCCGCTTAGAAGATGCCCTCAAGCGGGCCGATACCTGTCCTCTAGGGACCGGGGCACTTGCTGGTACGGCTTATCCCATGGATAGATACAAGTTAGCCGAAGCATTAGGATTTGCCTCTCCGACCCTTAACAGTTTAGATTCGGTATCCGACAGAGATCATGTGATTGAGATCTGTAGCGATGCCTCAATCAGCATGATGCACCTTAGTCGTATGGCAGAAGATCTCATCTTCTTCAACAGTGGTGAAGCGGGCTTCATCGACTTAGATGATGAAGTGACTTCGGGCTCATCTCTGATGCCACAGAAGAAAAATCCCGATGCTCTGGAGCTTATTAGGGGCAAGACAGGACGAGTGTACGGTAGTCTGATTGGCATTCTTACGACGATGAAGGCGCTTCCTCTGGCATATAACAAGGATATGCAGGAAGACAAGGAGGGACTGTTTGATGTTATGGATAGCTGGGCTATCTGTCTCGAGATGGCGGCACTCGTCTTGAGTGGCCTCAAGGTTAATCGTGAGAATACCTTAAGAGCCGCCCAACAAGGTTATGCAAATTCGACCGAACTAGCCGATTACTTAGTGGCTAAGGGGATGCCTTTCAGAGAAGCGCATCATGTAGTGGGTGAAGTGGTGGTTAAAGCCATAGCGCTGAAGAAACCCCTAGAGGATTTTGAATTAGCGGAGCTACAAGCCTTTTCAAATATTATAGCCGATGATGTGTATGCCTGTCTGACCATAGAGTCTTGTCTGGCAAAAAGAGAAGCCCTTGGAGGTACTTCGCTGCCTCAAGTGAAAGCGGCACTGACCAGTAAGTTGACTTGAAAACTGAATAAATAGACCAAAATAAAAATATTCTTAGTCTATGTCAAAATTAAGTCACTAATTTTAAACATATATAACTAAAAAAGCACTATTGAGTTAATCACTCTATAGTGCTTTTTATTTAGTGTTTTATACTGGTTTTGTGAGCGAGAGACCTTTATTGGAATAGTTCATCGGCCGAATCTTCGATGAATATATCGTTTGACTCATTGGTCCCTGTGGCAAATTCTTTTGGCTCAGTTCCGGAGACAAAATACTCGAATGAGCTAGTGTAATCCGTTTTTCTGGTTAATTTACCCGTGGCCAAATCTATTCTGACAGAAATGATGCCCTTGGGAGGAGTCGTTGGGATCTCGGGCGTGCCAGCGAGTGCATCCTTCATAAACTCATTCCAACCCGGTCCTGCGGTTTTTGCTCCTGCTTCGGCAGCCGAGATCTGATCTTTAGCCCCATTGGCATCCCAGCTGGTTCTGCCAAGTTCCTTGCTGTGATCATCAAAACCAACCCATACGGTTGTGGCAAGCTTAGGGTTGAAGCCACTGAACCAGGTATCCCTAGATTCGTTGGTAGTACCTGTTTTTCCCGCAATATCACGGCGTTTAACCACGCGTGAGGCTCGCCAAGCTGTACCATTCCAGCCAGTACCCTTGCTCCAGTTACCGCCGCCCCAAATTACACTCTTTAACGCTTCCGTGACCAAGAATGCGGTTTGCTCCGAGATGATCCTTTTTGCATAGCGAGCATCGGGACCACCGCAACTATCTGCATCTGTAACCTGTTCAGCCTGTTTAAATTCTTCAGCCATAGCGGCAAAGGGATCATCACTGATAGGCAGTGGCTCGGCATTAGGGGTACAGGCTAATGTCGGGCTAGATTGCTCAATCACAGTGCCGTAGGAGTCTTCAATGAGTTCGATAAAGTAAGGTTCGACCTTGTAGCCACCGTTAGCGAAGGTGGAGAAAGCGGTGACGACCTGCAGCGGTGTTACAGAGTTCGAACCTAGCGCGATAGATTCGTTTCTGGGGATATCGTCACGGGTGAAACCAAATTTGACTAAGGTATCGATAGCCTTATCCAGGCCAGCATAACGCATGGTCCTCACCGACATGACGTTGATGGATTGAGCGAGTCCTACACGTAATCGAGTCGGTCCCGTGTAGCGATCTGGGGAGTTCTTAGGACGCCATGCGGTACCTTGTCTGGTATCTGCATTATTGATGGGTGCATTGTTGATGAGCGTCGCTAGGGTATAACCTTTCTCAATTGCAGCGGTATAGATGAATGGCTTAATATTCGAGCCTAACTGCCGCTTGGCTTGGGTGACACGATTATATTGGCTGGTGTGAAAACTAAAACCACCTACTAACGCCTCTATCGCACCATTCTGTGGGTCGAGCGACACGATTGCACTGGATACGACTGGGATCTGGGATAGCTGCCAGAAATCACCATTATTGCGTAACCAGACCTGTTCGCCAACTTTTAGTACTTGACCTGCCGTTTTAGGCGCTCTTCCTTGTCGTTTGTTGCTAATGAATTTTCGTGCCCATTTCAAACCTTGCCAATCTATCTGGATTGTTTCCCCTGAAGAGGTGAGCAAGGATGCACTCTGCTCTTCGATACCCATTACGGCGGCGGGCACCAAGCCTTGGAAAGCCTGAGTCTGTTTGAGTCGCGTGAGTAAATGAGAGGTTTCGAGTGGAGTATCTGTCCATAAAACAGCGGTAGCACCACGATAGCCGTGTCTTTGATCGTAGGAATAAACGTTATTTCTAAGTGCATGTTGGGCGTCTAGCTGTAGCTTGGAGTCTATGCTGGTGTAAACATTATAACCTCCGGTATAGGCCTCCTCTTCACCAAATTTATCAACCAGATAATCTCTGGCCATCTCAGAAATATAGGGGGCATATAAGCTGATTTCTGCTCCATGGTATTTTGCCGTTATGGGAGCCTGAATAGCTTCAGTATATTGTGACTGAGTAATATTCTTTTTCTCCAACATACGGCTTAATACCCAATTGCGCCGATTGGTTGCCCTGCTAGGGTTTCGGATTGGATTTGCTGCCGATGGTGCTTGAGGAAGACCGGCAATCATGGCCATCTCTGGTAAGTTGAGCTCTTCGAGCTCTTTACCATAATAAACTTGTGCCGCAGCCCCTACGCCATATGCACGGTTTCCTAAGAAAGAACGGTTTAGATAAAGCTCTAATATCTGCTCTTTCGACAGTGCTTTTTCAATTTTTATCGCTAGAAAAATCTCTTTAACTTTGCGTATGTATGTCTTTTCTCGAGAGAGGAAGAATCCGCGTGCCACCTGTTGGGTGATCGTACTGGCTCCCTGGCTCTTTTTTCCTGTGGTGATCAATATGATAGCTGCGCGAGTTATACCGATAGGGTCTATGCCATGATGTTGGAAGAAACGGGCATCTTCTGTGTCTAAAACTGCATCGATAAGTAATGGTGGAACATCCTCAAAGGCAACGGGGATACGCCTTTTCTCACCAAATTGTGAGATCAGTTTTCCGTCACTGCTATAGATGCGCAAAGGAGTCTGTAGCTTAACTGTTTTCAGTGTATTTACGTCAGGTAGATCGGGTAATACATAGAAATATGCTGCAGCAATGGCGCCTATTCCTAATAGGATTAAACTAAAAATAGCGATGACAATACGTTTAAACCACTTCACCAGATAATTCCAATATTTATAGCAGGGACAACAGTATATAAGGGGATAGCCCAATGGTGAAGTTAAAAATAGTTGTCAAAAAAATGGCAATTGTAAAATCAAGAAACATTCTGTACAAATATCTATAACGAGTTGATTTTGTGCTAATCTAATTCCTGAACAATAACAAAAAAGTGACAATTGATTATGCTTTCGAAATTATGGAAGCGTCAGGCTCCGCAGATGGTTGGGATCGATGTTGGTTCCCACGAAATTAAGGCGATACTGCTGAGCAAGACGGCCGACGGGTATAAAATTGTAAGTCATGCAGCTGTACCTGTTAAAAAGGGTGCCGTTAATGATCATGAGATCAGAGATAATGATGCAATTACCGAGTCATTGAGGCAAGTAAAACGTAGCCTGCCTAAAAATGCTAAATTTGCTGCGGTAGCGGTATCTGGATCTGCAGTAATGACGAAAGTCATTTATATGGATGCGACCTTGAGTGAAGAGGAGATGGAAGCTCAAATTGATATCGAGGCAGATAACCTGATTCCATATTCTTTGGATGAAGTGAGTATCGATTTTGAGACCTTGAGTGTGAATAGCACGGACCCTACGAAAGTTGATGTCTTGTTAAGTGCGTGTCGTACGGAAAATATCGATGCTCGTGTCGATGCCCTAGATAATATCAATATAGAAACTAAAGTGGTCGACATCGAAGGTTATGCGTTAGGGCGATCATTTGAGCTTGTTGCAGCTCAACTGCCTGGTAAGGCCGAGAATAAGGTGGTTGCACTTGTCGATATAGGCGCCAATATCACGACCTTCGCGGTAGTTGAAAATGGCGAGACAAGTTTTATTCGGGAGCAAGCATTCGGTGGAGAACTATTTACTCAGTCGATACTCTCTTTTTATGGCATGTCTCATGAGCAAGCCGAAAAAGCCAAGATAGAGGGAGATCTTCCCCGAAATTACATGTTCGAAGTCTTATCCCCGTTCCAAACGCAATTATTGCAGCAGATAAAGCGGACATTACAGATTTACTGTACTTCAAGCGGGAAAGATAAAGTTGATCACATAGTGTTATGTGGCGGTACTTCTAAACTTGAGGGGATGGCCAACCTGTTAACCAATGAATTGGGTGTTCATACCATCATAGCGGATCCGTTTCAGGGGTGTTTGCATGCCGAGGATGATGTGAAAAATAGATTACAGCCCCATATCAGTAAATACATGGTGGCTTGTGGGTTAGCACTGAGGAGCTATTCTCAATGGCGAACATAAACTTACTACCTTGGCGTGAAGAAGCGCGAGAGAAGCAGAAAAAAGATTATATTGGCATTTTAGCTTTGGTTTTTTTGGTGTCTTCTCTAGTGGTTTATCTGGCACTGGGTTTCGTCGACATGATGACAGATAACCAAAAATCCAGGAATGCTTACTTACAATCTGAGATTAGCTTGCTAGAGAAACAAATCGCCGAAATTAAAGAGATTAAAACCCGAAAGAAAGATATTGAGCGGCGCACCGAGATTATTTTGAACTTGCAACAATCAAGAAATTTGCCGACCCATGTTCTGGATGAGTTAGTCAGGATTATTCCGCCGGGGATCTATCTTTCCAGTATCGAGAAGAAGGGAAGCTTGTTGTGGATTGAGGGGCGCAGTGAATCGAATAACAATGTCGCCAATATGATGAGAAAAGTAAAAACTTCAATGTGGCTACACAATCCAAATATGCAGTCTATTGTGGCTCAAAATATAGAACTGAGGCAGTTACAACGCTTTAGCCTGAAAGTGACTATCAAAGAAAGTGATCAAGCTGAAGCGGTACAAGGAGCGAGTAAATGAACCTCGATCTGGAGCAGTTTAATGATATTGACTTTGAGAATATAGGTGGCTGGCCGTCACTGGTTAAACTTGTATTCGCAGCCTTACTTGCCGTCTGTATTTTTGTTGCGAGCTATTTTCTGTTTATCTCGGATGCGATCGATCAACTCGATACAGAGCAGAGAGCTGAAACGACCTTAAAAAATGACTTCAAATCTAAGTACCAGCTGGCAGCAAACTTGAAACTCTATCGAGAACAGCTTGCCAAAATGGAAGTGCAATTTGCAGAACTTCTTAAAATGTTACCTTCTCAGAATGAGATGCCTGGATTGGTCGATGATATTACCTTTGTGGCAACAGACTCAGGTTTGAGGATCGACAGCCTAGATTGGCGTGAAGAGATACAAAGAGACTTCTATATTGAGTTTCCTATCAGCATGTCGGTAAGTGGCGAGTATCATGAGTTAGGTCAGTTTGTCAGTGGTGTGGCTAAATTGCCGCGTATTGTGAGTTTACATGACTTTGTTATCAAGAAAACAGACGACGGCACCTTAGGCATGGAGATACTCGCCAAAACATACCGCTTCAAGGAGGGGGCTGATTTGCCACCAGAAGATAAGAAGGGGGCTAAATAGATGATGAGACTCCTTTCTTTAAGTATTTTAATACTTTTTTTATCTGGTTGTGTTGGCGATCGCAGTGATCTTGAACTATTCGTCACTTCGACTAAGGCACAGCATGTTGCTCATATCCCACAACTGAAAGAGACGCCTAAGTTTGAACATTTTGTGTATCACGCCAATCTGATGCGTAGCCCATTTGTTCCTCCTTCGCGTGAGTTGACGGAAGAGCTGATAGATACGACTAAAGATTGTCTTCAACCGGATCTTAAGAGGCGAAAGGGGCGACTGGAAACCTATGCGCTGGACAACTTAAAGATGCGTGGAACCTTGAGTGAAACAGACATCATTTGGGCCTTAGTTGAGACCAATGATGGTAGTGTTTACCGCTTAGGTATTGGTGAGTTTTTAGGACTCTATAATGGTCGTATTGCTAAAGTTACTCAGCAAATGGTCGAAATAATTGAATTAATACCAGACGGTTCTGGTTGCTGGACTGAAAGGTTAAGCAACATGGAACTTACTGGCGAATAACAGCGAAGGATGAGGGAATAATGGAATCTTCTGCCGCGATAAAAAACGTTTTTAATAAATCTTCTCTTTTTAGAGTTTTTGGCGCTTTTGTGCTGATTGTGAGTGCCTCATACGCTGCGGCCGAAAACCGCCTGGTGGATGTTAAATTCCACTCAGTTGTCGATCATCAACTGGAGCTGCAATTAATCTTCGAACATGAAGTGATGGCACCTGAAATCGATCTCAATGCATCACCCGCTGAAATTATCTTAGGTTTTAGCGGCAGTATCTCTGGGTTAGAGAAACAGACAATGCCAGTAAATACTGTCGGAGTTGAGAATATCAATGTACGTCAAGTCGATGGCATGATGCGGGTGATAGTTACGCTGAATAAGGTCAAAGCCTATAAAGGCAAGCTTAAGGGCAATACCTATAATCTAACGATAAATGATGAGGTTGCCGATCGTAATGCCACGGCAGAAAATCCATTTATTAACGGGATTACAAATATCGACTTCAGACGAACTTCTGAAGGCGGCGGAGAATTATTAGTTAAGTTAAATAATAGTTCGGTGGCGGCTAACGTGAAGCAGGTTGGTTCTAAGCTAGAGCTGCAGCTTTATAATACCGATATTGGTTCAGATCTCTTGTATGTGATGGATGTACAAGATTTTGCAACTCCAGTGCGTAGCTTTGAAACTTTTAAAGAAGAATTAACGACGCGAATACTCATAGATATCTCAGGCCAATATGAATATAACTACAAACAAGAAGGCAGTCTGTTTCGCCTCAGCGTTAAGAAGGCTGATAAGCTGGCGGTAGTTAAAGAGGAGAAAAAATATGATGGACGCTCACTGTCTCTAAATTTTCAAAGTATCTCGGTGAGAACCGTGCTACAGATTATCGCGGATTATAACGACTTTAATTTAGTCACCAGTGATACCGTCGAAGGTGATATTACCCTGCGTCTGGATGATGTTCCCTGGGATCAGGCTCTGGACCTTATTTTGCAGACTAAAGGACTGGATAAGCGCATCGAAGGTAATATTCTTATGATAGCGCCAAGTGAAGAGTTGGCAATTCGAGAGAGTCAGCAGCTAAAGAATCAGCTTGAAGTAAAAGAATTAGCGCCATTATATTCTGAATACTTGCAGATAAATTATGCTAAAGCATCTGATATCGCTGAATTGTTGAAGAGTGAGGATTCGAGCCTGCTGACTTCACGGGGAAGTGCTGCCGTCGATGAACGTACCAATACTCTTTTAGTTAGAGACACCGAAGAGACGTTAGAGAATGTACACAGGTTAATCGAGGTACTGGATATACCTATTCGTCAGGTTCTCATCGAGGCTAGAATGGTGACGGTGAAAGATGATGTTTCGGAAGAGCTTGGTATTCAGTGGGGCATCACAGATCAACAAGGTGACAGAGGTACTTCGGGAAGTCTGGAGGGGGCCCAGAGTATAGCAAATGGCATCATCCCCGCTCTCGCTGACCGGCTAAACGTAGCATTACCCGCCGGAGCGGGGTCTGCAAGTATCGCGTTTCATGTCGCCAAGCTTGCCGATGGCACCATACTCGATATGGAGTTGAGCGCCTTGGAGAAGGAAGATAAGGGAGAGATCATCGCGAGTCCACGCATCATGACCTCTAATCAAAAAGCAGCTTATATCGAGCAGGGTGTTGAGATTCCCTATTTAGAGGCCAGTTCCAGCGGTGCTGCAACGATTAGCTTTAAAAAAGCAGTGTTGTCACTGCGGGTGACACCACAAATCACTCCTGATAATAGGGTTATATTGGATTTAGAGATCACTCAAGATTCTCAAGGCAAGGTGGTTTCTACCCCTCTGGGTGAAGCTGTTTCTATCGATACCCAGAGAATCGGTACTCAGGTACTGGTGAACCATGGTGAAACCATAGTCTTAGGTGGTATTTATCAACAAAACTTGATCAGCCGTGTGAGTAAAGTACCGATACTGGGTGATATTCCCTTCCTTGGTTTTCTTTTCAGGAGCACTACAGACAAGAATGAAAGGCAAGAGCTCTTAATTTTTGTTACGCCAAAAATTATCTCTGAAGACCTATAATATTAAATTATAACAAGTGGTTAGTCAGTACTTTGGTGCTGGCTATTTTGTTGGGTTAAGACTAATTTTACAATATGTGCGTACATGACTTGCCTTATGTGGTGTTTAACTGAGATAATCTGCGGTCAAGTCTCATTAGAGCAAGGTAACATTTTAGGTCGATTTTATTTTTCGAATCGACATCGGCAAACTTCATATAAGATTCAGACGTAATAGCAATGGCTGAGAAACGTAATATTTTTCTAGTAGGCCCTATGGGGGCTGGTAAAAGCACAATAGGCCGTCATCTAGCACAGATGCTGCACTTAGAGTTCCACGATTCAGATCACGAAATTGAGAAGCGTACTGGTGCTGATATCGCGTGGGTTTTTGATGTCGAAGGTGAAGAAGGTTTTCGCGTTCGTGAAACACAGGTCGTCGCTGACTTAACTGAGAAACAGGGTATTGTTTTAGCGACTGGCGGTGGTTCTATTCAGAGTAAAGAGATACGTAATAACCTCTCTGCTCGTGGAATCGTTGTCTATCTAGAGACCACAATTGATAAGCAAGTTGCTCGCACACAGCGAGATAAGCGTCGTCCACTGTTACAGGTTGACGATCCAAGAGAAGTCCTTGAAAATCTGGCTGTTACTCGTAATCCTTTGTATGAAGAGATTGCAGATGTCATCGTTAAAACCGATGAACAGAGTGCGAAGGTTGTGGCAAACCAAATCATCGAACAGTTAGGTTTCTAGGCGGAAAAATGAAGCAGATTCAGGTTGAACTAGGTGTAAGAAGTTACTCTATCGTTATTGGCCAGAATTTGCTGACTGGTGGCGAGCATCTTGCCCGTTACCTCCAAGATAGAAAGATTCTAATTGTTACGAATGACACTGTAGCGCCTCTTTATTTAGAGTCGCTACAGTCTCTCTTATCTGATTTTGACTGTGTTGAACCTGTCATCTTACCCGATGGCGAGCAATACAAGACATTAATTCAGATGGATGATATTTTTACCTCTTTATTGCAGCAAAACCTAGGCAGAGACACAGTTCTTGTTGCCTTAGGTGGTGGTGTGATCGGTGATATGACCGGCTTTGCCGCCGCGAGCTATCAAAGAGGCATAGATTTTATTCAAGTACCCACCACACTTCTCGCCCAGGTTGATTCATCTGTTGGCGGTAAGACGGCGGTGAATCATATTTTAGGTAAGAATATGATAGGTGCTTTCCATCAGCCTAAACTCGTGTTGATCGATACCAACTGCTTAGACACACTACCCCCCGAGAATTTGCTGCTGGTATGGCTGAGGTCATCAAGTATGGGATTATCTGGGATGGTGAGTTTTTTCAATGGCTAGAGAATAATGTTTCTCAGTTAAAGTCATTGGATAAAGAGTCACTAGAGTATGCCATAGGTCGATGCTGTGACATAAAAGCTGATGTGGTTGCCCAAGATGAAACTGAGAGAGGAGTGCGTGCACTGCTTAATTTGGGTCATACCTTTGGTCATGCCATCGAAGCTGAGATGGGTTACGGTGTCTGGTTACACGGTGAAGCAGTCTCTGCTGGCACAGTACTTGCTGCTAATACTGCAAGTCGGATGGGATTGATCGATGAGTCAATTGTTTGTCGAATCATTAAATTGTTCCAGGCTTTTGATCTACCTGTGGCCCCTCCGGAGTCGATGGATTTTGAACAATTCATCAAGCATATGCGGCGTGATAAGAAGGTACTTAAAGGTCAACTGAGGCTCATTCTTCCTGAAGCTATCGGTAAGTCAGGAATATACAGCGACGTGACCGATGAGATACTGGAACAGGTTCTTCGCCGCCCTTAGATTTTAGGTGTGTGAGTGATTTTAAACGACTCGATTTTACTACCTAGCCAAGAGACCTTAGTACAGAGGTTGCAACATGTTAGCCTCTATGGTCAACAGCTGATTGTTGTGACTGGCGGGCGAGGTTCAGGTAAGACAAGATTAATTACCTCGCTGGTTAATGAGCTGGAAGAGTTTAGCTCCGCGTTGGTAACTTGCCCCAAACACTGTGATAGCAGTGAAATTCGTCGAAAAATTTTAATTCAATTATTTTCAGAGCCAGTCTTTGATGATGAAATTTCTCTGTCTGAAACGATCCTCAGACTCGTATCATCTATGCCACAGGCGTCTTTTATTGTCTTGGACGATGCTCATTACCTTCCGATGGAACTCGTTGCTGAATGCATCGTGTTGAGCCAACTAAGGCTACCAGGGAAAACCATCTCCTTGACGTTAACCTGTGAGCTGGATTTTTTCGATGAGTTGGAGAGTCAGCTACCTGAAACCCTGAAAGAATCATTGCTGTCGATAAATATCGATCCACTCCTGATACAGGAGCGTGAAGCTCTGTACTACACTTTGCTGAGTCGTAGCGAACAAGATCCTTTTACTCCGCGAGAAATAGTCAGAAATCAGCTGGAGAAACAGACAGGGACGCCTCAAGAGGTAGTGAATTTATTAGAACTTTCTCTCAATGGGCTTACGGAGAAGGTGGTTGCAAACAAATGGTCTAAGCCTGTGATAGCAGGAGTATCAATACTCTTTTCCTTGTTACTCGCGAGTTATTATCTGTTTTCCCCTTCCGAGGTAAATGGCACATCGAGCGTCGCTCTAACAGTCATTGAACCTGATAGTGCGTCTTCCCCTTTGTCTCTATACGGGGAGCGGGTCTTAGCGGGTTATTTTGTTCTACATCACAGGCTAGCAGAGGGAAGAGAAGATTCTCAGGTTCCTGAGCCTGAGGAGCTAACCGAGCTTATTACTGGATCACTGGAGGGGATAGCCATGAGGCTCAAGTTAAAAGCTCAGAAGAACAATCGCAATCAGCGGCCGATATTCAAGCAACTGGTGGCGGTGGCCCAGAAAGCTTCAAGATGGAAACCTTTAAAGGGTTAGAGGAGTTTGAGGCAATAGAGCTTGAGAAAGAGGAAGATAATTTCCCCATCGAAGAGGTCCATGAAAAGCGTACTCTTACCGGCTATACACTTCAACTTGCAAGTGTTAGAAAGATTAAATCCCTCAACAATATTTTAGCCGAGATAGAAGGAGAGCAGGATATTCAGCTTGCACGTCATGGAGAACGCTGGATAATACTCCTTGGTCACTTTCAAACTTTCGCTGCTGCGAATGAAAAATCCCGGGCGTTAATGCAAAAGTATCGTTTGAACTCTCTCTGGACCCGAGAATGGAAAAATTTAGTCGAATATCAGCTAGAAGAAGGGCTTGATGCTAATGATATTCCCCACTAAACAGAGTACAATCGTCACCTTCTTTTTTCTTAGCAATCAATCAATTTAGATGAGTAAAAAACAGAGAGCCTTTCTCAAATGGGCTGGTGGAAAATTTAAACTGATTGAAGCACTCTCAAAGCATCTTCCCGAGGGAGATCGTCTGGTAGAGCCTTTCGTAGGTGCAGGATCGGTATTTCTTAATACTGATTATACTACTTATCTACTATGTGATATTAATCAAGATCTTATTAATCTTTATAAGATAGTTCAGACCGAACCTGATAAATATATAGCCGCAGCTAAGGCCATGTTTGTACCTGAGATGAATGATAAAGAAGCTTATTACAAGGTGAGGACTGAGTTTAATCTCACCAAAGATCCTTTCATTCGCTCAGTTTACTTCCTCTATATGAACCGTCACGGTTTCAATGGCTTGTGTCGCTATAATCGAAAGGGCGGTTTCAATGTACCTTTCGGTTCCTATAAGAAGCCATACTTTCCCGAGAAAGAGCTGCGGGCTTTTTCAGAGAAAGCACAAGCTGCCGAGTTTAAGTGCGTAGGTTATGAGGAAGCATTCGAACTCACGGTTCAAGGAGACGTGGTGTACTGCGATCCCCCATATGCGCCATTGCCGTCTAAAGCGAGTTTTACTACCTATGTCGGTGCAGGTTTTTCCCTGGATGATCAGGCCTTGTTAGCCAGAAAGTCGAGACATACTGCTATTGACCGAGGTATTCCCGTATTGATCAGCAATCATGATACACCTCTAACCAGAGAGCTATATCATGGAGCGAGTTTAGATACGATTAAGGTACAGAGAAACATCAGCCAGAAAGGCAGTGCCAGAAAGAAAGTTGATGAGTTGATGGCCTTGTATGACCAACGCTACCACGGCGAGAATGACTAGCTTGGGCTATATACTTTGTGCTGAAGCTGGTTGTGAAGTACTAGCTCAGTACTAGCTTAACAATGAAGATAAGTGATAGTACCAGCCCAATCGCTAAGATAATTCCCATAATAATGAAAGGCAAAGGGGAGCTGCTTTGAAAGTCTCTTTGTCTGTTCTGCTCACTCTGAACACCCAGAAAAGCCGCTAAGGTACTCATAAAAAGTCGAAAGAGATTCGTTAGCACGACCGAGTAGTCTAGAAGCTATGTTGTGTATTGTTTGTCGGGGGACATCGTCGAGTGGGCTCTCACTATGACCGTACAGCAGTTCCAATAGATCGACAAAATGTAGCTGGTTAGAACGACTCTTGCCCGCAAACCAAGTGGTCCAGCTCAGATCTTCTGTCTGACGTGCACAGCGGTTATTAGGATGGCTGGCTGGTAAAGAGGAGTTATAGCTGGAAGTGGAGCTGCTGCAGACGCAAGCTGAGGCCGACTCGGAAGCCGATAGGCTCTGGACACTCATCGCTGTGATTGCAATCGCACATGCAGTAACGGCAAGAACACTAGCAGATTTTATACTCGCTGTGAGCTTCTTTCCCTTTTCCATCATATTTCCCTTTATTCAACAGCCCTCGCAGGTCGCGTAATTATAACAAAGTAGATTGTATTTTGAACATATTTTTAAGCTGATTCATAATATCATATAAAGGTATGACTTTTTTGTACATGATCTTGTTTAATTTGACATCGGCTCTAGAGGCTTATGTCCGTAGAAGGTAGAATAGCGTACTTCTTAGACACTGTATGAGTTTGCTATGCGCCCTTTTCTTATCGCTCCCTCTATTTTATCTGCCGATTTTGCCCGTTTAGGCGAAGATGTAGATGCTGTTCTCAATGCCGGTGCCGATGTTGTTCATTTTGATGTTATGGATAATCATTATGTTCCTAACCTGACAATTGGTCCTATGGTATGTAAGGCATTGCGCGATTATGGTGTCACCGCCGATATTGACGTGCATCTGATGGTTAAGCCTGTGGATCGTATGATTGGCGATTTTGCCAGAGCAGGAGCATCGATCATCACATTCCATCCAGAAGCGACAGAGCATTTAGACAGAAGTCTGCAGTTGATCAAAGAGTCAGGCTGTAAGGCTGGTCTGGTATTCAATCCAGGTACACCATTACATTATCTGGATCATGTGATGGATAAACTCGATGTCATCCTATTGATGTCGGTTAATCCGGGTTTCGGTGGGCAATCTTTTATCCCCTCAACTTTAGATAAATTACGCCAAGTGAAGAAGCTGATCGATGCTAGCGGCTTCGATATTCGTCTTCAAGTCGATGGTGGCGTCAAGGTAGATAATATTGGCGAAATTGCCGCAGCGGGCGCAGACATGTTCGTCGCTGGATCTGCTATTTTCAATAAGCCGGATTATAAAGCCGTTATCGATGAGATGCGCAGTGAACTCGCTAAACTTGAGTCTTAATTTATGACATGTTGGAAAAACCTTAAGGCGATCGCATTCGATCTCGATGGTACACTCATCGACAGTGTTCCGGATCTTGCCGCCGCCACTCAGGCGACTCTGTCTGAGCTCGACTTACCAGCTTGTACTGAAGACCAAGTGCGCGGCTGGGTGGGGAATGGTGCTCAGATGTTAATGAGCCGGGCGCTAACTCATGCTCTGGAGCGAGAAGTCCTGCTGGATGAGTTAGAAAATTCCATGCCCAAGTTTATGCATCATTATCAAGATAATTTGCAACAGCATAGCCAGCTCTACCCCTATGTGAAAGAGATCTTAGCGCAATTAACGGCTCTTGGTTTTCCTCTGGCGATTGTCACCAATAAGCCCCATAGGTTTACCCTGCCACTGCTGGAAGCGTTCGACATCAGTCAACACTTCTCTCATGTTCTAGGTGGTGACTCTCTGGAAAGAATGAAGCCGGATCCCATGCCATTAACTCACCTTTTATCTCATTGGCAGCTCGAGCCCGATGAGCTCTTGATGGTTGGGGATTCAAAAAATGACATTTTAGCCGCAAAAGCCGCTGGTATTGCCTCGATAGGCTTGACCTATGGGTACAATTACGGTGAAGATATTGGGCTAAGTGACCCAGATGCGGTCTGTGAACAATTTAGTGAAATCATGGCGCTGGTAAACGGTAGCCTCAAAGTAACGGAGCAAGAAAACCTATGACTAACCCCGCAAAGCCCATAGTACTCAGCGGCGCACAGCCGTCTGGAGAGCTAACCATAGGTAACTACATGGGTGCATTGAAACAGTGGGTTGCTCTGCAAGACAGTCATGACTGTCTCTACTGCGTTGTCGATCTGCATGCCATCACAGTGAGACAAGATCCTAAAGCGCTCAGGGAAGCCTGCTTGGACACCTTGGCCTTATATCTTGCCTGTGGCGTCGATCCTAAGAAGAGTACGGTATTCATCCAGTCTCAGGTTCCCCAGCACACTCAATTAGGTTGGGCGCTGAATTGCTATACCCAGATGGGCGAGCTGAACCGCATGACTCAGTTTAAAGATAAGTCGCAGAAGCATGCTAGCAATATCAATGTGGGTCTGTTTGCCTATCCGGTACTGATGGCCGCCGATATTCTTCTGTATCAAGCCAATGAGATCCCTGTCGGTCAAGATCAGAAGCAACACCTAGAACTGACACGTGATATCGCGACTCGTTTCAATAATGCCTACGGTGAGACTTTTACCATTCCTGAGCCATTCATTCCTGAGCTTGGTGCTAAGGTTATGTCGCTGCAAGATCCGCTTAAGAAGATGTCTAAGTCTGACGATAACCGTAATAACGTTATTGGCCTACTGGAAGATCCTAAGAAGATCATGAAGAAGATTAAGAAGGCGATGACAGATAGCGATGAGCCACCTGTGGTTCGTTTCGATATCGAGAACAAGCCAGGTGTATCTAACTTACTCAGTTTGATGTCAGGTGTTACGGGTAAGAGTATTGCCGGTCTCGAAGCCGAATTTGAAGGCAAGATGTACGGCCATCTAAAAACTGCAACGGGCGAAGCGGTAGTGGAGATGTTAGAGCCACTTCAGGTGCGTTATCGTGAATTTAGAGAAGACACTACATTCTTGCATCAAGTGATGCGTGAAGGGGCTGAGAAGGCACAGGCTCGCGCCGAAGTTACCGTGAAGAAGGTTTACGAGAAAATAGGCCTTATTGTTTAGTCAGCCTATTTTCAGAGAAGTTAAGCTTGTCTAGCCTGACTTTATCAAATGAGTAAAACCAGTAGTCACCACTACTGGTTTTTTATACAAAACTTACAGTTAGATTAATCCAGTCTCAGCGACGCTTTAACTACTGTAATCACTTCAGCTTACCGAGTATGAAGCTCATCTTATTTATTGTGTTAGTCATGTCACGATAGCGTGCGTGTATGGTGACCCATTACAATTTTAGTGTAGCCTTTTCCCTTGTCAAAGTGACCTTTATCTAACTCTAATTCTGGCTCTGCTGGCTTAGCCAGTTGATGAAAGCGGCAATAGCGGGTTCTCTTACCCTGTTTTTTTTACAGCTAAAGTTAAATTCAAACCCGGTATAGATATCCGGTAGTTTTGGGCTGATAAGCCGGCCATCGGCAATATCTTTCATCACCATAAAATCTGAGGCTAGCGCAACTCCCTGTCCAGCAATCGCAGCCTCTATAGCAAGCAGAACGTGGCTGAATATATGTTCTTGCTGCGAGTCTGGAAACGACACCTTATTTTCCAATCCCCAGCGTTGCCAGTCGAGTCCAAGCGGCCCCTCATCTACGGTAAGTAGAGGCTGTTTAAATAAAGATGTGACTTCAATTGATTCACTTCTTTCGAAAAGTTCAGGACTACACACAGGAATGAGCCGTTCTTGGTGAAGCCGTTGATGCCAAAAACCTGGGTGGCCACTCTGACCGCTGATAAACATATCGGCGACGCTATCGGATAGCTCAGGATCATCGGTGATCATATTGAGTCTGATGTTGATGTCAGGGTGCTGTCGCCTAAAATCGCTAAGGCGTGGGATTAACCACTTTACGGCGAATGAGCTATAGACTGCGAGCCTGAGATCTTGGCTGTAACCACCGGATATTTTCTGATTTAATCTGCTTATGCTGTCGAGAATATGGCTCAATTCCTGATAAAGTAACTTGCCTTTCGATGTTAGTTGCAGCTGCCTTCCCTTCCGGATAAATAGCTTCTCAGAAAAATGCTCTTCGAGGACTCGTACCTGATGTGATACGGCGCTCTGAGTGATAAACAATTCATCGGCGGCACGGGAAAAGTGTTCCTGTCTGGCGGCGGCTTCGAACACTTGAAGTGCACGTAAAGGTGGGATTTTTCGCATATGTGAGTCCGGTATACTGGCCTTAGTATGAATCTAATTCATATAAGATGAGAAAGCATCATTTCAGCTTAAGTTTTTGTCTGGTTAACATGCCCCCATTACACATAGATAATTTGAGAATTAACATGAAACCAACTGTCATGCTGGCACTAGGCTTACTCATCGGGGGCAATGTGTTTAGCGCACTCTATGATGTGTCCATAAAATGGCTTCCCGATGAGGCAAGTGCCGCGACTTTTTTGTTAGTCAGACAAGTGACATCGATCATGATGCTATTGCCCTTATGGTTTATTCTGGGTAAGCCTAAATCCAGTCATATAAAGCTGCATCTGGTTAGGGCGAATATTGGGGCTATTGGGGCTTTGTTGCTGATTATGGGGCTTATGTCGCTGCCACTCGCTACGGTAAGCTCACTATTTTACACGGCCCCGCTGATGATAGTCTTGATGGGCGCCTTGTTTTTAAAGGAGAGAATAGGGCCGATATCGAGTATCTCTAGCGCACTGGGGTTTATCGGTATACTCATCATACTAAGACCGAGTGAGATGAACTTATTCGGCATCTTGGTTCTGGCCGCGGCGCTAACATTTGCGATAAATCAGTTATTGTTGAAAAAGCTATCGGGGAGTGAGTCGCCTGTGGTGACGCTTATCTTGTATAACCTATTCAGTGTCCCCCCTGTGTTGGCTCTGGTGTTTTATCAAGGAATATCGGGACTCAGTTGGACTCTGGTGGGTATTGCTGTCGCTAGTAATCTATTCTTACTCCTGTACCAATGGCTGAGTGTTTTAGCCTATAGACGGGCTAAGGCGAGTGAAGTCGCCATTGCCGAGTACACGGGTCTAGTATTCTGTGTCTTCTTCGGTTGGTTGTGGTTTGGTGAGTGGTTAGATGGGCTGAGCTGGCTTGGCGCGGGATTTATTGTCTTGCCATCCCTGTTGTTGCCTTGGATATTTTCTGGCGTCAGCAAGCGTCAACTGATGGCTCGCATCGGTCAGTTTTATCCGAGCCAGAGAATGACTAAGAGGCGAAGCTAGAAAAGTAGAGGGTTAAGAATGGCTAGCAACCTGTAGATTCAAATCTGTTTGCTGTTTTCTGGCGTCAGCAAGCGTCAACTGACGGCTCGCATCGGTTAGTTTTATCCGAGCCATCGAATGACCAAAAAGATAGCGGCTACTGAGAGTGGTTAGGAGCCGGGAGACTCAAAGACCTTGACGACCTTGCGGACACCGGCGGTATTTCTGGCCACGTCGACCGCTAGGTCAACTTGATTTCTGGCTACAACACCGAGCAGGAAGACTTCGCCGTTTTCCGTGATCACCTTGATGCGTGTCACATCCAAATTGTCGGTATTTAACATCCGGCTTTTGACCTTAGTAGTTATCCAAGTATCATTACTTCTGGTGGTGAAGGAAGTTGGATTGCCTATGCGGATCTGATTGTGGATCTTACCGCCTAGCTTTAACTCCTGTACGGCACGGATCGCCTTATCCCTCAACATGGAATTTGGCGCCTGGCCGATCATCAATGTGTTACCGTTCATCACTACACCAGTAATGTTGGCCTGGTTTTTTACATCTTCAAGCTTGGCCAATTCACTGGAGATCTGGAAGTCTGCATTGGTATCATCGATCTGGGTCTGAAAACTCCGTTCATCGTTGACCATCATAGCGCCGCCGACCGCACCGAGCATTACGGCGCCGGCGCAGCCTTGTAGCATGAGGATAACTGCCATTAACGGTAGTAATCGTCTCATGCTATTATACCATTCCGAGTAAGTATCTGATCATTCAGCGGGAGTTCAAAGCGCTGTAGGCAAGGCGGATGTTTGAAGCTAATAGTTATTCTATATCGAGAACATGTAACGCAGCATAAAGGGCTTTGAAACCCGTACTGCGTGAGGCTCTCAGTGTTTCCACTTCGGTGTTGCATTGACTTAAAAGGGAATAACCATTTCCTCATCAATGCGCCTTGAATTGAAAAAAATGAGAGTCTCTGAACTGACCAGATACTTATATGGAATGGTATTAATCCTTGAATTGGCAGGTTTTGCATTACTGCTCATCCTGTGGGAAAAGAGTGCGATCTATGTTGTCACACAAGCAGTGAATGACAAGCAGGTGAACTTCTTGGATACGTGCCGTGCTGTTTGAAGGTACGCGTATCTCTACATCGTTGATACTAAGCAGGCCAGCCATAGGGCCGCCATCTTTACCCGTCAATGCTACGATAGTCATGTCTCGGCTTAATGCGGCTTCTATCGCTTTTATTACGTTGCCTGAGTTACCACTGGTTGAGATCGCCAGCAAAATATCGCCAGATTGTCCCAATGCTAAGATCTGCTTGGAGAAGATCTCGTCATAGCTGTAGTCGTTAGCTATGGCTGTAATAGTAGACGTATCGGTTGTCAGTGCAATTGCAGGTAGTGGCGGACGCTCCACTTCGAAACGATTTAATAGCTCGGCAGAGAAGTGTTGTGCATCTCCAGCGCTACCGCCATTACCACAGGCGAGGATCTTATTGCCAGCCAGCAGGCATTGAACCATCATCTGTGCCGCTTTCTCGATGGACTCAGGCAGAGCCTCAGAAGCATCGATTTTGGTTTGGATCGAATGAGTGAAGCTATCTTTAATACGTTCTAACATGGGGAAATCCTTAACTATATATCTGTTTGCTATCATGCCATAAGTCATTAGCTGCTTTGACATCAATGATTAAATTTTTTTAAAAAGCGTTCTTGAGCCAATATATTTGTGCTGGCTCTATCCCGATGAGATCGAATCGACAGATCACATCGAGATGTTTGAGCTGCATATAATGCTCGGCTGCCCGCCTCAATCTCTTTATTTGCTTCGCGCTCAGCGCATGTAACGGACCACCAAATTGACTCTTAGTGCGATATTTTACTTCGACAAAAATTAACGCTTTACCTTGGCGCATAACGAGATCGATTTCGCCAAATTTGTATCTGACATTTTGTTCGACGAAGGTCAGCCCCTGTTGTTCTAAGTATTTTCTCGCCTGGCTTTCGCCTAGCTGACCATGCTCATGTGGAATATGATTTTTATCGTCCATGATAAAGAGCCTTTATTGCGGGCGTAGACTGCCTCTCTGGTAACGACCCCAGCTGAGCTTGCGGTTAACCGTGCCATCTGGAGCCACAGATAGCATGCCGCTTCGACCCGAGAATTGGTAACCGGGTAGTGCACGCATCTGGGCAAGTTTCCCAACTAATTCCAGCGCATCATAACCCATGATGTAGAGTCGTTTCTGACCAAAACTCCAGGTTGGCCAAAGCTGCTCCACTAATTGAGTCTCGTTATTGCTGCTGATCAACCAGGGAATATCGCTGATGATCAGGTTGTTGAGTTCTTGAGATACTTCTCTCGAAGTATTTTCTACCCGACTGCGGCTGGTGGTGTAAAGTGGCACCGGCTCGGCGAACACACTGAAGTTGACGTCGATAAAAGGCTTTAACAGAGGTAGATCTTTATTGCCGGAGATCATGTAGATGGCATCTATATCACGGCGTGACCGAAAATCGGCTTTGACCTTGCTGCCCAATAATGCCTTGATCCGTGCGATTCGCTCCTTGCTGTCGATAACGCCAAGTGATTTTTGTACCGTGACTTTCATCTTATCGCCGGGATCGTAATAATGGACCTCGGCAGGTTTCTGGGTTAACTCTGCCCATGCCTCGCTGAAGCTGTCAGCCATTCTATGGCCAACCGAATTGTTACTGGCTAACACCAGAGGGGTGGTGATGCCATCGGCAAATAACTTCTCGGCTGCATCGCTTGCCTCATGGGCTGGGGATAAGGCGAAATAGAACTGGTCATCGTCAGGCGTAAAGTCATCTACATGGTTTAAATATAGCTGGGGTACTCGCTTTAACATGACTGGCGCTGGTGTTGCTAATTTACTTGTCTGCTCGCTATCGCTGGCAGGCGTGACAACGACGGCAGGAATTGGCTGTTGCAACTCTTCGACCTCAGATTGTAGCAAGGGGCCTATGATAAATTCGGCGCCTGCAGCAACGGCTTGTTGATAGGCGAGTTGAGCGCCATTGGCGGTATCGTAAAAATTAATCGAGACCTTATCATCCGGGTTGGCCAAGTAACGTGACATTATGCCATGCTTGACTGTGCTAGCGACCCGGGCTCTAGGGCCTGTCAATGGCAGCAATACGGCGATGTTATGTGGATTATAAGGTTTAGTCGTTAAGGCTTTCTCGAGATCCGTTGGCAATTTGATCGAGGCTGGGTGTGTTGGGTTGGTATGTTGCCAATTACCTAGGTGCTTCACTAGTTCATTGGGGTTGATAGCATAATGTTTGGCTATATATGCCAGCTGTAACCAACCAGAAAAAACCGGATCTGAAGAATCCTGGCTAAAACTCAGTAAAGTTTGTTCATGCAATGGCTGTAAGATGCGCCAGATACTGTTATTGACTTCACCAGCTTGAGCCGTTGGCAAAAGAGTGCTCAAGAGACTCAACTGTCTGGCTTGCTCTATGGGCTGTTTCGTCAGCTGGTATAAACGGGCTTTAAACTGGTAGTAGGCCACCATCTGCCAATCGGCAAGTTGCCATTTAGTCGGATAATTCAGTTCACGCAGGGCATCATCATAGGTCGATGTGAGCTCGAGTGCCCTTGCGGTTAAATATTTATGCTCGGCAACTAGCTCTGTTTTTTGTACCAGATTCGATTTAATTGAGGCTAATGTCTTATTCGCGGCATTTCCATCACCTTGATTGATAAAGGCGTGGGCGGCAAGGAGTGCGTATCGATTTTGTATTTCTGCGTTATCGGCACTCGAGGCCTTTGTCAGGTAATCTGCGGGCTGCAGAGGTGCACTAACCAAAGATACCTGAGTGTCCTTTGGTTTTATTTGACTTGGCGTTGACCCACAACCGATCAAAATAGTGGCTAAAACCGCAATAGAAATAAATTTAGTTGTATTCAGTCTTTTCAACACAGGTCTTCACTCTGGTAAGATGCAGCCAATAGTTTAACCTTCTCTTACGCTTGACGAAAGTCTTGTAATAGTCAAACTGAGGTAGATATGGATCTGGCGGTCGCTCTTTACATAGTTCCAACCCCAATCGGCAATCTTGCCGATATTAGTTCTCGCGCCATAGATGTGCTTAATAGTGTCAAATTAATCGCCTGTGAAGACACGCGTCACAGCGGTAAACTTCTGAGTCACTTCGGCATAGAAACCAGAAAAACGTCGCTGCATGATCATAATGAGCGAGACAGAGCCGATTGGATCATTCAAAAGCTTAGTAATGGTGAGCCTGTTGCGCTGATCTCAGATGCCGGCACTCCCTTGATCTCAGATCCCGGTTATCATCTGGTTTCTGCAGTGAGAGCGGCGGGATACGATGTCACTCCTTTACCAGGGCCATGTGCCGCTATTACCGCGTTGAGTGCTTCAGGCTTGCCATCGGATCGCTTCTCTTTCGAAGGCTTCCTACCATCAAAAGAGAAAGGTCGATTTGATAAGTTGACGGCCCTAAAAGAAGATCCAAGAACTTTGATCTTCTATGAGTCACCTCATCGCATTGTTCAGAGTCTCGAGTCATTTTTGGCGGCTCTGGGTGAGGATCGACAGATTGTGATGGGCCGTGAAATCACTAAGACCTTCGAAACCTTTCTTTCGGGGACAGTGGCTGAAGTGCTTGAGATTGTTAAAAGTGATTCTAACCAGCAGCGTGGTGAAATAGTGCTGATGTGTCACGGTCATCGTAGCGCGAAAGATGATGCAGATATTCCAACTGAAGTGATTAATACCCTTAAGTTACTTGTAGAAGAGCTCCCCTTGAAAAAAGCGGCGGCAATCGCTGGACAGATCTACGGGCTAAAGAAAAACGCACTCTACAAATATGGTTTAGAGATAGGTTTGTAAAAGCGGTTGCGAGCGCGGCCTAAGGCCTTCGAGGGCACGACTGTGTCGCTTCGAGAGAAAGACAATGTTGCTGTTATTTTTTCTTATATGACAAAAAGTCCCTTCGAAGTGAGCTTGTGACGGCCCAGGTTATTAACACTGGGCATTTAACAACTTGCCGTAATCGCCAACACTCGCTATAATCCGCGCCGAGTTGGCCAGACAGTTGCCGCGTTCGCAAGAGCGGGGAGGAAAGTCCGGGCTTCATAGAGCAGGGTACCAGGTAACGCCTGGGCGGTGTGAACCGACGACAAGTGCAGCAGAGAGGAGACCGCCAATCTTCGGATTGGTAAGGGTGAAAGGGTGCGGTAAGAGCGCACCGCACGGCTAGTAATAGTCTGTGGCAAGGTAAACTCTACCCGAAGCAAGACCAAATAGGGTTCCAGTACTTTTAATAGTTAATGCGCGGCTCGCGTTGGAACCGGGTAGGTCGCTTGAGCCTGTGAGCGATTGCAGGCCTAGATGAATAACTGTCCACGACAAGACCCGGCTTATCGGCCAACTCAACCTTTTAGAAAAGCCCGCCTATCGAAAGATAAGCGGGCTTTTTGCTGTTTGGTTATAAGCTCTAGTGTCGCTTTTTAATCATTTATCCTTGGAGGTTGAGCTTGGCTTTTTTGCGTCTGCGTTGTCGTCAGCATCATCTCCGGTGTAGAAATCCGCTAGCACGTCTGCCAGATGAGCACGGGAAAGCTCACCTTGTAAGTCTCCATCGGAATCGACAACAGGCAGAGGAAAGTCTGATTCCATGGTTGCTGGTATGATGCTTTCGAGCAGTGCATCCGGCGATATCGGCTCCAACTCTTCTACCTTAAACTCATCCATCGGCGCTTCTTTATCTGTCTTGACGGCATCTTCCAGTGCTACCTGACACACGACGCCCTGAAAACCCTCATCGGTAACGTAATAGGCATAGTTAGCCGGGATACGTTTCATCTGTTTGAGCGCTTCACCTATAGTGTCGGCGGTTAGGCGATATGCAGGCGGCTTCATGACTGTTTCGACTGTTAGCGCTCGTGGTCGATTTACATCCTTTACGAAGGCTTCGACATAGTCGTCGGCAGGGTTGAGCAAGATGTCCACTGGCTCACCTACTTGGATCAGATTGCCATCTTTGAGGATCGCGATCCGGTCGCCAATTCGCAGCGCTTCATCGAGATCGTGGGTAATGAAAATGATGGTCTTATGCAGTTCTTTTTGCAGTTCAATCAGTTGGTCCTGCATTTCACTGCGTATCAAAGGATCCAGTGCCGAGAAGGCTTCATCCATCAAGAGGATCTCAGCATCGGTACACAGGGCCCTCGCCAAGCCGACGCGTTGCTGCTGACCACCGGAAAGCTGAGCGGGGAATTGCTGCTCATATCCGGTCAGACCGACAGTCTCAAGCCATTGTTTAGCTTTGGCATTTCTCGTGACTTTATCTATCCCTTGTACGCTGAGTCCATAGGCCACATTTTCCAGTACGCTTCTGTGGGGCATTAAACCAAAGCGTTGGAATACCATTGCCATTTTCTTGCGACGAAATTGCTCGAGTTCCTTGGTGTTGAGCTTCATTACATCCACGCCTTCAACTAGGATTTGCCCTTCAGTAGGATCGATAAGCCGATTGAAGTGACGGATCAAGGTCGATTTCCCCGAACCTGATAACCCCATAATCACAAAGATCTCTCCCTTGTGAATGTCGAGGTTGATGGCTTTAAGGCCCACTGTATGGCCAGTTTTCGCCAGGATGTCATCCTTGGATAAACCTTCTCTAACCATAGGCATGACCTTGGTTGGTTTTTTACCAAAGATTTTGTAAAGATCCTTTATCTGAATAAGTGGCTGAATTTGTGATCCGTTAGTCATGCTGTCCACCCTGCATATGTTGCTGAGATCGCTTTGCGTAGGCTTGAGAGGTGCGATCAAAAATAATGGCCAGAGCGACGATGGCTAAACCGTTAAAGAGCCCCAAGGTGAAATACTGGTTGGTGATAGACTTGAGGACAGGCTGACCCAGGCCCTTGACGCCAATCATAGACGCAATCACGACCATCCCCAGTGCCATCATAATGGTCTGGTTGATACCTGCCATGATAGTGGGAGAGGCTAGTGGTAACTGAACCCCCATCAGACGTTGCATCGAATTGGCGCCATAGGCAGTGGCTGCCTCCAACACTTCTTTGTCTACCAAACGGATCCCCAAGTTAGTCAATCGAATGACTGGCGGGATAGCATAGATGACAACGGCTATTACCCCTGGCACCTTGCCAATGCCAAGTAACATGACCACAGGGATCAGGTAAACGAAGGCGGGCATGGTTTGCATCACGTCCAGAATTGGTGTCACTACCGCTTGGGTGCGATTGTTGCGGGCCATTAAGATACCAATGGGGACGCCCAGTACGATGGCCATTAGCGTACATACGGTAATGATACTAAGGGTGCGCATGGTATCTTCCCACATGCCGAAATAGCCGATAAGCAGAAATGAAACGACGACGCCCAAGGACAATTTCCATGAACGACTGGTGAAGTAAACCAAAGCGGTAATAGAGAGCAATACTGCCCACCAGGGGGATTGCACCAACAGCTTTTCAAACCAGATAAGAAAGCCGAGCAGTGGATCGAAGAAAGACTCGATGACATCGCCATACTCTCGGGAAAAGTCCCGAAAGCTGCTGTCCAAATATTTACGTATTTCCACCAAAGTGGCACGGTCCATTTTCGGAAACTTGCTGAACCAAGAAAAGTCAGCCATTACTACCTCTATCGTTTTTTACACGGGATAATCTAGATGGGAGCAAAAATGCGAGGCTCTGTAGGCTTCGCATTTTTGTTTGGGGTTATAGTGCTTCTATTGCCGATTTCACCTTTGCGGCGACATCGGCGGGAACCCATTTAAGCCAGATATCTTCATGATTCATTAGGAAGTACTCGGCTGCGATATTACCGTCTGCCTGATTATCTTCCATCCAAGCGAGCAAGCCGTTCATTTGGGCATTGGTCAGAGAGCGTTTACCAAGATACTCAAATCCCTGGGGTGATTTTTCAGCGAAAGCTGTGGTGGTGACAGTTTGTACCAGTGCCGATGGGTACATGGTGACCTTAGGCTCGGCGCACTCAACTTGTGAAATACAGTCGCGAAAATGCTCTGCATCGATGCCGGTACCAAAATCCACCTTGGCCATTTTGTATTTACCTAATATCGCTGTGGGTGCCCAGTAGTAACCAAACCAAGGCTTTTTGCGTTCATAGGCACGGGCGATGGATCCAGACAGGCCCGCTCCTGAGCCGGGATCGATAAGATCAAACCCTGCTGCATCGAGCTTTAGCGCTCGATATAGATTTTCGGCCGAGATTTGACAGCCCCAACCCGCAGGGCAGCCATAAAATGCGCCACGTTCGGGATCTTCCGGGTGTTTAAAGCTTTTTACTTTGGCGATAATACCTTCAATGGTTTTTAGGCTGGGGTCTTTGTCGACCATATATTGGGGAACCCAAAAGCCTTCTTCACCGCCATCGGAGAGTGAATTACCTGCGATAGTCAGCCGCTTGTCACTGACACCACGTTGGATAAGCTCTTTGACATTGTTGCTCCAGATCTCCGGCGCGATGTCTGGCTCACCTTTTTCAACCATTGAAGTACTGGTCGGCATAGTATCGCCAGGGATCAACTCGGCTTCACAGCCATAACCATGTTCTAGAATAAAGCGATCAACATTAGCGATTAATGAAGCCGAGCTCCAATTCATATCTGCGATAGTGACCTTACCGCATTGTTCTTCGGCAAAGGCTTGATGTGTAGCGCTACTTAGGAGTAATCCAGCAATTAAAATTATACTTTTCATAAGAACTCAGTGCTCGAGGTTAGAAGTTTTGGTGCTCGTGCCTTTCACTAACAATTGTTAGAGTTCAAACTTGGGGTCGTACTTAGGTGTTGCAGGCAACGGCGTGATTACAAACTCCTTACCAAAAGTAGTCCGATGGTAAACAATTCGATGTGGTTAAGTTAGCATGGTAAACGCATTGTTAACAGTCTTGTAGGGTATGGCCATCGAGTTTAATCATCTTGCTGGCATCATTCCAGCCACACTTTTGTCCCCTATCTGGCTCAGTATGCCTGTTCGCCAAAGGGTCAATTAATCTGCAGTCTAATCAATAAAAATTATGATTAATATTCTAAATGTAAGGATTGGTATTCGTGGGGAATAGAAGTAGAAAATCGTTTTTTGAGCTTAAATAGCAAACTAAAATTCAGGAGCTATTCGATTTCTAGTGAAATTAAATATCCCCTCAATACTGAATCTTATATCTTAGTTATTGCTAGAGTTGCAATTAACTCTCTAAAATCTTGTCGATTATAGGCTTGTTGGCTTCAGGGAAGTCGTAGTTTTGTAAATCTGACTTAGCGACCCACTTAACTTCTTGCCCTTCAAGCCCGTGAGCCTCTCCTGTGAAGCAAGTTACCCAATGGATATCCAAGAGCACTTGCTTATCCGGGTAGTCGTGACTGATGCTCATTAGGGAGCTTGTATCTGTGATGGTTAAATCAACTTCCTCTTTCAGCTCTCGCGCTAATGCTTGAGTCACAGATTCGCCCTTTTCGACTTTACCGCCGGGGAACTCCCACTTTCCACCTTGATGTAGATGGGTGAGGCGTTTGGCCAGCAGGATCTGCTCATCAGCATTCATGATCACGCCTACAGCAACATGTACTCTTTTAGTTGTAGCTATCGAGACTGACAATTGGATTAATCCTCTTTGAAGAAACCTGATTCATCATATCCCTGGGCATCCAGAGTCTCGTGATCAAATTCTGGCTTGACTGGGATTGCATGTTTTTCAGATGCCCAGTCGCCTAGGTCGATTAGCTTACAGCGATCACTGCAGAAAGGTTTAAACTTGGACTCTGAATTCCAGATCACTTCTGTTTGGCAGGTGGGACACTTTACTCGGGTTGTCATTGTTCGGTCTCTACAAGGTACGCGTGCAAACTTGGCTTAACTTTGGGCTCAGGGCCTAGCTTAAGTTTAGCTGTTTAAGCATGATGTTTGATATGAAACCTATAATACTGTCTTTAGATACAGGTTGCTAACTTAAACTCAATCGCTTTATCCGAGTGTTTTTGTTGGTCGAATTGTACGAAGTGAATCGCGTATCTATTTTTATGCCCACTAATGGTAGGGTAACAGCCTTGATGTGAGTCTAGTTGCACTCTAATTAATGACAGTGCCTGATTACTATTACCTTGATAGAACCCAGCTTTCGCCACGGCTGCAGTATATTCAGTCGTTAATCTGGTTAGTTCAAGAAGCAGGCTGATGGGGGTCAGTAACGCTCTAAATGTATCTAGCCACTGCGAGTACTCTTGTCTTCGAACATCCCAAGGCTTGGCTAACCAATAATGAAGTTGTGGCAGGTCAAAATTACAACATGCTCCAGGCATATTGAATCTTTGGCGTAGAGCCATTAAGAAACGATTCTGTTTTAGTTGGCTACCGGGTCTTTCGCTTATTTGAAGTGTGTCTCGAGCGTTAGATAGGAGGGATAAGTATTTATCGACTTGCTGTTTATCTATGTGGGGCAGGCTTTTCCAATTGGACAGTAATGAAATCTGCTTATCTAGGTCTTTGAGTACCTCGCCGCGGTAGTCGCATCGCTCAGCTAGCTCACATAATGAGAAAAGGGGGTAGAAACAACGATGTTGATGATCTTGATCCAAGTTCATTTGCAGTTGTTGTTCAAGATACTCAAGTCTAAGGTAGCTTCGAGTCTTCTCGTTTAGAGGCTGTTCATAGATCAATTCAGTCATGGCGTTTATTAAGCGTTATTGGACAATTTTAAATAATTATTATGTAGTGCAATTACTTTGCTTTTTAGCGCCGATATCTTTCCATGATTGTCTATGACATCATCAGCTTTAAGTAGTTTCTCGACTCTTGGGGCCTGGCTACTTATAATTTTTTCAACTTGCTCGTTAGTTACCGAATCCCTGTTAATGGTACGCTTTCGTTGTTGTTCAGGTGAAATATCAATCAAAAGTGTACGGTTCACTAACCTATCTAATTCATTCTCAAATAGCAAGGGAGCGACGAGAATTGTGTAGGGTGATGACGTGGATGCTAATTGATTTAGCATCTCGGTTCGTATCATAGGGTGTAGTAAGCCGTTGATCCAGCTTCGCTCTTTCGGCTCGCTGAAGATAATTTCTCTTAGAGCGACTCGATCTAATCTGCCATCTTGGTTCAATATCTGTTTACCGAAATGGGCCGCTATTTGAGTTAAGCCGCTAGTGCCTATTTCTACTACATCTCGTGCGACTACATCGGCATCGACTAATTCGATGCCTAATTCTGCAAATAGATTGGCGACAGTGGTTTTACCGCTACCTATGCCGCCAGTTAAGCCAATTAAATATTTAGACATAATCCTACTTCTTACACCATTCTATGAAGAACACTAGCTTATACTTATAGGGTGGATAGATACCAAGTATTGATATCACTGCCCCAGATCATGGCTATCCAGCCCGCTAGCGCGATATAAGGGCCAAAAGGAATTGGATTACCTTGATTAAGTTTTTTACTGATGATCAGCATGATGCCAACTATCGCGCCGACTACAGATGATAGAAGTATTATGAGTGGCAGTAGCTGCCAACCAAACCAGGCCCCAAATACGGCTAACAGTTTAAAATCTCCATATCCCATACCTTCCTTACCCGTTAACAGTTTAAATGCCCAGAAGACACTCCAGAGGCTCATATAACCCGCGGCAGCTCCGATTAGTGCGTCGGTTGGGCTGGTAAAAGTGCTGTTTAGGTTTATCAGTAAGCCTAGCCATAGCAGAGGTAGGGTGAGTTGGTCGGGAAGTAGCATCTCATCGAGATCTATGCCTGTTAGCGCTATCAGCACGAAGGTGAGTAATGTTGCGAAGGCAAATTCCCAGGTAGGGCCGAAATGAAGAGCGAGGAAAGCCACGGTTAAGCCTGTCAATAACTCTATTATTGGGTAGCGCGCCGATATAGCTGTGCTGCATGAGGCACATTTACCTCTTAGCATGAGCCAGCCAATAACAGGCAGGTTATGCCAGGGCTTGATATCGCTTTTGCATTTCGGGCAGGCTGAGCCCGGAACGATCAGGTTATATTTTTCTGGATAGCCATCTATGGCTCGCTCGAGCTTTTTTGAGATGGGAGCTATGAGCTCTTTATGATACTCGTTGAGATATTGATTACATTCTTGCTGCCACTCACGTTTCATCATCACTGGGAAACGATGAATGACGACATTGAGGAAGCTGCCTATGACGGCAGCAAAGATAAAGGCGATAGCGCTGAAGAGCCACAAATTGTGGCTTAATATTGTTATTAATTCTGACATCTATTTTGTTCTTCTATTAGGAGTCTGTTATTGATCTTGAAACGTTTTGCAAAAAACGGAGCCCTTGCTAAATAATCTTACCCATTTCGAAGATGGGAAGATACATGGCGACGATTAAACCACCGACTAAGGTACCGATCACCACCATCATGATAGGTTCAATCAGGCTAGAGAGTCCATCTACGGCGTCATCGACCTGCATCTCGTAAATATTGGCGACCTTGTTGAGCATATCATCGAGTCCACCGGACTCTTCACCTATCATCACCATCTGGATCAGCATATCGGGAAACAGCTTGGTGGTACGCATGGCAACATTCATCTGCATTCCAGCCATGACTTCGGAGCGGACCTTTAGTACTGCTATTCGATAAACTGCATTTCCCGAAGCACCAGCAGCAGACTCCAGACCATCGATAAGGGGGACACCTGCAGCAAATGTTGTTGCTAGTGTGCGAGCGAAACGCGCCATGGCGGCCTTATGGAGTATGGGGCCAATAATCGGAATTTTAAGGACTAAAACATCGACTTTATCTCTGAATAATTGGGAGTTTCTATGTGCACGCCTAAATAGAAAAACGCTAACTATGATTATCACGGCAAATATATACCAGGAAGCTTGAAGGGCTTCAGAAATAGCTATGACGAACTGGGTAAAGGCTGGTAATTCGGCACCAAAACCGGAAAAAATTTCCTGAAATTGAGGCACGACGAAGAGTAATAGTAGCGTTGTGACACCTATGGCAACTACAACCACGGCAGCGGGGTAGAACATGGCCTTCTTGATTTTAGATTTAAGTGCCTCCGCTTTCTCTCTGTAGGTTGCGACGCGATCAAACACCGCATCTAGAGAGCCCGAGTGTTCACCGGCGGCTACCAAATCCACATACAGGTCGTCGAAATATTGCCTATGGGGCCTTAAGGCATCTGAAAGTGGGATACCAGCTTGGACATCATTGAGTATGGTGCCTAAGAGCTCACGCATCTTGGCTTTCTCATGGCCTCGGCCTAACATCTCTATGGTTGTCACCAGAGGCACCCCAGCAGAGAGCATGGTCGCTATCTGGCGAGTGATCATGGCGATATCCATGGCATTTATCTTGGGAGCACCCAGTTGGAATAGACTCGCCGATTGTTTCTTGACCGATTTAGGGCTGACCCCCTGAGTTTTTAGTTGGCTGCGAACCTCGGCTGCCGTGGCACCTTTAAGCTCACCTGAGGTTTTTTGACCGGCTTTATTGACACCTTTCCACTCGAAGGTGTAGACCTTAGGTTGGCTGTTAACATTGGCTTTTTTAGCTCTTGCCTGTCTTTTTTTAATTATACTTGCGGTAGCCATGGCCGTTCCTTAAGATAAAATTTGTAGAACCTAGAACCTAGAACCTAGAACCTAGAACCTAGAACCTAGAACCTAGAACCTAAAAACTGGTGACTCGATTGATTTCGGCGATGCTGGTGACGCCATGGATGATCTTGAGCAGCCCTGAATCTCTCAGGTCTCGCATTCCCTGCTCTTTTGCCATAGTGGCTATCTCTAAGGAGTTACCACCTTCCATGATAATGCGCGCTATCTCATCTGATATCTTCATCACCTCATAGATGCCGACCCGGCCCTTGTAACCGCCGGAGCAGAGATCGCAGCCCACAGGTTTATAAGTGGTGATGCCTTCATCTATGTTAGCTTGCTTAAAGCCAAGCTTCTGGAGCTCATGTTCTGGAACATCTTCTGCTTGCTTACATTCCGGACAGAGGCGACGTGCCAAACGCTGAGCTATGATCAAATTTACCGAGCTGGCTATGTTATAGCCGGCTACGCCCATGTTGATTAGGCGGGTCAAGGTTTCGGCGGCAGAGTTGGTGTGTAGCGTCGACAGTACTAAGTGGCCGGTTTGTGCCGCCTTGATGGCAATCTCGGCAGTCTCTAAGTCTCGAATCTCACCGACCATAACTACATCGGGATCTTGGCGCAGGAATGAGCGTAACGCAGAGGCAAATGTCAGGCCCGCCTTGAGATTGATATGGACCTGGTTAACCCCTTCGAGGTTAATTTCCACTGGATCCTCTGCGGTAGAGATATTTCGAGCTTCGGTATTGAGTATGTTAAGGCCAGTATAGAGAGAAACGGTTTTGCCCGAGCCGGTAGGGCCAGTGACCAGAATCATGCCCTGGGGCTTTTCTAACATCTCCTCGTACAACTCGCGTTGATCGTCTTCATAGCCCAATTTCTCGATGCCCAGTTGCGCCGAGGAGGAATCGAGGATACGCATCACTATCTTTTCACCCCAGATAGTAGGCAGGGTGCTGACACGAAAATCTATGGACTTAGTGCGAGACAGCTTCATCTTGATACGGCCATCTTGCGGGACTCTTCGTTCTGCGATATCTAGCTTGGACATCACCTTGAGTCGAGCCGAAATTCGGGCAGAAAGATTTACCGGAGGTTCGGAAACCTCATGCAAGATACCATCGATACGGAAACGTATACGGTAACGTTTCTCATAGGGTTCAAAATGCAGATCCGATGCGCCTTTACGTATGGCATCGGTCAAAATTTTATTGATATAGATGACGATAGGTGCATCGTCGCCGCTCTCACCTTTTTGTTCTTCTTCGCGCCTACTTGGATCATCGACCTCGATATCGGCAAGGGCCGATTCATCTATGCCACTGATATCAAGTGCAGATATATCTTCCTCGAGTACCTTCTCTATGGCCTTGGTGAGCTTGTCATCTTCGACCAGTATGGCTTCGGCATGCAGACCCGCGCTAAATTGAAAGTCTTCCAGTGCTGCAATATTGGTAGGATCTGAAGTGCCTATGTAGAGGCGGTTACCGCGCTTAAACAGCGGCAGGCACTTATGTTTCTCTATCAGCTTCTTGTTGAGGAAATCTTCGGGAATGCTGGCAATATCAAATTCATCGAGGTCCAGCAGTGGCGTGCCATATTCCTCGTAACAGAGTTCGGCTATTTCACGAGCAGAAATAAGCTTTTCGGAGACTATAGTAGAGACGAGAGATTGCTTATTCTGGCGGGATTTGGCTATAGCTGTGGCTATCTGCTCTTCGGTGAGCAAATTTTTACGAATGAAAAGCGTGGATAGACCTAAATGCAAGCCTGTTGTTGGCATTTTTTACTCATGTTAGTTGATTGTAAAAAGTGTGAGTGAGCAAGCAACGTTGTATCCTCACTCACACTTAACTTAAATCTCGATAACGTTAAGTTATTAAGTAAAATAGACTTAAGGAATACCTGCGCCTTTCTTACATAAAGCTAAATCACCAGTTGTTGCGCCTTCGGTCATCGTCATTGTTACTCCACCTGTACCGATAAACACTGCCGTAAGTACACAATTTTTCTCTGTCCACACCAAGTCTACAGCTGTGTTTAACGCAACAGAGCCAGCTGTTAAAGTAGTAAATTTAGTGTTTTTATTTACTTCTGCAACGATGTCGGCACAACCAATATCCGTTTGAATACAAGTCTGAATTTTCTGAGAAAAAGCCGTTATGCCTTTCATCGCCGCGCCACCTTGGGCTGAGGTAACATAATCTTTATATGCTGGCAGAGCAATAGCGGCGAGAATACCGATAATTGCAACAACGATCATTAATTCAATCAGAGTGAAACCCTGAGCCTTCTTGTTTAGTCTGTTTTTCAAGTTAATGCCTTTCATTTTCTCTCTCCGTTGACCTAAATCGTTCGACCCACTTTACTCATGCTAACTTAGACTCATCTAACCTAGAATCAGCAAAGTAACTTAATTATAGACGTCTTAGCCGTATTGCTCCTGCGCTAGCTAAACTTTCCCTACTAATCCATTAAGACTAATTCTAAGAACTCTAAAACAAATTCTAAGAGCATCTCTAAGATAAACGTTAAAATTAAGTGTTTGTTACTATTTCTCATCTTGCGATCAGAAATGGGGTCTTACTTTTCGTGTCATTTTGCTAAATAATTAAAGTTAGTGTATAGAAAGCTTAAGCTTCGATTATTCTCGAACGTAAGTTAATTCTACTCTTGCTGCTTTTATTTACTGCTGGTTATGTACCGCTAGCTATGTGCATTCCGGCAAACCGCACCTTATGTTCTCCTCCTACTCTTTGCTCGACTCTTAACCCGTTAATAGCGGCTTCGAAAGCTTGTTCGGCTTTTTCAAGTGGCTCTTTTTAAGGAACCTAAGTGAACCTAAGGTGAGGTCGGCCGAAGTGGCCATCTCGCCTACGTCCAAAGTTAGTACAAAGTTAATGTAAATGGAACTGTAAATTACAACAAAGTACTAATTTGACGATGATTTAGTCTAAAAAGGTTGAATTTATGTTAATTGGGTTCTAGCGTTTTTTTGGCTGTGCATGAAAAACTGTCACTTTAGCTTGAGGTGTCAATTTTTGGGCGCTTTTGAAACGGCAGGTGCAGTTTGTTTTTTAATCATAGATAGCTTGCTGGATACAGGTGTTGCGCACTTTCTGTTTGAATGAGCGAAGGGGTAACAAATGCAAGGTGAGCTTAGTTGTTATATTTAGTTCTTATAAAAAAGGTGACTCAGCGTCTGCGAATCACCTTAAAATCTGATGGCAAGATCTATGACTTGCGATTAGTGTTTCAAGCGAAGAGACAGGTCGAGTGCATGGATATGCTTAGTTAGCGCGCCAACAGAAATATAGTCGACGCCAGTTTTTGAAAAGTCGGCGATAGTGTCTATAGTGACGTTGCCCGACACTTCGAGTTTGGCTTGCTTATCGTCGGCTAGACGCTTATTGATTTCTACGGCTTCTAGCATCATGGTCACGTCGAAGTTATCCAACATGATGATATCCGATCCCGCTTCCAGTGCTTGTTGTAGCTCTAAGATGCTCTCTACTTCTACCTCGACAAGTTTATCTGCGTCTAGCTCTCTGGCCTTAGAGATCGCTTGGGCTATGCCGCCACAGGCCATGATATGGTTTTCCTTGATAAGGAAGGCATCGAACAAGCCGATCCTATGGTTTTTCCCGCCGCCGCAGCTAACTGCATATTTTTGAGCGGTACGCAGGCCAGGAATGGTTTTACGTGTGTCGAGTAGTTTAGTATTGGTACCGGCTATCTTATCCACATAATGCTTGGTGAGTGTTGCGACACCGGACAAGGTCTGAATGAAGTTCATCGCGGTGCGCTCACCAGTGAGTATGGCGCGCGCTGGGCCTGAGAGTTCACACAGCACTTGATTGGCGACTAACAGATCACCATCATCTACATGCCAGTGGAGGGCGACTTCTCCACCGAGTTGGTTGAAGACCTGTTCAGCCCAAGCCTTGCCACAAAATACACCCTCTTCACGAGTGAT
Organism: Shewanella psychropiezotolerans; assembly: GCF_007197555.1. Classification (NCBI taxonomy): domain Bacteria; kingdom Pseudomonadati; phylum Pseudomonadota; class Gammaproteobacteria; order Alteromonadales; family Shewanellaceae; genus Shewanella; species Shewanella psychropiezotolerans. The sequence continues at coordinate 389,715 of NZ_CP041614.1, forward strand.
TAAGCTTGCTTGTGCATGCTTGTCTGCCGGGATGAGTTGCGCCGTGATATCTGCATTAGCCTTATCAGCGCTACAGATATCCTCCAGGCTATTAACATCATGGCTGGTCGCAGCTTGAATCGGGGCTTGATAGCCTAAGTCTTCTTCGAGTGCGGCTTTTACGGCAAGCCTAATATCATTTTCCAACATTATCGGGATCCTTGATGAGCTTAATTTATAAGCTGGTACAACAGGGGAATGATTTAGATTATAAATCGGCTGTCATGCTTGGTAAGAGTAATAATAACAAATTTGATCTATAAAGGTAGAGTCTAGCGATCATACTCTATGGCTTGTTGTTTCATTAGCTAAAGAGGTCGTGGTCGATTCATTATTTGAGCTACAACTTTTTCAAGTTGCTACACTTGTTTTAGATGTGATCGCCTGTTATCCAGTATGAGTTCGATGGGTCTTTTCAGTGAGAGGTCTAACTGATAGAGTGCTAATAAGATATGGCGGATTCTAGGTTAACTTCTTGTTGATAAAAGCTAAACTAATTCCTAGTTTTGAGCTGGGGTGGGCTGAAGGGGTGAAGCTGTGTGTGTCGCCTCATTTTAACTCAAGGCCGGATAATGAGGTTAGTCTGTTAGTTATTCATAATATTAGCCTGCCAGCCGGCTGCTTTGGTACACCTTATATAGATCAGCTGTTTCAAGGTTGCTTAGATATAGCTGCGGATCCTAGCTTTGAAGCTCTTAAAGGTCTCGAAGTTTCGGCACATTTCCTTATTCGCAGAGATGGGGGAATCATTCAGTATGTCTCTTGTGATGAACGCGCCTGGCATGCCGGGGTATCAAGTTTTCAAGGGCGACAAGGTTGCAATGATTTTGCTGTAGGCATTGAGCTCGAAGGCACAGATAGCCAAGATTATACCGAGCTACAATATCAAGAGTTGGTTAGGCTGACGCTTGGTTTGATGACAAAATATCCCATGTTGAATTTGGATGCTATTGTCGGTCATTGTGACATAGCGCCGGGCCGGAAAACCGATCCCGGCGACTGTTTCGATTGGAACAGGTATAAACACGAGCTAACCTTGGGTCTGAGCTGGTAGTACCTCTACAGTTTATAGTTGAGCATATCTTAGGCTTGGCGAGATAAATGAGCCCAAATGCTAGATGTTTAAATTTGAGTAAAAAGGATGGACTAAATGGCACTGTTTTCTTTATTAGTGGCGATAATGGTTGAGCGATTAAAGCTGCTCCCTAAGTCATGGCAACTCGAATCATTTCTAGATCTGTATTCTGCCAATTTGTTTGGTAAGAAGCAGCTCAACTCAGAAGCCATGATGGCGTTGGCGCTTCTTCTACCGGCAATAACCGTTTTCGTGACCACTTGGGCTGTAAGCGGCATGCTATGGGGAGGGGTGAGTTTATTACTTTGGGTTGGGATCTCTATTCTGTGCTTTAGTCACCAGAAACAAAGAACGGCCTTTAAGCGATACATGCAGGCGGCTTGTCGAGGCGATGCTCAAGCTTGTTATCATTTTGCCGAAGAGCTAGATTGTAAGCGTTCTATTGAGGCCGTAAGCGAGAGTGATCTAGGCGCTAAGGTGGGCCAAAGCGTCACTTGGCTCAATTATCGTTTTTATGGAGCGGTTGCCCTTTATCTCATATTCTTCGGTCCTGCGGGGGCAGTCTTATACTGTACCGTACGTTATTTCAGTGACCTAAGTCATCAGGAGTCGCTCGAGTTACCCCTGGTGGATAAAGTGCTGGCACTTTTAGATTGGTTACCGAGCCGTATTTTTTCGTTCGGTTATGTACTCAGTGGTCAATTCTCTCAAGCCTTTAGCAGTTGGCGAAAGCTGGGCTTAAGTCTGGATCATAGCGCCAGAGAGATAGTGACTCAAGTGGCCTTAGCCGCAGAGCCAAGACCTGAAGCCTCGTCAACACCCATTTGTGTCCAGGCTACATTGGCATTGCTGCAGCTGAGTAAACGTAATTTCATTTTACTGTTAACCACGCTTTCTCTTTTGACCATCTTTGGGGTGGTGGCGTAAATACAGCTTCGCCAGAGTTATATTCTCTTAGTCTCTTGTTAGTGACTCTATGTTAGTTAAATGGTCTGACCTTTCTCGGTTAAATTTCCGCTATGCTCACACATCGTGAGTATCCCTGACTCAGGTCACAAACTGGACTTTCAAAATGTGATTTGCTAAAGTGCGCTCAGTCAACTAAATTGGTAAGACCAATTTACAATAGGAGCTGAGGGCCACATGGCTTATAACAAAATAAACCAGCCAAAAATTTCTGACGTCATTATGGGTCAGTTAGAGCAGATGATTTTGGAAGGTAGCCTCCAACCGGGTCAGAAGCTGCCTCCTGAGCGTGAGCTGGCACTCCAATTTGAAGTCTCCCGTCCCTCGTTACGTGAAGCCATTCAAAAATTAGAAGCTAAAGGCTTGCTGTTGCGTCGTCAAGGCGGTGGTACCTATGTCAAAGAGCAGCTTTGGCGAAGCTTGGCCGATCCCATCGTTGAATTGATGCATAGTGACTCTGAGAGTCAGTATGATCTACTCGAATTTCGTCATGCCACAGAAGGCATGATGGCTTATTTTGCCGCACTTCGTGGTACCGATGCCGATATGCAGAATATCAAACGCACTATCATGGATGTAGAAGCGGCTAAAGAGATTGAGCAGCAAGCGGAAGCCATCGTACATTTCTATCGTGCCATAGCAGAGGCGTCACATAACGTGGCCATGTTGCATCTGGTACTGAGTTTAGCTCCTGTGCTGCATAAGAATGTGGCACAGAACCTGGAACTGCTGAATCGAAGAGAGGAAGCATCCACAAGGGCAAACGAACATAGGCTGGCATTGCTAGCCGCAATCGTTCGCCGTGATCCTGACGCAGCTCGTGAAGCCTCGAATGAGCATTTAAGCTATATCGAGGAAGTGATGTTGACCGTTAGGAAAGAAGATAGTCGGTTGCAGCGCAGTCTGCGCCGTTTAAAAAGTGGTGACTAGGCGTTCTCAATGAGAGAGCAAGCCAAGCACCAAACCATATTTTAATATTTTTAATATCACTAAGTGCTGAGATTCGGTGCTTGGGTATTACATATAGGAAAGGACTGCGAAATGTCTGAACATATGCTACAAGATCTGGATCCATTAGAGACTCAAGAATGGTTATCTGCTCTAGAATCGGTTGTTCGTGAAGAAGGTGTTGAGCGTGCTCAATATCTACTGGAACAAGTTCTCGATAAGGCCCGTTTAGATGGCGTCGATATGGCGACTGGTATCAATACCAGCTATATCAACACCATACCAACCAGCCAAGAACCTGCATATCCGGGTAATACTACGCTAGAGCGCCGTATTCGTTCTATCATTCGCTGGAATGCGATCATGATCGTGCTTCGAGCTTCTAAGAAAGATCTGGACTTAGGTGGCCATATGGCTTCTTTCCAGTCTTCAGCTGCATTTTATGAAGTGTGTTTTAACCACTTCTTCCGTGCGCCAAACGATGTTGATGGTGGTGATCTAGTCTATTACCAAGGTCATATCTCTCCGGGTATCTATTCGCGTGCATTCGTTGAGGGTCGCTTAACTGCAGATCAACTCGATAACTTCCGCCAAGAAGTTGATGGTGAAGGTATCCCTTCATATCCACACCCTAAGCTAATGCCTGAGTTCTGGCAGTTCCCGACCGTTTCTATGGGTCTGGCTCCTATGTCTTCTATCTATCAGGCTCGCTTCCTTAAGTATCTCGATGGCCGCGGCCTTAAAGATACCTCGGCTCAGCGTGTCTATGCCTTCCTGGGTGACGGTGAGATGGATGAGCCTGAATCACGTGGTGCGATTTCATTTGCGGCTCGTGAAAAGCTAGATAACTTATGCTTCCTGATTAACTGTAACCTACAGCGCCTCGATGGTCCTGTTATGGGTAACGGCAGTATCATTCAGGAACTTGAAGGTCTCTTCAGAGGTGCCGGTTGGAACGTCGTCAAGGTGATCTGGGGTAACAACTGGGATTCACTGTTAGCCAAAGATACTACTGGCAAGTTGCTACAGCTGATGAATGAGACTGTAGATGGTGATTACCAGACATTTAAGTCAAAAGACGGTGCCTATGTACGTGAGCACTTCTTCGGTAAGTACCCTGAAACAGCGGCGCTTGTTTCAGATATGACAGATGCCGATATCTTCGCACTTAAGCGTGGTGGTCATGAGTCATCTAAGCTTTATGCTGCATTTAAGAACGCTCAGGATACTAAGGGTAAACCGACAGTGATCTTGGCTAAGACCGTTAAAGGTTATGGCATGGGCGGCGCAGCCGAAGGTAAGAACATAGCGCACCAAGTGAAGAAGATGGACATGAGCCATGTGCTTCAACTGCGTGACCGTCTAGGTCTTCAAGACCTGCTTACTGATGAGAATGTTGCTGAGTTGCCTTACCTATCTTTAGAGGAAGGTTCAGAAGAGTACAAGTACCTGCATGCGCGTCGTGATGCTTTGCATGGTTACACGCCTCAACGTCTGCCTAACTTCACTAAAGCATTAGAGCTACCTGAAGTTGAAGATTTTAAGCCTTTGCTTGAAGAACAGAAGCGTGACATCTCCACCACTATGGCATTTGTTCGCTCGCTAAATATATTGCTTAAGCACAAAGGTGTGAGCAAGAATATCGTCCCTATCATCGCTGATGAGGCGCGTACATTTGGTATGGAAGGTCTGTTCCGTCAGATCGGTATCTATAATCCTCAGGGGCAGAACTACACCCCACAAGATCGTGAAATTGTTTCTTACTATAAAGAAGCAACTTCGGGTCAAGTATTGCAGGAAGGTATCAACGAGCTAGGTGCTATGTCTTCATGGGTTGCTGCGGCAACATCATATAGCACTAACGATCTGCCTATGATCCCATTCTACATCTACTACTCTATGTTTGGTTTCCAGCGTGTTGGCGACATGGCATGGATGGCGGGCGATCAACAGGCGCGTGGCTTCTTGTTAGGTGCTACAGCCGGTCGTACAACCTTGAACGGTGAAGGTCTGCAACACGAAGATGGTCATAGCCATGTTCAGGCCAACACGATTCCAAACTGTATCTCTTACGATCCTACATATGCCTACGAAGTAGCAGTCATCATCCAAGATGGTATGCGTCGCATGTATGGCGATCAGGAAAATGTGTTCTATTACCTGACGCTGATGAATGAAAATTACGCCATGCCAGCTATGCCTGAAGGTGCTGAAGACGGTATTCGTAAGGGTATCTATAAGCTTGAGTCATACCAAGGCAGTAAGCAGGTTCAGCTGATGAGCTCAGGCACTATCATGAATGAAGTGCGTAAGGCAGCGAAGATTCTCAGTGAAGAATATGATGTTGCGTCTGATGTTTATTCGGTCACTTCTTTCAATGAATTGACTCGTGAAGGTCAGGATGTCGAGCGTTACAACATGCTGCATCCTGAAGCTGAGCAGAAGCAAGCCTATATTTCTCAGGTAATGGGTACAGCCCCTGCAATTGCAGCTACAGATTACATGAAGAACTACGCCGAACAAGTTCGCGCCTTCATGCCATCAGAATCATTCAAAGTACTGGGTACCGATGGCTTCGGTCGCTCTGACAGCCGCGATAACTTGCGTCGTCACTTCGAAGTGAACGCTGGCTATGTGGTCGTCGCAGCACTGACTGAATTAGCTAAACGTGGTGATGTTGAAAAATCTGTCGTGGCTCAGGCCATCGCTAAATTCAATATCGACGCAGACAAGATCAACCCGCTATACGCGTAAGAGGCAATACAATATGACAATCGAAATTAATGTACCTGATATTGGTGCGGATGAGGTTGAAGTCACCGAGATTCTGGTTAGCGTAGGCGACAGGGTTGAAGAAGATCAATCGCTGATTGCTGTCGAAGGCGATAAAGCCGCGATGGAAGTACCAGCATCTCAATCGGGTGTAGTTAAAGAAATTAAAGTTGCGGTTGGAGATAAGGTGGCTACCGATTCGTTGATCATGGTCTTCGAAGACGATGCAGCATCGGCTCCAGTAGCCCAAGCTGCGGCCGCTCCTGCGCCAGTCGCGGCAACAGTCGCTCCGGCATCTGTTGAGCTAAAAGAAGTGAATCTGCCTGATATCGGTGACGATGAAGTCGAAGTGACTGCAATATTAGTCAACCTAGGTGACAGCATCACAGAAGATCAGCCAATCTTAAGTGTCGAAGGTGACAAGGCGTCGATGGAAGTGCCGGCTCCTTTCAATGGCGTCTTAAAAGAGATTAAAGTTGAGATTGGTGACAAGGTTTCTACCGGCAGTTTAGTACTGGTCTTCGACGTTGCAGGTTCATCTTCTGTGCCTGTAGCCGCAGCGCCAGCAACTCCTATTCCTGTAGCAGCTGCGGTTGCCGCCGTTGCAACTGTATTAGAAGTAGCTGTTCCTGATATCGGTGATGATGAAGTCGAAGTCACCGAGATAATGGTGAAAGTCGGCGATACAGTGACCGAAGAACAGTCACTTATCAGCGTCGAAGGCGATAAGGCTGCCATGGAAGTACCAGCTCCCTTTGCTGGCACCATTAAAGAGATCAAAGTAGCTATTGGTGACAAGGTGTCTACTGGCTCGTTAATCATGATCTTCGAAGTGGCTGGCCAAGCGCCTGCTGCAGCACCTGTAGCCACGGCGCCAGCTCAAGCAGCAGCTCCTGTATCGGCATCTTCGACTAAGCCTGCTAAGACAGACTTTGTTGACAATGAAGCCTATGCCCATGCATCTCCCGTTATCCGCCGCATGGCTCGTGAACTTGGTGTTAACCTTGCTAACGTCAAAGGTACGGGTCGCAAGAGCCGCGTCATTAAAGAAGATGTGCAGAGCTACATAAAGGCTGCGATTAAGCAGGTTGAATCGGGTAGTGTTAAAGCTGCCGCTGGTGGCAACGAGCTTAACTTATTGGCATGGCCAAAGATCGATTTCAGCAAGTTTGGTGAGACCGAAGTTAAGCCCTTATCTCGCATCCAGAAGATCTCTGGTGCTAACCTACACAGAAACTGGGTGAAGATCCCCCATGTTACTCAGTGGGATAATGCGGATATCACAGAACTCGAATCATTCCGTAAGGCACAAAATGCGGCGGAAGCGAAGAAAGATTCTGGCATGAAGATCACTCCATTGGTGTTTATCATGAAGGCGGTTGCTAAGGCTCTCGAAGCTTTCCCTACGTTCAACTCATCTCTGTCGCAAGACGGTGAGAGTTTGATCATGAAGAAGTACGTCAATGTCGGTATTGCCGTCGACACGCCAAATGGCCTGGTTGTCCCTGTTTTCAAAGATGTGAACAAGAAGGGCATCCATGAGTTATCGGATGAGCTAAAGCTGATATCTAAGAAGGCACGTGGCGGTAAGCTAACGGCTTCAGACATGCAAGGTGGTTGTTTCACTATCTCTAGTCTGGGTGGCATAGGTGGAACGGCATTTACACCAATCGTTAATGCACCTGAAGTGGCAATTCTCGGGGTGTCTAAGTCTGAAATGAAGCCAGTATGGAATGGTAAAGATTTCGAGCCTCGCTTGATGTTGCCTCTGTCACTGTCTTACGATCATAGGGTCGTAGATGGCGCCGAAGGTGCACGTTTCATTAGCTATTTAAACAGCTGCTTATCAGATATTCGAACCTTAGTGCTTTAAAAAATGGGCTGCTTATTACAAGCAGCCTTTTATACCCAAACTACTTCAAAATGCAGGATTCAGCATGTCGAGAAGTGACAGAGTTCAAGGCATGAAAGAGTAGGACTAGTTATTCTAATCCGAACTTTCATAACGCAGAAAAATGTTGCTTCTCGCCTTGCCCTGCGGGAGCTCCCGTAGAATAGCTGCACTGCGTTAGTGATATCGACAAGGGAATAACCATTCTCTCAATCACTGCCTTGTTCAGCTATCCTACGGGGGCTCTGAAACGAGCACCTTGAGGTAGGTTGGGTATATATAGTAAATGTATGATTGTGATCGGTATCAAACAAAGGTTAAAATGCGGCCACCTTACAAGATTTGGCAACATTTTATTTTTGCGCTACTCGTTAGTGCAAGAAAATGAAAAGAATAGAGGAAATCATGAGCAACGAAATCAAAACTCAGGTAGTGGTATTAGGCTCTGGCCCTGCTGGCTATTCGGCGGCATTCCGTGCGGCTGACTTAGGACTAGAGACTGTCATCATCGAACGTTTTAGTACCTTAGGTGGTGTTTGTCTGAACGTAGGTTGTATCCCATCGAAGGCACTTCTACACGTATCTAAAGTGATCGAAGAGGCGAAAGCTGTTGCCGATCACGGTGTGGTTTTTGGCGAGCCACAGATCGATTTGGAGAAGCTACGTGGTTTCAAAAATTCGGTTATCAGCCAGTTGACAACAGGATTGGGCGGAATGTCCAAGATGCGTAAAGTCGACGTGGTTAATGGTTTCGGTAAGTTTACCGGCCCTAACACTATCGAAGTTGTTGGTGAAGATGGCGTTAAAGTGGTTCATTTCGAGCAGGCAATTATCGCCGCAGGCTCTCGTCCTATCGAATTGCCATTCATTCCACATTCAGATCCACGTGTTTGGGATTCTACCGATGCGCTAGAGCTTAAAGAAGTTCCGGGTAAGCTACTTATCATGGGCGGTGGCATCATAGGTCTTGAGATGGGTACTGTTTACGCTTCTCTGGGTAGCCAAATCGACGTGGTCGAGATGCTGGATCAACTGATCCCGGCAGCAGACAAAGATATCGTTCGCGTTTATACCAAGAAGGTTAAGAGTAAGTTTAACCTTATGATGCAGACTAAGGTGACAGCCGTAGAAGCCAAAGATGATGGCATCTATGTGACTATGGAAGGCAAGAAGGCACCGACTGAAGCTATTCGTTACGATGCAGTGCTAGTTGCAATCGGTCGTGCACCAAATGGTAAGTCGCTCGATGCCGAGAAAGCCGGAATTAATGTCGATGAGCGTGGCTTCATCAATGTCGATAAGCAGATGCGTACCAATGTACCTAACATCTATGCTATCGGTGATATTGTCGGTCAGCCTATGCTTGCGCATAAAGGCGTGCATGAAGGCCATGTGGCTGCAGAAGTTATCTCAGGCTTGAAGCACTTCTTCGATCCTAAAGTGATTCCTTCGATTGCCTATACAGATCCTGAAGTTGCTTGGGTTGGTCTAACTGAGAAGGAAGCCAAAGAGCAAGGTATCGCCTACGAGACTGCAAGTTTCCCTTGGGCTGCTAGTGGCCGTGCAATCGCTTCAGATTGTAGCGATGGTATGACTAAGCTGATTTTCGATAAAGAGACTCACAGAGTCATAGGTGGTGCTATCGTCGGTGTTAACGGCGGTGAGCTTCTAGGTGAGATCGGCTTGGCAATCGAGATGGGTTGTGATGCAGAAGATCTAGCGTTGACGATTCATGCTCACCCAACCTTGCATGAGTCTGTAGGTCTGGCGGCTGAGATCTATGAAGGTTCGATCACCGATTTGCCAAATCCTAAGGCAAAAAAGAAGAAAAAATAATATTTTATTCGAGTCATGAAAAGGCGCTCATTTGAGCGTCTTTTTTTATGCCTTGAAAAAGGAGCTAAAATTTAGTGTTAATAAATTGCTATTAAGCAGGTGTATTAGCTTTAATGAACTGATACATTCAAAGTAAGTATTATAATAAAGTGGACCCGATACCAATTTGTATGAATAGTGCTAATCGCTAATGCTATTAACTAAAATTATAAAAATAGCCTTCTTACTTCTACTCATCAGCACTTGCCTGACTCCCGTTGCTGCAAGTGATTTTGTTATGCGTGTCTTTGGGGAAACTGAAGGTTTAGAAACTGGCACAATAAACGATATTAGCTTCGACTCCTATGGCTTCGTATGGGTGGCTACAGAGCAAGGGCTATTTCGATTAAGTAACTCTAAGATAAGACGCATTGATAAAGAGGCGTTCGATCTCAGACTTTCCGGTGAATATATCAATATGGTTGAGCCGCTGAGCGAGCAGCATCTGCTCGTCAGTAATTATTCAGATACTTACCTGTACGATATGTTGCAGAATACGTTTGTTCGTTTCGGTAGCGAGTCACTTTTTCCTGACTATAAGGGCGGTGGGATTATCGCTCAAGTGAAGCAAGGTGATCATTTTATTTTTCTGACCTTAGATGGTGAATTACTCCAATATTCCTACGAAAAGGCCTTACTCGAACGGATCAATTTTCTCCCGACTAATGCAGATATACCTTGGGGTAATTTAGTCGCCTTAGATGATGGCCGCATCATAGTCGGCACAGAATACGAGTTACAGCTGAGAGATAGCCAAGGTCTGAGAATTGCTGTTTTTCCCTGGGGAGAGGAAAACGGCTTGATGAAGCAGTTATTTAAAGATTCTCAGGGGCGAATTTGGCTGAGTTCGAGTGAAGGAGTATATAGAGTCTATGCTGACACTCTCAAAATTGAAGCTGTCGAGGCTCTCTCCTTTTATGCCACCAATATTGCCGAAGATAACGAGGGCAGTTTTTGGATATCCGGAAGAGTAGGATTGATCAAATGGAAGCCGGGAGACACTGAGTACCTTTTATATAAAGAGCAACTTAAACAAAATGCAGACATGGATTATATCTATGATATTGAAATAGATGAGTCTGGATTGATTTGGGTCGGAGGCGCCGGAGAGGGCCTGGCCATAGTCACAAGCGAGCCTGATTTCTTACTCGATACCTTTACCGCTAAGCCACCATACTCCATGAGTAATGAGATGATTTGGGGGACTTATGGGGAGGGGAGTCGAGTTTGGTTTGGTACCGATAATGGCTTGCTATTGATAGATAAGCTAGCTCAAACATCTTCCACCTTATTCCCTCAGGGTTTAGAGGTAAACGATAGTATTTATAGCGTTGAGAGTCTGGACGCAGCGCATCTTTTATTAGCGACCACCAATGGTCTGTTTGTGGTGAACAAAGCCTCTTTTACGGCCCAAAGGTTTGCACAGTGGACTCATGGCGAGAATTCACTGGAACATAAGATCGTTTATGCCACTTATGATGACCCCTTAATTCAAGGCCGTTGGTGGTTTATGACCTCCACAGGGCTATATTTCTGGGAGCCGGGGCTTTTTAATCCTCAACCCATGCCAGTTTTCATCGGGGGTCTCAACCCGAGAGTGGTAGATATCAAATCGGTTATCAGGGATGAGGCAGGAAAGCTGTGGCTAGGTGGCACCGAGCTATTTGGCTATCTGGATCATGAAGGCGAGTTCCATTCCAAACTCGACAAGTTTAGTGATGGCAGCAGTGAAACGGAAATCAACTATATCGAGCAAGTTGACTCGGATACATTTTGGTTGGGAACATCACCAAAAGGTTTGATCGAATACTCATTGAGTTCGGATGACGCCAGAGAATTAAATAAAGAATGGGAAATTGATTGTTCATCCGTCTATTTCATTCAGGATACTGCCGATCACAGGTTAATTGGCTGCCCAAAGTCGCTGCTGAGATATTCCAAATCGACACGGGATATCATGGTCCTGGGTCATGATGATGGCTTGTTAGGGGGTGAACTCAATGATGGTGCATTCTTCTATGCTCCCGGCGAGGGACTTTATGTCGGCACGCCTGATGGCGCTATGCTGCTCGATGTCGACAGTTTATCTAATCGAATTCAGCGCGACGGTGTATTTCTGGAGGCGGTATCTGTTTTCTATGATGAGGGAGTGCAAATTGATCTTATCCCACAAGATGAAACAATTATAAAACCCGGTGCAAGAATGCTCAGCTTTCAGATAACCAGCCTGGATTATCTCGATGGTACGCCCATGACTCTGCAGTATCGCCTGAAACGAAAAGGAGACATTACCCAAGCTAAATATTTACTTCTCGATGGCCAGTCTCAGCTCAATATCACTGGCTTAGAGTCTGGGAAATATACCTTAGAGATCCTGAGCCAGGAGAATGGGATCTGGTCTGCCAAACCGTATAGTTTTAGTTTTTCAGTGAAGCAATACTGGTGGCAGAGGACCTGGGTTAAGAGTCTGCTGTTAATAACCCTGTTGTGTATCTGCGTCGGAGTTATCTTGTATCGTCAGAGGCAAGTTAAGGCATTTAAACTGATCAACACGGCATTGGTCGAGAGCGAAGAGAGGCTCAGGCAGTCTCTGAAGGGCAGTGATTCTGAACTCTGGGAGTGGCGGCAGGATTCCCAGATGTTTAGCCTGGAGAATCAGCGGGCAGAGAAAGAAGATGATAGAGGCAATAGAATACTTAGGTTAGAGGATTTTCCCATTCATAGGGAAGATAGAGACAAGGTCGTGAATGCATGGGAGAGTATGCTTAAAGGCTCGAATGACCGTTTCGATGTTGAGTATCGCTATCGCCGTGAGGATAAGAGCTGGGGGTGGACCAGAGTCAGGGGGCGACCAGTCGAAGTGGATGCGGAGTCGGGCCGGATATTAAGGGTTGCGGGTATTTATTCAGATATCACCCTACAGCGTCAGCTCGAAGATGATGTAAAACTGCTGGCTCAGGCATTCGGTAACACCTCCGAAGGGGTGCTGATTATGGATGCGGCTGAGCGAATTAAGGTGTCTAATAAAGCCGCTCAAACCATAGTGGGTGCATCGGATAAGCTGCTAAATGGTAAGTTTTTCTCTGAGCTAATCTTAGCTAAAGAGGGGAGAACGGATGAAATTGTTTACCTTTTGCAGCAGGGCGTCACCTGGACAGGTGAGAGAGAGTTTCTATGTGAACAAGGCGGCTCATGCCCGGTCTGGCTTAACGTCTCGGCGATGTTGGGAAGCAAGGGCAACATCACCCACTATGTTGCCGTATTTTCCGACATAACCGAGCGTAAACGCACCGAGGCAGATCTCAGGCGCCTGGCAAATTATGATGTGCTAACGGGTCTTCCAAACCGCTCTCTATTTTCAACTCGGTTGGCTCAGTCGATACATCGTGCAGAGCACAGTGGTGAAAAATTAGCACTGATATTCCTCGACCTGGATAGATTTAAACACGTCAATGACTCATATGGTCATAGCATGGGAGATGCCTTGCTGGTCGAGGCTGCCAATCGTCTACAGTCGTGTATCACTGAAGAGCACACCTTATGTCGTTTTGGCGGCGATGAATTTGTTATCTTATTAAGAGATGCCTCAAATTTAGATACGATAAATCATATCTGTGCTCAATTACTCGAGCAGATCGAGACTCCTTTTGAGCTCTATGGTCGTGAGTTTTTTATATCTACCAGCATAGGGGTGAGCTTATGGCCCGATGATGCCAGACAAGCTGAGGTGCTGATCAAAAATGCCGATCAGGCCATGTATCACGCCAAAGATGAAGGCCGTGGTAACTTTCAGTACTTCTCTTCCGAACGTAATTTAGAGGCCTTGTATCATCTTAGATTAGAAGCCGAGCTTCGTAAGGCAATAGAGAGAGATGAGTTTGAGCTTCATTACCAGCCTCAGGTCGATATTCTCAAGGGAGATAAGTTGATCGGTATGGAGGCGCTATTGAGATGGCGTCACCATAAAGATGGCCTGGTCCGCACCGATATCTTTATCAAGGTGGCAGAGTCTTGTGGCTTGATTGTCGATATCGATCGTTGGGTGTTACATCAGGCCTGCATACAAGGTGCAATCTGGTCTCAGTCCTATGATGAGCCCTTTAAATTATCTGTGAACATCTCGGCGGTCCATTTTCGTCAGCCTGATTTTATCGAAGGTGTTAAAAAAATCTTAGAAGAGACCGGGCTAGATCCACACTTGCTAGGTTTTGAAATTACCGAAGGCGTGTTGATGAAGGAGTTGGATATTGCTAAGGAGCATCTATTAGAGCTCAGAGCGCTTGGGATAGATGTGGCTATCGATGATTTCGGTACAGGTTACTCCTCATTAGCCTATTTACGCCATTTCGATGTGGATACCTTAAAAATTGATCGCTCATTCCTTATCGATATCGCGACCAATGAAGCTGACCAAGCCATAGCTAGCAGTATTATAGAGCTTGCCAGGAACCTAAAGTTAAATGTTGTTGCCGAAGGTGTGGAGACTAAGGAGCAGCTTGAACAGGTCTTTAGTCGCGGTTGCTATGTGATCCAGGGATATTATTTTTCCAAGCCCTTAACTGTGACCGAGATGGAGTCTTATATGGATAACTCGAGCCTATTTTCCGATAAAAACTCATCTGCAGATTGATAGAATTACTAAGCTGAAACGCCTTTGATTTGCACTTAAACTTTTTGCTAAGTTTTTGTTAGAATAACTGCGCCAAGTGTAACCAATAATTAAAGAAAATGAATATGATACGTTTACTCACCTTATTTCTCATGCTCTCTCTAAGTTTTTCGGTATTCTCCGACGAGGTGCGTCCTAAAATTGGCCTGGTTCTCAGTGGTGGAGGGGCTAAAGGTGCCGCACATATTGGTGTACTTAAAATATTGGAAGAGAATCGTATTCCTGTCGACTATATTGCCGGAACCAGCATAGGAGCCTATGTCGCCGGTATGTATGCTCTTGGTTATAGCGCCACAGAAATTGAGAAGATCATGCTCAATGAGACCTGGTCGGATGGTTATTCAGATACCATTCCAAGGCAGTCTTTGAGTTACCGTAACAAGCAGCAGAGAGATAGGTTTAACCTTCCGCTAAACATGGGTTATAGCGATGATGAAGTTAAAGTGCCTAATGGGCTGTTGCGAGGGCAAACCATGTCGCAGTTGTTGCAACGTTCAACTGGCTTAGTGAATCAATTTGGCCATTTCGATGAGCTTGCCATTCCCTATCGCGCCGTGGCGACAGATCTGGAAACAAGCAATGCTGTGGTTATTGCAAATGGCAGCATAGTCAAGGCGATGCAGGCATCGGCGACTGTACCCGGTGCGCTTCAGCCTGTGGAATATGAGGGAAAACTACTAATAGATGGCGGTATTGGCAATAACATGCCCGTGGATGTCGTCAAAGCCATGGGGGCGGACATCATCATTGCCGTGGATATAGGTTCATCCTTGGTGAAGAAAGAGGAGTTAACCAGTACTATTGCCGTGCTCAATCAGCTCTCAACCATGCTGACTAATGCCAGTACCGATAGACAAAAGCTGTTATTGACGCAAGACGATATTCTTATCCGTCCCGATGTTGGGGATATGAGTACCACAGACTTTACCATTATGCCTGAGGCTTTCTCATTAGGTAAACAGGCGGCGCTTGAGCATTTGATAAGTCTACAAGGCTTGAGTATCGGTGAAGAGGAGTTTGAAGCTTATTTAGCCAGAAAGAAGCAGTTGAGCCGTCAATGGCTCGATGATATCGATCATCCCATAGTTAATATTGTGTTCGACAATGAGTCGAAAGTCAGTGAGTCTCTATTGAGAGAGACCTTAGATATTGAAGAGGGAGATGTTGTCACTCAAGAGAGACTGGCAGAGGGAATCGCCGCTATTTACTCGTTGGATAAATTTGAGCGCGTCAATGCAGAGTTTATCGATACCGACCAAGGCAGAGTATTGACCCTCAATACCCATGCTAAATCATGGGGGCCAAATTATTTCCAGTTGGGCTTTAGCTGGGAAGATGATTTTTCTCTGGACTCGGCCGTCTCATTCGATCTGGCTTATACCTTGACCGATTTGACCGATACCGGCGGTGAATGGCGCAATGAACTTAAGTTAGGTTATGAAAAGCTGATCTCAACCGAATTTTATCAACCTCTGGATTACGATCAGGCCTTCTATAGCCGGGCCAAAGTGGGCTATGAGATTAAAGACTGGGAGTTCTTCGATGCCAACTCCAGAATACTGCAACTTAAACAGAAGCAGTACCGCGCCGATATCGGAATTGGGTATAACTATGTCAAAGAGGGCATGATTGAACTTGGGATTACCGGTGAAACAGGTGATTTGGAGAATGGATTATTTTTTGAGGATTTAGAATACAATTCCTATGGTGGGTATTTTAAGTTTGGTTATGACGATTTAGATAGCATCAACTTCCCTACATCGGGTAATCGCTTTACTTTTGATGCCTACTATCGAAAAGAAAATAACCCAAATATTTCCTTTTCGGAGTTAGGTGGACACGAAGAGTATTCTATTCAACTTGAATTGGATTGGCGCGGGGCATTGAGTTTGGGTAACCATGCATTTGTTGGTATTGCTTCACTGGCCACTGTGGATATGGAGCAAGGCTTTAGCCTACATGTGTCTGAACTCGGTGGATTCTTGAATCTTTCCGGTTACCATAAAAATGCCTTGGTTGGACCCCATAAGATTTTCGGTGCATTCGTGTATCAATATGATCTAGGCAGGGATGTGCTGGGCATGACAGATTACCCTCTCTATTTGGGAGCGAGTATCGAGGCGGGTAATGTCTGGAAGTTAAGAGAACATGTGGATCTGGATGATCTCATCTATTCCGGTAGCCTGTATTTTGGAACCGATACCAGCATGGGGCCAGCGGCAATTGGTTTCGGTTGGGCGGATGATGGCGAGAAGGCCATATTCCTGTTTATAGGTAAGAATTGGTAAATAGTGCGTTAATACCAGATTACAAATATTGGCTGTTGCGTTAAATCCTACGATGATAGGGTGTCATGGGATAATTTATAGCAGGCTTGAAGATAGCAGGCCACTATTCTCAAAAGGATAAATCGGGGATGAAAATGAAGAGAGTAAGTAAATTGGCAGTAGGCATAGCCTTAAGCTTAGGCCTGGCAGCATGTAGTAGTAACGAACCTACGACACCTGTAGTACAACAAGCAGCCAAGGTATCAGGTGTAGAGAAGGCAAATTTCGATAGCTCAGTTCGTCATCAAGATGACTTCTACTATAGCGTTAACGGACATTGGCTTGCCAACACTCCTATCCCTGCGGATAAATCCAATTACGGTGCCTTCTCTGTGCTTTATGAGCGGAGCCAAAATGCGTTGAAGAAAATTATCGATGAAACTGCGGCTAAGCCGAATAAAGCCGAAGGCTCCAGTGAGCAGAAAGTCGGTGACTTTTATGCCAGCTACATGAACACCGATGTCATCGAAAAACTAGGGAACAGCCCCCTAAGCAATCAGCTTGGGGATATCGCGCTGGCAAAAGATCATGACGATATCGCCAGCCTGATGGGAAGCTTGCTTGTCAGTGGTGTGCAGATTCCTTTTGGTTTCTACGTTAACAATGATGCTAAAAATTCGACTCAGTATGCGGTCTATTTGTATCAATCGGGTCTGACTCTGCCGGATCGTGATTATTACCTTAAAGATGATGATAAGTTTGTCGCGAATCGAGCCGCCTTGAATGCCTATGTTATAGATATCATGGTCCAAGCTGGTAGCAAAGATGCTGAGCGAGTCGCAGACAGTGTCGCCCAAATTGAGATGTTTATTGCTCAGAGTCAGTGGAGTCGTGTCGAGTCCCGTGATGCCAATAAGAGCTATAACAAGATGGATAGAGCCGAGCTGCAGTCTAAGGTTACTAACTTCGACTTTGTGCAGTTTGCTGCCAGTGCCAATATAGCTAAAGTTACCGAAGTGATCGTGCGTCAGCCTTCCTATTTTGAGAAGTTCGGTGCCGAGTTTACTCATTTCTCAGTGGCCCAGTGGCAGGACTACCTGGCTTTTCATCTGGTAGACAGCTATGCCGAACTACTGAGTAAAAACTTCGTCGATCTTTACTTCGATTTTCATAGTAAAACCCTGATGGGCATCGAAGAGCAGAAGCCGCGCTGGAAGAGGGCTGTGGATGCATCCGATCAAGTGATCGGAGAGCTCGTGGGTAAAGAGTACGTTAAGCAGTACTTTAAGCCTGAAGCTAAACAGAGAATGGAAGGTTTGATTAAAGACTTGATTAAAGGCTTCGAGGTCAGCATCAATGAACTCGAATGGATGTCTCCCGAGACCAAGGTTGCGGCTCAAGAGAAACTCGCTAAGTTTACCTATAAGATAGGTTACCCGGATAAGTGGAAAGACTACACAGATCTCAAGATAAAAGCGGATCAGCTGGTGGGTAACTATCAAGGCTATGCTGAGTTCGAGTATAAGACCATGCTCGATAAACTGGGTAAGCCTATCGATCGCACCGAGTGGCACATGACACCGCAGACGGTAAATGCTTACTATAATCCTGTGATGAATGAGATCGTATTCCCAGCAGCTATCCTACAGCCTCCTTTTTTCAATATGGATGCCGATGATGCGGTGAATTTCGGCGGCATAGGTGCAGTTATCGGTCATGAGATCAGTCATGGTTTCGATGATCAAGGTGCTAAGTATGATGGGGATGGCAATCTGAGAGATTGGTGGACCGATGCCGATCGCGCCGAATTCCAGAAACGTGCTGCTCAACTTTCGGCCCAATATGCGGGTTATGAGGCACTGCCGGGGAAAAACGTAAATGGTGACTTAACTCTGGGTGAGAATATTGGCGATCTGGGTGGTTTGACCGTTGCGGCTCGTGCTTATCATCTGAGCCTAAATGGAAAACCGTCACCGGTTATCGATGGCTTAACTGGCGAGCAGCGCTTATTCATTGGTTGGTCTCAGGTGTGGCGTCGTAACTATCGTGACGAGGAGTTGGGTCGTCGCCTGATGACAGATTCTCACTCACCGAGTCACTTCCGCGCCATGGGCACACCGCGTAACATTCCAGCATTCTATCAGGCCTTCGATGTGAAAGAGGGTGATAAGATGTTCTTAGTACCGGAAGATCGCGTCAAGATCTGGTAATAGATCTGCTACGCACTCTATTGATACCACTTCGTGGTTTGAGAGGGAGCAGAGTCTGAAAATTTTTAGCCCGCCAATTTGGTGGGCTTTTTATTTATACGCTAGGAACTAGCACCTAGGTATTCCGGCAATTCTGTCAGGTCTCTGAGCTGCTGGTGGGCGATGATCCATTTGGGCTCATCTTGTTGTTCTACAGCCGGTATTGCTATGGTCTGCATATTGGCGGCCCTCGCGGCAACCAGGCCATTGAAGGAGTCTTCTATGGCGACACAAGTCATAGGCTCAAGACCTAGGGCCTTGGCACACTTCAGGTACACTTCTGGATGAGGTTTGCCATAGGCAAGATGCTCGGCGGACTCTATAGCATCGAAATAGTGAGCTATGTTGAGCTTGTTTAAAACAGCCTCTATGATTGGGCTCGACGAGGAGGTGGCTAAACCTATCTTATAGTCATTATCCCGGCAATATACGAGTGCACTCTCTACACCTGTCATGGCTTGGCCACTAGTCGTAATCGCGCTCACAACCTGATTGACTATGGTGTTAGCCGTGTGTTTATTGTCATAATTATCCCAGGGGAATCTCTGATACCAGTAGCCGACGACCTGATCGATTCTCAACCCCGTCGTTTGAAGTGTGTCCTCATAACATATAGGTAGCCCTAAGAGTTTCATGGTCTGAAATTCAGCTTCTTGCCAGCTGGGTTCAGAATCGATCAAGACGCCATCCATGTCGAAAATGATGGCTTTTAACTTAGGTGAGGTCATAGTGCTCCAATATATTCGTTATAACTAGCATGAATAGTACCCCTATTTTTCGTCAGTTTCTTGGGAAATCACCTATAATTTATTGAGTGTTTTTTACCTTAAAACCCAATGTGTGGGGAGATAGATACTGTTAGGTCTTTATTTAACCTTATAAGGTTCAATGTGTTAGCTTTTTTGTGTTGGGGCTTACTGATGTTATTCGCGGTATTTATAGATTAACTAAGCTAGTAACCATGGTATGGGCATGGTTATTTGGTTCGGTGATGACTGATAAGAGTGTGATCTGATTCAAACTTTTGCTTAGCTATAGTATAATAATCACCAGAAAAAAGTCGTGAGAAAAAGGTCGAGCCTGCAGGACTGTCAGCTTTCAATATCAGGAAGTGCAGTTTCGTTGTTAGAACGCCAAACAAAGAGGAATGTTGCCGTGCTAGAAGCATATCGTAAACACGTCGCAGAACGTGCTTCAGAGGGCGTAGTCCCTAAGCCATTAGATGCCCATCAAGTGGCCGAGTTAGTTGAAATCTTCAAGAACCCACCTGCGGGAGAAGAGGCATTTATCCTCGACCTGCTTGAGAACAGAATTCCACCGGGAGTAGATGAAGCCGCCTATGTTAAAGCCGGGTTCCTGGATGCTGTGGCCAAAGGTGAAGTTACATCGCCAATTCTGACATCGGCACACGCCGTTGAACTGCTTGGTACCATGCAGGGTGGTTATAACATCGAGCCCTTGATTGATCAGCTAGATGTTGAAGCACTGGCGCCACTTGCTGTTAAAGCTTTATCAAAAACTTTGCTTATGTTTGATTCTTTTCACGATGTGGTTGAGAAGATGCAAGCAGGCAATGAGTTTGCTAAGCAGGTCGTTCATGCATGGGCCGATGCCGATTGGTTCCTGAATCGTCCTAAGCTTGAAGAGAAGATCTCTCTCACCGTGTTTAAAGTCACAGGTGAAACTAACACCGATGACTTGTCTCCGGCCCCGGATGCCTGGTCTCGCCCCGATATTCCTTTGCATGCATTAGCTATGCTAAAGAATGCGCGTGACGGTATCGTACCCGATGAGGCTGGCACTATCGGTCCAATCAAGGAGATCGAACAACTTAAGACTAAAGGTTTCCCACTCGTCTATGTGGGTGATGTTGTCGGTACAGGGTCTTCACGTAAGTCGGCAACTAACTCAGTGCTATGGTTTATGGGTGATGATATCCCTAATGTGCCTAACAAGCGCGCTGGTGGTTTCTGTCTGGGTGGTAAGATTGCTCCTATTTTCTTCAATACCATGGAAGATGCCGGCGCTCTACCGATAGAGCTAGATGTGACCAAGATGGACATGGGCGATGTTATCGATATCTACCCATACCAAGGCCTAGTTAAGCGTCACGATAGCGATGAAGTTATCTCCGAGTTTAGTCTCAAAACTGCTGTCTTGATGGATGAAGTTCGCGCTGGTGGCCGCATTCCATTGATCATCGGACGTGGTCTTACAGCTCGTGCTCGTGAAGTGCTTAAGCTTGAGGACTCAACAGTCTTTGTATTACCAAAAGACGTGGCCGATACGGGCAAAGGTTATACGCTTGCTCAGAAGATGGTTGGTAAAGCCTGTGGTGTTGCCGGTATTCGTCCGGGCCAATACTGTGAGCCTAAGATGACTTCTGTGGGTTCGCAAGATACTACCGGTCCTATGACTCGTGATGAGCTTAAAGATCTGGCTTGTCTTGGTTTCAGTGCCGATCTGACCATGCAGTCTTTCTGTCACACGGCGGCTTATCCTAAGCCTGTCGACGTGAACACTCACCATACGCTTCCTGATTTCATCATGAACCGTGGCGGTGTGTCTCTTCGTCCTGGTGATGGAGTAATTCACTCTTGGTTAAATCGTATGTTGCTGCCTGATACCGTAGGTACAGGTGGTGATTCGCATACTCGCTTCCCAATTGGTATCTCTTTCCCTGCGGGTTCAGGTCTGGTGGCTTTCGCCGCGGCGACAGGCGTTATGCCTCTGGATATGCCTGAGTCCGTCTTAGTTCGTTTCAAAGGTGAAATGCAACCGGGTATCACACTACGTGATCTGGTACACGCAATTCCGCTTAAAGCTATCGATATGGGTCTCTTGACCGTAGAGAAGCAAGGTAAAGTTAACTTCTTCTCCGGCCGAGTGCTTGAGATTGAAGGTCTTGAAAGTTTGAAGGTTGAGCAGGCATTTGAATTGTCTGACGCTTCAGCCGAGCGTAGTGCTGCAGGTTGTAGCATCAAGCTGGACAAAGAGCCTATCATCGAATATCTAAACTCCAACATAGTGATGTTGAAGTGGATGATTGCCGAAGGTTATGGGGATCGTCGTACTATCGAGCGTCGTATTATCGCGATGCAAGATTGGTTAGCTAACCCTGAGTTGCTGGCAGCCGATGCCGATGCCGAATATGCGGCAGTTATCGAAATTGACTTGAGCGACATTAAAGAGCCAATTCTTTGTGCTCCAAACGATCCTGATGATGCGGTACTGCTATCAGACGTTAAGGACACTAAGATTGACGAAGTCTTCGTCGGTTCTTGTATGACCAACATTGGCCACTTCCGTGCTACGGGTAAGATGCTGGATAAGTTTGCCACTACCTTGCCGACACGTCTATGGATTGCGCCACCGACTAAGATGGATCGTGACCAGCTTACCGAAGAGGGCTACTACGCCATATTCGGTCGTGTAGGCGCTCGCATCGAGATCCCAGGTTGTTCTCTATGTATGGGTAACCAGGCTCGTGTTGCCGAAGGTGCCACAGTTGTTTCGACTTCAACGCGTAACTTCCCTAACCGTCTAGGTACTGGTGCTAATGTTTACCTGGCTTCTGCCGAACTGGCTGCCGTTGCGGCTCTGCTGGGTCGTCTGCCTTCTGCCGATGAATATCAGACTTATGCGAAAGAGTTGGACGCGACTGCGGCCGATACCTATCGTTACCTGAACTTCGATAAGATGCAGTCTTATACTGAAAAAGCGGCTGAAGTCATCTTTCAGTCGGCAGTATAAACTCACCACTGACCTAGTGCTCTTGAGCGCTAGGCTCAGTGAGAGTATTTGGTCCTGCTAAGACCTTTCGCTGCAAGAAATAGTGAAAGCTTAAACAAAAAAGCTAGATTCATTAATATGAATCTAGCTTTTTTTATGGGTGTTGTTTTCGACTTAACACTAATTATGATACTTAACTGCCATATCAATTAAGGGCTCACGACTGGCTTTTTCTGCTCTGAGTCTGGCTAGGTATTGCTCCCACAAATCGACCTGATGAGTGGCGAGGTCATATAACACCTTCCAGGAAAATAGGCCTGTGTTATGACCATCGTCGAAGGTTATCTTGACCGCGTAGTTTCCCACGGGATCCAGGGCCTTGATATTGACGTTTTTCTTGTGGGTGACGAGTACCGGATTGCCATGGCCGTGGACTTCGGCCGAGGGAGAATAGACACGTAGCATCTCACAACTGAGTTGATAGGTCTTGCCGTCATCAAAGGTCACCTCTAACAGGCGAGATTTTCGTTTAAGCTTGAGGGCGGTAACGACCGGATTATAGTCTGGAGAAGTCATAATATTGGCCTGTGGTATAAAAAAAGTCAGGGCCTAGGTTTGAGTGCCTAAGCCCTATAAGCACATTATAGAATAAAGCGGCTTAGATCTTCATCTTGTACCAGCTCATCGAGATGGTCTTTGACGTATTTTTCATCGATCACAGACTCAGTGCCAGACTTATCGGAGGCGCCATAGGATAGCTCTTCCATCAAGCGTTCCATTACAGTATGTAATCGACGAGCACCGATATTCTCTGTGCGTTCGTTGACCTGCCATGCTGCCTGGGCAATAGCATCGATACCGTCTTTGGTAAACTCGATTTTTACGCCTTCGGTTGCCATCAAGGCAACGTATTGCTCAGTCAATGACGCGTGCGGCTCAGTTAAGATACGTTTGAAGTCATCGGCTGTCAGAGCTTGCAGCTCAACACGGATAGGTAAGCGGCCCTGAAGCTCAGGGATCAGATCCGATGGTTTAGACATCTGGAATGCACCAGAGGCGATGAACAAGATATGGTCGGTTTTAACCATGCCGTGTTTAGTGTTAACCGTACAACCTTCTACCAGTGGCAGCAGATCACGTTGAACACCTTCTCGTGAGACATCTGGACCCGAGCTTTCGCCGCGCCTACAGATCTTATCGATCTCATCGAGGAAGACGATGCCGTGCTGCTCAACGAGTTCGATAGCCTGATCTTTCAGATCTTCTTGGTTAACGAGTTTAGCCGCTTCCTCTTCGATCATTAGCTTGTAAGCTTCCTTGATCGGCATCTTGCGACGCTTACTGGCACCGGGCCCCATATTTTGGAACATGCTTTGCAGCTGATTAGTCATCTCTTCCATGCCTGGAGGTGACATTATCTCTATGCCAACCTGAGGTGCGGAAACATCTATCTCTATCTCTTTATCGTCCAGCTGACCTTCACGCAGTTTCTTGCGAAAGATCTGGCGTGTGCCTGAGTCATCTTTAGTTTCACTGTCCCAATCCTCTTTAGGCTTAGGCAGTAAAGCATCCAGAATTCGCTCTTCGGCGGCTTCTTCGGCCCTGAACTTACACTTTTTCATATGTTCTTCACGAGTCAGCTTGATGGCTGAATCGGTGAGATCACGGATAATCTGCTCAACTTCTTTGCCTACGTAGCCCACTTCGGTGAACTTGGTGGCTTCAACCTTGATAAAAGGTGCCTTCGCTAGCTTAGCGAGTCGGCGAGCAATTTCAGTTTTACCGACACCAGTCGGGCCGATCATCAAGATATTTTTTGGGGTCACTTCCTGGCGCAGATCGGCATCGAGTTGCATACGACGCCAGCGGTTACGCAGTGCGATAGCCACGGCGCGCTTGGCATTCTGTTGGCCTATGATGTGACTGTCTAACTCATGGACAATCTCACGTGGAGTCATTTCAGACATATTTTTTCCTCATGCATCTCAGCATTTAATCTGGAGTCGTTACTTGTCATTGGTCATAGAAACTATGCGACTCGAGATCAGTAATTTAATTCTTCGATAGTTTTGAACTGGTTGGTGAACACACAGATACCACCAGCGATAGTGAGTGACTTCTCTGCTATCTCAGTTGCTGTCAGTTCGGTATTTTCAAGTAGAGCTGTGGCCGCCGATTGGGCAAATGGGCCACCCGAGCCGATAGCAATAAGATCATTTTCCGGCTGTATTACATCACCATTACCCGTGATGATCAGCGAGCACTCTGAATCGGCAACGGCCAAAAGAGCCTCTAATTTACGTAGCATCTTATCGCTACGCCAATCTTTTGCCATCTCAACGGCGGCTTTCATCAGATGTCCCTGATGCATCTCTAACTTGGCTTCGAAGCGTTCGAATAGGGTAAAAGCATCGGCGGTACCGCCAGCAAAACCTGCCAGGACTTTGTTATGATAAAGGCGACGAACTTTTCTGGCATTACCTTTCATCACGGTATTACCAAGTGATACTTGGCCATCTCCGGCTATGACGACTTGGTTATTACGGCGAACTGATACGATTGTGGTCACGAATGAATCCTCTTCTCAAACTGATGCTGCTATGGCATCAGCGGGTGATAGAGAATATATGGGGGGGAGTGAGTGAAATATCAAGGAGTAAGTATGGAAAAAGGAAAATAGCCTAGGTAACGTTCACCTTGTCAGTTTTGTCTGGTCGATAGCCTGACTTATAAATAGCCCGCGTATGTCGTCTTAGCATTTTCTGCCAAGTTTCATCTAGCTGCGGGCTGCATATTTATTAGGCTTGCTATTACTTCTTCACATACATCAAGAAACAGCCATTGATGCCAGCTTTCTGTAAGATGTGTCTATGTTTTTCGGCCTGACGCTTGCGCTCGTATGGACCTAGGCTGACCTTATACCAGTCACCCGTGGTACCTCTTACTTTAGAAATGTCGGATTCTAGTCCCTGGAAGGCGATGACCGCTTTCATCTGCTCAGCTTGAGCTTGGGTCCTGAAAGAGCCACATTGCATCTGATAGAGGTGAGTCTGGACAGCGGTCTCGGGAATATCGACTTCAACTTGCTTATTTACCAGTTCCTGTTGATAGGTCCATTTCTCTTCAGGCTTAGGAGGAAGAGCCTTAGGATCTTTCTTTTGAGTGAGCTTGATATCAGTTTGCTCAACCACAGGAGCCTTTGTTTCATCAAGCTCTTCAGCACTGTTGTTGATGGTCCAGAGGAAGTAACCGAAGCCTGTGATTAGGCCTAGGGTCACCAGCAACAAAACCAGCGGAAAGCGTCTGGGCGCAGGCGCCTGACTCTTTCTACGTATCGTTTTGGGTTTTGCCTTACCTTTCCTGGCTGGCTTTCTATTAGCGTAATCGCGATTTGTCATAGTATTGAAATACCGTCTGGTTACATGCGGTCTAAGGTTTCAATACCAAGTAGCTCGAGACCTTGTTTCAGTGTCTTAGCCGTAAGTTGTGCAATTAGCATGCGGCTCTTCTTCTGTTCTTCGGTTTCTGCAGCCAGAACCGGACAGGCTTCATAGAAGCTAGAGAAGGCACCGGCAAGTTCAAATAGGTAAGCGCACATGGCATGGGGTTGCCCCTTTGCTACCATACGAGACAGAACCTCACCAAATTGCGCGAGTTTATTGCCCAGATTTTTCTCTTTGTCGTGTGCCAATACGATCTTAGCATCGCTTAGGTCTATATCTGCAGCACGCTTAAAGATACCGGCTACACGAGTGTAAGCATAAAGCAGGTAAGGTGCGGTATTACCTTCGAAGCTTAGCATCTGCTCGAAGCTGAAAATGTAATCGCTGGTGCGGTTCTTAGATAGATCGGCATATTTGACTGAGCTTATTCCGACCACTTTGGCTATCTTTTCTAGTTCCGCCTGATCCATGTCTGGATTCTTGCTACGAACCAGTTCCAATGCACGGGTATCGGCTTCATTCAGAAGGTCGACTAATTTAACCACACCACCGGAGCGAGTCTTAAATGGACGTCCGTCTGCACCGTTCATGGTACCGAAGCCCATATGCTCTAGGCTGAGTTCCGGACGAACAAAGTTTGCCTTACGGGCTAATTTAAAGACTTGCTGGAAGTGTAGTGCCTGGCGTAGATCGACAAAGTAGAGCACCCGGTCTGCATTTAGCACGTTTGAGCGGTAACGCATCGCCGCCATATCACTGGTTGCATACAGGTAGCCACCGTCCGCTTTCTGTATAATAACGGGTAGGGGCTCGCCTTCTTTATTCTTAAACTCATCCTGAAAGACGACTTTAGCGCCATTACTTTCAGACAAGAGCCCTTGTGTATCTAATTCCTTAACTACTTCAGCCAGCTCTGCGTTGTAAGCACTCTCACCACGCACATCTTCACGGGTCAGGCTCACGCCCAAACGCGTATAAACGTCATGGCAATGTTTAAGGGAAATGTCGTTAAATTCACGCCACAGCTTGTTACAGTATTCATCGCCTGATTGCAGTGACACCACAAGTTTACGGGCACGAACGGCAAACTCTTCCGACTCGTCGAAACGTACTTTCGCGGCGCGATAGAAGGTTTCGAGATCGGAAAGCTCCATCTGAGCTTGCTCGCCATTTTTAGCGCGTAACTCTTCCATATAGGCCAGTAGCATGCCGAACTGAGTTCCCCAGTCACCCACATGGTTTTGACGTATCACCTTATGGCCTTGGAATTCCAGGGCACGTACCACACTGTCGCCTATGATGGTCGAACGTAGGTGGCCAACATGCATCTCTTTGGCCAAATTTGGCGAAGAGTAATCGACGACTATGGTTTGCTGCTCTGGTAGGCTGATGCCTAAGTGGTCATCCTTTAGTGCTGCCATCAGTTGATTCGCTAAGGCATCTTCATCGATGAAGAAGTTGATAAATCCAGGACCCGCGATCTCAACTTTTTCCACCTGGCTGTCTTGAGGCAAGCTGTCTATGATGAGCTGAGCTATCTCTCTTGGGTTCTTGCGGGCAATCTTAGTGAGCATCATTGCCAGGTTGGTAGCGAAATCACCATGGGTTTTATCTTTTGTTCGGTCCACCTGAATTCGAGCTTCGAAATCAGTAGGGATAATCCCCTGTTGTTTAAGGACGTCTAGGGCTTGGATGAGCAAAGATTGAATATGTGATTTCATTGGCGTTTAATTGCTACTTACTAATGATAAAAAGATTTAGGGATAACCGCATATTTTAGCCGCTACTGGTGGTCAATTGCTATCCTCTGAGGCAATTAAATTGCATTTTTTTATGTTAATTCAGGTTAATTTAGCCTACAGCAGATCTTGTGGATCTCTGTCTAAGCTCCATTTACAACGCTTAGCCAGCGGCAGAGCTTCAATTTGAGGCTGTGCATGTTCGAATGCCTGTTGCAGTTGGTTTCTTGATTTAGTCTGAAAAATCAGGTGTCTGCGGAATTTCCCGGCTTTTTTGTCCATAGGCGCTGGCATGGGACCTATAACTTCGGACTCATCGTTTTGGGGGAGAAATTGAGCCACTTGGGAAAGAAAGTTATCGGCATCTATGGCCTGATGGGCTTCGGCGCGTATCAACAGCATATGCCAGGCCGGTGGTAATAGTGCTTGTTTACGTTCATTAAGCTGTGCTCTGGCAAACTCGCCATAACCTTTATGCATGAGTTCACGTAAAATGGCGTTATTGGCCTGATGTGTCTGCATCAGGACTGTGCCTGGTTTTCTGGCACGTCCCGCTCGTCCTGAAACTTGGGTATAGAGTTGCCCGAAACGTTCCGGTGCTCTGAAGTCGGCACTAAACAGGGCGCCATCGACATCGAGCAAGCCGACTAAGGTGACGTCTGGGAAATGGTGGCCCTTAGCTAGCATCTGAGTACCCACCAGTATCTTATATTCCCCCTTATGGATAGCATTAAGGTGGGCCTCGAGTGCGCCTTTTCTGCTGGTGGTATCGCGATCGATGCGAACCACTGGATATTTAGGGAACTCTTTTTCCAATGCCTCGGCGAGCTGCTCAGTGCCGACACCTTGGCCCATCAACATGGTGCTGCCACACTTATGACATTGACGTGGAATGGCGTAATGATTGCCGCAATGATGGCAACGAATCTCACCCAGAGATTGATGTACGGTAAAGAAGGCGTCGCAGCGATCGCATTCATGGAGATGGCCACATTCATGGCATAGTAAGGCGGGTGCAAACCCTCTGCGATTGAGGAACAGGAGCACCTGGTTACCGGCATCTAAATGGATCCGCATCTCGTTGAGCAGAGCATGGGACAGACCTGTTTTCAGGGGCTGGTTGCTGATGTCGATAATGCCCTGACGGACTTTCTCGGCGTTGCCCGCTCGTTGGCCTAATTCGAGGTGCTTGTAGCGTCCGCTGAGTGCATTTTGCAGACTCTCCAGTGATGGCGTTGCAGTACCGAGTAAGACAGGGATCTTCTCCAGATGCCCACGCATGACTGCCAGGTCCCTAGCATGATAGCCGACACCTTCCTGTTGTTTAAAACTTGAATCGTGCTCCTCGTCTAAAATTATCGTCCCGGGATAAGCCATAGGGGTGAAGAGCGCCGAGCGTGTACCTATGATGATGGCGGCTTCGCCGGTTTTTGCCTGACGCCATGCCGCTAATCTTTGGTTGTCGGTTAATCCTGAATGGATGACCGCGACCTTAACTTTGAAGCGGCTCTTGAAGCGACTGATGGTTTGAGGTGTCAGGCCTATCTCAGGAACTAGTATTAGTGCCTGTTTTCCTTGTTTGAGTACAGATTCGAGTAAGGAGAGGTAAACTTCAGTTTTGCCTGAGCCTGTGATGCCTTCGAGCAAGGTGCAGTGGTAGCCTGATTGCTGATTGAGGGTCGCGACTGCTATTGCCTGCTCGGGGTTGAGCGTCAATGGCTCTTCCCCTAGCTCAAGATTGTCTCGCCAACTGAGATCTATCTGGTTCCTGCGCTCATCTTTAGCTATCCAGCCTTTATCTTGTAAGGCCTTAATTGCCGACTTACTCAGGGCTAAACTGGTGAGTTCTTCTTGAGTCATCTCAGCTGCGAGTAGCGCTTCCATCACCTTCTTCTGTGCCGGAGCTCGTTTTAGCGTGTCCAACGAGGCAGCCGTTCCTGCGGCAGTCATGGACCAAAATGTTGTGGTTTCAGCGCTAACTTCGGCGCCTTTACGGAGTGCGACGGGAAGGGCCTGAGACAGCATTTGGCCTAAACTACAGAAATAATATCTAGCCGCCCACGCAGTGAGTTTATAAAGAGAATCAGGCAGTAAAGGTTCGTCATCTAGCAGTTCAAGGATAGATTTTATTTGATTAGGTGCTAAGTTACATGTATCGCTAGTTTTAGTGACTAGACCTATTAACTGCTGACGACCGAATGGAACTTTGACTCTCATGCCCTTTTTAGGCACAGATGTGACAGATTCAGGTACGTTATAACTGAAGGTTTGTCGCATAGGAACGGGAAGAGCAACCTCAACGAACAGGGGCATAGACAGACAGGCTTAATCAAAGAGCAAAGAATAAAACAGTGTACCTAGGCTGATCGATTAGGGCTACTGTTATATAATGCCAATAGGTATAGAAAAGGAATTAACTCAATGAAAATAATTATAAAAGTGACACTGTGCTTGATCCTTTTTATCACAGCTCCCTTCATCGGGGTTGGTTATGCTGATGCACAAATTTCCCACGTAAGTATCAATGAACAGCAATTTATTTTAGGTGGCTATCCAAAATTCAGATTAAATATCGTTTCTCAGGATGCCAGTTTGGACAAGATGCAGTTTGTTGTCCGCCAGACGAGTGGTGAAGAAAGGCTAATGGTTAAGCCTATCAATAATTTTCTCTTGTTGGTGACAGGTGTCGAAGACGTAGTGGATCCGAGCGCAACCTTAGTGATCAGAGAGTATCGGGTCAACAAATGGCGAGATGTGAAAGTATTTACCTTGTTTAAGGGGCAGCAGTTACCACAGGAACTTGCCGTCAAGTCTTCGGCCACTCACCTAAGTGTCGAGAACAGATCATCGAAAGCGCCGAGTTCAAGCTATAAGATCGCAACCATGAGTCAGATGTCGACTCAGCTTCCCACTACTCAGGGTAAAAAATCAGCACAATATCGGGATACATTGATCGATAAATCCTGCACACTCTCTTACACTCCTGAAATGACACTCTGGCGCATTGGGACTGAACATGGGAAAGAGTGGGGAATAAGCACCTACGGTGCCATGATTGCCATTTTTGAAGCAAACCCAAAGGCTTTCAACCAAGGTGAAATCGGTGGCCTGCGGGCAGATGCCTCATTGCGCTGTCCTTCGCATGGATTGAGGGACAAGTATTCGAACCCTAAGATGGCGAAGCAAACGTTTGAAGCGTTATAGACGTATAGAGCCGAGACGAACGCTAGGCTTTTAGAGCGGCTGCGCCTTCGAGGACGGCACTGCGTGCCTGCTGGTAATACAAGATTAGAGAAAAATCACATACATAGAATGCAATTGTGAAGCGGTTTGTTTTGCCTCTTGCATATTTTTTAAAACCCTGTAGTATTTTGCGCCTGAATATTCTATTAACCGCATGTGGTGTCCGACTTCGGGTTGGAAGAGCGACATGGCCTTCAACTTGAGGTAATCCAAATGAAAACAGGCATTCATCCTGATTATGCAGAAATCACTGCAACTTGTACTTGTGGTAACGTTATCAAGATAAATTCAACTGCAGGTAAGTCACTGCACTTGGACGTATGTGGTGCATGTCACCCATTCTACACTGGTACACAGAAAATTGTGGACACTGGTGGACGTATCGATAAGTTCAACAAGCGCTTCGGTGCTCTTGGTAAGAAGTAACTTTTACTTAAAAGTTCTTTTATATCGAACAAAAAAGGTGCCTATATGGTGCCTTTTTTGTTTTTAGTCTTATCTCTGCCTACTCCTGATTAATCTGTTATATTCCTCTAGTACTACGAATTAGTACTGCTAGGTTGCACCAATGCAAACGTGGCTCTGCTTGAGGGGATACTGTGATGATTAATTTAAGGCTGAGTCCGATTTTTCACAGAGCGCAGATCCAGCAGAGAATGGCGTCAATTGCTCTGTTTGTATTCATAACAATTCAATCGCTTTATATCCAAGATACTCTCGCATCAGAAAGCCTGTGTGTGCCACAAAGTTTTGATGAGCAAGTTGAGCTTGAATATGTCAACGATGGTGACACACTTACCTTGAAGGATGGTCGTTTGGTGCGTTTGATTGGCATCGATTCACCGGAGATAGACTTTCAATCCCCCGAACTGTCACAGCCCTATGCCCAAGAGGCGCGCCATTTTTTACAAAGAAAACTGCAACCAGGCCAAAGGCTCAATTTATTTTTCGATCGTAAGAAACTCGATCCTTTCGGGAGAACCTTAGCTTATGTCTATACGGAAACCGGGGAGCACTTACAGGAAATTTTGTTACAAATGGGATTGGCGAAGACTCATGTGTATCAGAATGACTATTTTTGGGAATGTTTCAACGATGTCGAACTGACAGCGCGAGATGAAAAGCTAGGCCTTTGGTCTCATCCAGATTATCGGGCTAGGTCAGTCGATGAGCTAACGCGTGATGATTTAAACCACTGGGGAGAGGTAAGAGGTGTTGTGACCGGTTTTGAAAGAAAGGGTCAGCATTTATGGTTAATTTTGGATAACAAATTCTATATTGGTATACCTAGAGAAGATTCTAGTAAGTTTAGCAACATTTTGAACCTGAAACTGCTTGAAACCTCAGTTATTGCCCGTGGTACGTTGTATTATTCCTACAAAAAATGGCAGTTGATCGCCTCCCATCCATCACAGATAAGTTTGCAAAACAGACCTTAGAGCGACAATTGCAGGCTTCAGTTGAATTTTACTAATATCTTGTTTAAAAAGTGTGACATTTAAAGTATCGTACCCACTTTAGCCCCTTAGGTGAGCACCAAATAAGGTGGACCTGATTTCTTGCTAAAATAGACCTCATAGATAAGTTAACCCGACGCATTTTCAGGATTAAAAAAATGTCAGATCTTCGCCAACAAGCCCTCGATTACCATGAGTTCCCCGTACCAGGAAAAACTGCAGTTAGCCTGACGAAACCTGCCGAAACTAGTTTAGATCTCTCCCTGGCTTATAGCCCGGGTGTTGCTGAGCCTGTGCGGGAAATCGCCGCGAACCCGGATAATGCTTATCGCTATACAGCCAAAGGCAATACCGTCGCTGTGATTACCAATGGTACGGCTATCTTAGGTCTAGGTAACTTAGGCCCATTGGCTTCTAAGCCGGTGATGGAAGGTAAGGCGCTGCTGTTCAAGCATTTTGCGAACATAGATGCGACAGATATTGAAGTTAAGCATCGTACAACAGAAGAGTTTATCAATACGGTTGAAGCGATTGCCGATACATTCGGTGGAATTAACCTGGAAGATATCAAGGCGCCAGAGTGCTTCGAGATCGAGAAGGCGCTTATTGAGCGCTGTAGTGTCCCCGTTTTTCACGACGATCAGCACGGTACGGCAATTGTGACCACCGCAGGTATGATCAACGCCTTAGAGATCCAGGGTAAGTCTATCGAAGAAGCTGTCATTGTTTGTATGGGTGCCGGTGCGGCAGCAATTGCTTGTATGACCATGATGGTTAAGTGTGGCGTGCAGCGTGAAAATGTTTATATGCTCGACAGAAAAGGCGTTATCCACACTCGCCGTGAAGATATTAATGAGTATAAGGCATTATTTGCTAATAATACTGACAAGCGTACTCTGCAAGACGTGATTAAGGGCGCCGATGCCTTCTTAGGCCTATCGGGTCCCGATGTGCTGGGCGCTGAAGACGTCGCCATGATGGCTGAAAAGCCGGTAATCTTCGCTTGTTCAAACCCGGACCCCGAAATCAGACCAGAAATAGCTCATAATGTTCGTAATGATTTGATCATGGGTACGGGACGTAGTGACTACCCTAACCAAGTGAACAATGTACTCTGTTTCCCATTTATCTTCCGCGGTGCATTGGATGTGCGTGCATCGAAAATCAATGATGAAATGAAGATTGCAGCTGTACACGCCATTGCAGCCTTAGCGAGAGAAGAGGTTCCAGCATCTGTACTCGCTGCGTATCCGGATGTGACGTCCTTGAGCTTCGGTCCTGACTATGTGATCCCTAAGCCTATGGATCCTCGTCTACTCTCGAATGTGGCTAAAGCCGTGGCCCAAGCGGCAATCGATTCGGGTGTTGCTGTGATTACTGAATTACCGGAAAACTACATGAGCTAAGCTTGTTTGGGTAGTATTTAAAGGGCCATTGGGCCCTTTTTTGTTTTTGTAATCTTAGGCCATTCAATTTGATCTTCTGCTTGAAAATCATTCAAAGATTGTAGCGAGGGGGATTTGTTTGTATTGTGGAATTTTAGATAGAGCTCATTTTCTGGTTTTATATGCTGATTTTATACATTAGTGTTAAACGACTTTCTAAACGATGAATCGAATTCAGTTGTCATAAGCTTAGGCTCGCTTTCGATTTTAATAAGAATAATAAATTCTGCAGGAAGCGGATAATGAAACTGACACGACTTTTAACTAATAAATTGACCAGCTTTTGGCTACTTTCTTTGGCAGCCGTTGCATTTATATTTTTGCTTGTTGCCCTAGTCAGCTTCACGCAATTGACCTATAAATTTCAACAGCAGAAGGTAACTGAACTCGAGTCTATGCTCATTCATCATTATGAGCATGAGAACAATAAAGCACTCTCTACCTGGCTCCCCTCCATCTTAACCGCGTATAACACTGTGAGTTTGACCTTGCGCGCCGAAGGTCAAATACTCTACGAGTATGGACCTGAAAAACTTGGTGCAGGGATGATCACCTATGAGAGGCAGCTGCTCAAGGCTGACAATCTCATCTTAGTGATCACCTTACCTCAGCCATTTAAAATGTACTCACTTTCCTGGTATGAATTCTCCATCTTAGTTATTGGCTTACTTTCTATCTCTGTGTTTGTTTTCTTCGGCCACAGATGGTTATCGATACAGCTACAGGGCATAGAAGATCTGGCAGTGCGCAGTAAACTGATTCTAGAGAATGAATATGATAAGGCCTTAGCCGAGAGAGGAGATGGCAGGCCGAGAATGATAAATCGTGCCCTGACACATCTATTATTAGAGCTAGATGATGCAGAGAAGCATAGAGCTAGATTCGATCAATTTATCCGCTCAAATACGTTTTTGGATCCGGAAACTGGGATAGGAAATCGGCTATTTCTCAAGAATCGTCTCGACGCCTTGAGTAACGATAAAGGTATGATGGCTCCTGGTGTGCTGTTTTTACTCGAGATGGAAGATATGGATCTGCTGCAGCAAGAGCTTGGTGATGACTCTATAGATGAGATGTTGCATCAGACGATTAGCGATATTAATCAGATCTTGGACAGTCAGGCTAACAGTATTTTTTCTCGTCGTTCTTTCAATCAGTTCGCCATCGTCGTTCCTCAAATCTCTTTAAAAGACGTTGAAAAATTAGCCGCTAAATTACTCAAGGTGTGCTTGAGTCAAAACGTACCCGAGACAGAGAACAGCGAAGATTTTTTCCACATAGGTGCAGCCTACTTTAAAGTCGGTGACAGTAAGGAGCAGTTACTCGATGAGTCAGAGAGAGCCCTTAGGGCGGCTCAGTTTCAGGGAACCAGTGGCTGGTTTATGTATGATAAAGGGGCCGTGGATGAGGAGTTGGCGAAGGGGTCTGTTAGGTGGCGCAGCTTTCTCGAGTATGCTCTGGTAAATAGACGTTTAGTGGTCTTTTCCCAGCCTGTGGTCGACAGTGATATGGAAACTCACCACTTAGAGATATCCAGTCGAATACGTGACAATAAAAACAACCTGGTTAGAGCAACGCTGTATATACCTATGGCGATAAAATGTGGTCTGACACCTCAATTTGAACGTCAGGTTATTGAGACCGTGTTGTTCGATCTCCTCTGTGATCCTAAGGGCAGAACCACTAAGTTCAGCATCAATCTCAGCTTAGACACCCTGATGAGTAGGGCATTTATCCGCTGGCTTAAAACGACCCTGTTAGAGTATCGACATCTCACTCCCTGGCTGATTTTCGAGATCAATGAGGATATAGTCGTGCATCATAAGGAGCAGCTAAAATCCAGACTCGATATGATTAAGAAAATGGGCGCAAGCTTATGCGTCGACCGCGTGGGGCAGCAGGTAGTCAGTACTCAATACATCAAAGAGTGTCATTTCGATCTGATCAAACTGGATCGTTCAATCGTGACTCAAATACATCTTCGTCAAGAAAATCAGTTGTTTGTGAGAAGTCTTATCGGTGGTTTATATAGAACTGATGTTCAGGTCTTTGCCGAAGGAATAGAGTCTTTCGAGGAGTGGCAGACCCTGAAAATTTTAGGTGTTAGTGCCGGACAGGGAAACTTGTTCAGTGAGCCAGTTGAAGAAATATAAACCAAGGTACAAAATATTGACTTGGCCAAAAATCAAACTCCCCCTCAGTCAACTTGTTTAACAAATGTTTCATGTTTAGCTTGGGGAGTGTGAAATTTCAGCTTAGATGATACAAATCACTCGGTGAACGTTTCATTCTGTGTTTTTTCTATAAAATTAGCAGATTAGCCGCTACAATGAGTGTAAGTATTTTGACGCTTGCTTGGTTTGTTGATTATTGATGGGCACCATCTTGTCACTTCGCGAATATAGCTCAAGTTTTATGGATTCCAATACTTTAAATCTAAGGTATGAGTTGGCATATGATAAATGAGATTATGGACATTTTTTAAATGGAAAAAAGTCTTTTAACTAGATTGGCTTTCTGGCAAAACAAGCAGTCGAAACTCGAGCTTGGCATCTACGTTTGTCAGGATAAGCTTGTCGTGTACCAAGCTAAGCACCCTGATGTCATCTCGTCTATCGAAACCGAACCTCATGTCGGCGAGGGCGTTGAAACCGAAAGTATTACTCACGAATTTGCGTTTAATGGTTCAAATTGGTCCGGTGTGTTTGCCTCGATTGCTAAGCAATTCAAACCCGCCAAGCTGCACATCACCTTGAGTTCTTCATTTTATCAATTGTTAATTGTCGACAAACCCAACGTAGAGCCCAGTGAGATGTCTCAGGCATTACTTTGGTCGGTCAAAGATATGGTGACTCACGCAGTAACCGATATCCATATTGATTACTTTGATTCACCCTTGCCCAATAGTGCTAAGTTAAGTGTTGTCGTTGCCGAGAAGGCAAGATTATCCGCTATGGTATTAGCAGCTCAAGAGCATCATATGCAAGTTTTAGGCATAAGCATCGAAGAGATGGCTGTTACCAGCCTCTTTGCCAAAGATAATCAAGCCAAGTTGGTTTTGTGTCATACCCCCGGGCAGGAATTATTGCTGACCGTAGTAAAACAGGGGCAGCTTTATATGCAGCGACGCGTGCGGGGCTTTGACAAGTTAGATACCGTTAGCGTCGATGATTTAGCCATGGGGATGGCCGATAGTTTAAGTTTAGAACTACAGCGTTCTATGGATTATTTCGAGAGTCAACTGCGTCAGGCGCCTGTGGTTTCGATTGAACTATTGATTAATGGTCAAGTCGATAAACTCTCTGAATTAGTGAGTGCCAATTTTGACCAGAAGGTCAATGCGATTCCTGTTGATACCGTTGAGGCTAAGATTGCCCTGCTGACCTGTGGTGAGTTTCACCGTGACGAGTCCAGAGAATCAGGAGTGCAGGTATGACGTTGAAGACGAGAGTCAATCTGTATTCAGATACCTTGTTGCCTCCGGTGCAAAGGCTTAGCTTTAAGCGTTTGGCTCAGGTATTGGTTTTTATGCTTGTTCTGTTTGCTATGGCAAGCTCAGCGAGCTACATCTTAGTGTCAGGACTCGAGGCCGATAAGCTTGTACTTGCTAAGCAAAAATCTAACCTGGATAAGCAGAAAAAATCCCTCGAAGCGGCAATGGCAAAACGTGCACCCGATGCCGAACTCGTGGACCAAGTGGAACTTCTCACTCAGCAAATTGAACTCAAGCAGATGCTCATAGGTGAGCTGAGTCAGCGAGAAGCGCTTACGAGTCATGGATACTCTATGTTATTTAAAGATCTCGCTCGTGTAGCTAATAGCAATATCTGGCTCAACCGCATCAGAGTTGAAAATAATGAATTCATCTTCGAGGGTTTTAGCTCGGCGCCCAATAGCGTTCCTCTGTGGGTTGAACGCCTAAAGTCGACAGAAACTCTGAAAGGTCACGCATTTGCGGCGATGGCAATGAGTCGGGGTGAGGGTAAACCGTTAGCATTTACCTTGACCAGCAAGGCGGAAACCGAGGAGGCCAAGTGAAGCAGCAATGGAATGAATGGGCCGCTCGATTTGATGTACTGACCCAAAGAGAAAGAGTCATGGTGGCGAGTGCGGCCTTGATTGTGATAGGTATGCTGTGCTACCTCCCGTTAGAGTCATTATTGTTAGAGCATCAGTCTCTTGCTAGGCAGAATAAAGCTATCGCCAGTGAGAATAAGATTTCATTGCAGCAGATTGATCTGTATCAGCAGCGATTAGCGCAAAATCCTAATGATGAATATAACAAGCGTTTGAAGGTGTTGAAGCGGCAAGATGCCGATTTAGATGATCAGCTATCTTTTCAGATGGTAGATATGGTTCCCGCTAATCATATGCCTGCGTTATTGAGTGAATTGCTGGGGAAAGTCACTGGCATCACACTGCACGAATTCAAATCGATAGCACCCACTCCCTTGCTCGCCATTGGGGATGATAAGAAGATGAATCTATACAGTCATGGGATCCGTCTGACTCTGGAGGGAGATTACTTTTCGGTGCTTAAGTTTATCGAAGCCGTAGAGGGAATGCCCAGCAAGCTGTATTGGAAAGAAATAGATTATAAGGTCGATGAGTATCCAATTGCGAGTGTCGTGCTGGAACTTTATACCTTAAGCATAAATAAGGACTTTATCAGTGTCGCTACTCAAGGTTAGCCCGCTCATTGCATTGCTGATGTTGCTTGTGACTAGCACTCAGGCTGAGACATTAAGGGATCCGACAAGGCCGGGTTATGGGGCACTGGTTATCGCGTCTGTAGCTTCGAGTCATAGCAGTGACTTGATACTCAATAGTGTGATCAAGGCTGGACCTGTATCCCGCGCTGTGATTAATAATGAAATCTTCGAAGTCGGGGATCGGGTACAAGGGGTGAATATCACTGCTATTGAGATTAATTCAGTTTCATTATCAGATGGTCGTAAACTCACCATGTTCCAAGTGATAACAGAGTCAAAGGAAAATTAAATACAAATGAATGCGCTAAAAATTATTACGCCTCTGTTAACTCTGTTATTGGTTGCGTGTCAAACAACCAATAGACCAGAGCCGGTGGCCGCTAAAGAGGCACTGGCTGAGTCGGTACAAACAGAATCTAGTAAACAGGGCACGCCTCCTCCAGCGAAAATGCCTGAGTCTATTCAGAAGGAACTCGCTTCTGCTGAGTTACTTGCAGGATTAGCACCGAGCCGGAAAGCCGAGCGCCGTTTCGATGTGTCTGCTCATGACGTTGATGCTAAGGTATTTTTCCCCAGTTTGGTACAAGGTACACCCTTGAGTGTTGCCGTGCATCCTGATGTGAGCGGTAATATCTCTTTGTCGTTAAAAGGGGTCACATTGAGCGAGGCGCTACAAGTCGTCGAAGATATCTACGGCTATGAAGTCAGTCGTGTGGGGCGAATTTTACGTATCTATCCCGCCGGTATGCGCACCGAGACATTCCCATTGAATTACCTGTACATGGAGCGCCATGGTCTGTCTTTGACGTCGGTGAACTCGGGACGTATTTCAGATAATAATAACAATTCGAGTTCGGGTAGCAACAATAGCAACAGCAACAGTAATAACAGTAATAGCTCGTCCAATAACAGTTCTGGTTCGAGTAGTAATAGTAGTAATGAAACGACTAATGGTACCTTCATTCGCTCGACGACTAAGAGTGATTTCTGGGGAGAGCTAAAAAAGACCTTGGTATCGATTGTGGGCAACACTGGTGGTGGGCGTCAGGTCGTTATTACTCCCCAAGCAGGGTTAGTTACTGTTCGAGCATATCCAAATGAGTTGAGGCAGGTACGCACCTTCTTGAAAACTGCCGAGACTCATCTACAGCGGCAGGTGATCATAGAGGCTAAGATCTTAGAAGTCACTTTATCTGATGGCTATCAGCAAGGGATCAATTGGCAGAATGTCTTAGGCCATGTGGGTGATACCGATATTAAATTTGATACATCGGAACCTGCTGGAGAAGGTTTATCGGATCAGATCACCAGCGTGATTGGCGGGGTGACTTCACTCAAGCTATCGGGTACCAATTTTACCGCCATGATCAGTCTGCTCGATACCCAAGGTGATGTAGATGTACTATCGAGTCCTCGTGTTACGGCATTAAATAATCAAAAGGCCGTTATTAAGGTGGGCACCGATGAGTATTTTGTGACCGATGTATCGTCAACTACTGTTGCTGGCACTACACCAATAACGACACCTGAAGTCGAATTGACGCCCTTTTTCTCCGGTATCGCTCTGGATGTGACGCCACAGATCGATGGGGAGGGTAATGTATTACTGCATATTCACCCATCGGTTATCGATATCAAGGAGCAGACTAAAACGATTAAAATCTCTAATAGCACATTGGAGCTACCTTTGGCACAGAGTGATATTCGTGAATCGGATACCGTTATCATGGCCAGAAGTGGTGATGTGGTGGTGATTGGTGGCTTGATGAAGAGTGAGAATATAGAATTGGTCTCCAAGGTTCCATTGTTAGGCGATATTCCTCTGCTTGGTGAACTGTTTACGAACCGTGTTAAATCATTGAAAAAAACGGAACTGGTTATCTTATTAAAACCTACCGTAGTGGGTGCCGATACCTGGAAGAAGGAGCTACAGCGCTCTAAAGAACTGTTAGATCGTTGGTATCCAGAAGCGCAAGATGAAACAGAACAAGGGCAGTAAATTTTGTACCTGCAACATTTTGGGTTAGCGGAAACGCCTTTCTCACTTACCCCAAATACCGAGTTTTTCTTTGGGCTCGCGCCTCATGTCGAGGCGTTGCAGGTATTACAGACTGCGTTGCAGACGGGTGAAGGCTTTATCAAGGTGACCGGCGAGGTTGGTACGGGAAAAACCCTCATCTGCCGCAAGTTGATCAATGAGCTACCACAGCGCTTTCATTGTGCTTATCTACCTAACCCCTATCTATCTCCGGCGGAATTGCGTTGGGCCGTTGCGCTAGAACTGGGGCTTAAATATTCCGCCGATATCGATCAGATACAACTTACCGGACTTATACAGCAACAATTGCTTGCTCTGTGCGCCCATGGCCATTCAATTGTACTGGTTTTGGATGAGGCTCAGGCCCTTCCCGATGAGAGCCTGGAAGCACTGCGCCTGTTCACAAACTTAGAGACCGAGAGTCGCAAGTTGCTACAGGTGGTGCTGTTTGCTCAGCCTGAGTTGGATGAAAGATTAAATCAACACAGTTTCAGGCAGTTGAGACAGAGGATCACCTTCAGTTACTGCCTGCGCCCACTGACCTTGGATGAAGCCGATGCCTATGTTCAGCACAGGCTATCAGTCGCAGGCAGTGTGGGTCAGCCATTATTTGACCATAAAAATACGCGAGTGTTGGCAGCTGCATCGAAAGGGATCCCCAGATTGATAAATATTTTAGCTCACAAGGCCCTGTTATTGAGTTTTGGTGAGGGTGCCAAGCGAGTCGAATACCGTCACGTTAAAGGCGCCATCATTGACACTCAAGATACTAAACTTAGCTATAGGGCTAGATGGTTTTGGTTTATGAGCTTGAGCCTCATATCTGTGACTAGCGGGCTAGGGGTACACCTATTTTATGGAGCCAGTGTATGAGCGTTATCAATTCTATGCTTAAAGATCTGGATAAACGTCAGCAATCCCATGATCTGGAAAACCTAAACGTTGCCCCAGTACAATATCAGGCTAAGTCTGCCTCAAAGCTACCTTGGATATTGCTGGCGATTGTCTCCGTTATACTGCTATCTGGAATAGCGTATAGCTGGCAAGCCTTGTCTAATTCTCAGCAGGGGTCATCAAATGCCCTATCGAATCAGTTATCGAATGTCGCAGAATCTGATATTACTTCAATTACAGAAGTTCAGAGTAGCGAATCAGATGCTCAACTGGAGCAGGCTAAAGTCGTTGCGGTAGATGCTCCTTCATCTTCAATGCAAGATGAAACGAGGGTTAGTAAGCTAGCTAGCCAAGTTGAGATTGAGTCGGTTCAAGCGGTAACATCAGGCGATGGATCAGTATCTTCGATAGAAGGATCGGAAGAGCCTTTATCTGCAAATCTGAAAGTGGTCGATAGTGATGTAAAACCAGTGAGAACAACCGCTCCAGAGGATATAATTAAGCCTGTTATTCAACCTGATACCACCGAAAATCCTACACTCGTTAGAGTTTCCCCCGTTGCATCTAAGCCCAGTTCGATGGCAGTCACTGAAGTGCAAGTTTCCAATGAACAGCTTGCTCTGAGAAGGTATCGTCTGGCGACAGAAGCTGAGAATCAGGGCTTGCTAAGCGATGCCATCGTCTATTACAGCGAAGTATTGGCGTTAACTCCAGTGATGCACAAGGCTAGACGAAAGCTCGCGGCTCTTTATTACGGTCAGGGTCGTCTCGACTCAGCCAGTGACATGCTGATAAAAGGCATGGCTCTTTTCCCCGAGGAATACGATTACCCCTTCTTGCTCGCCAGAGTACAGCAAGCCTCTGGTGATATTAAGTTGGCCATGTCCAGTCTGGAGCAGATCCCAGATGTAAGCCAACGGGCCAAGCAAAAATGGACCATGCAATCTAGCTTGGCACAGAAGAGCGACAACTATCAATTGGCCGAAGAAAGTTACCGAAAATTATTACGCATAGAGGCCGGTCAGGCTAGATGGTGGATGGGGCTTGGCTATGCCTTGGATTCACAGCAGAAATATGATTCAGCCAAGCAGGCCTACAGACAAGCCTTGTCAGCAGACGGCTTATCTAAGCAGGCGAGCGAATATATTGAAAATAGACTAGTCCAGTTAGGAGAGAGCGAGTGAAACCGAAGTTAAAGATGCGTCTGGGTGATCTTCTGGTTCTGGAACAGATCATAGGTGAGGATCAGCTACTGGAAGCGTTAGCCGAGCAGAGAAGTAGTGGCAAAAAATTGGGCCGCACACTGATCGACCTTAACTCTATCACTGAAGAGCAACTGCTACGATTTCTCTCTCAACAGCTGAATATTCCATTTATCGATATCAGTAAGCGCCCCATTTCCAACGAAGTCGTCACCTTGCTGCCAGAAGTTCAAGCGAGACGTTACCGTGCGCTGGTCGTCGAAGATAATGGCGATAGTGTCTTGGTTGCCATGAGCGACCCGGCCGACTTACAGGCCATGGATAACCTTGAGGTGCAGTTGCTGCCTAAGTTATTGAAGATTGCCGTGGTGACCGAGAGTCAACTGCTGGACGCCTTCGATAATCTCTATAGGCGTACCGATGAGATAGCACAGATTGCGGGTAAGCTCGAAGAGGAATATGCCGCCGATGATCAGTTTGATCTTGCCAGCTTCACCGAGGGTGACAGTGATAATGAAACCACTGTCGTCAAGCTACTTCAGTCCATCTTCGAAGATGCAGTGCAGATGCGGGCCTCGGATATCCATATCGAACCTGGTGAGAAGGTACTACGTATCAGGCAACGTATCGATGGCCAATTACATGAGAATATTTTGCCAGAAGTGAGTATTGCCGCGGCTTTAGTTCTGAGGCTAAAACTGATGGCTGGCCTGGATATCTCCGAGAAACGTCTGCCGCAGGATGGCCGATTTCATATGGAGATTAAAGGACATCAGATCGATGTGCGTATGTCGACCATGCCTATTTACCATGGTGAATCTGTGGTGATGCGTCTGCTCGATCAATCCGCTGGCTTACTGACTCTGAATGAAACGGGTATGCCGCCGGAGATTTTAGCGCGAATTCGAAAGCAGATTAAGCGCCCGCACGGTATGTTATTGGTGACCGGGCCAACGGGTAGCGGTAAGACCACCACCCTGTACGGCATATTGAGTGAGCTCAACACCGCAGACAGAAAAATTATCACAGTTGAAGACCCGGTTGAATACCAGCTACCGCGTATTAACCAAGTTCAGGTCAATCATAAAATTGGCTTAGACTTCTCCCATGTGCTGCGTACCACACTACGTCAAGATCCTGATATCATCATGGTGGGTGAGATGCGAGATCAGGAGACAGTTGAGATAGGCCTTCGAGGTGCCTTAACCGGTCACTTCGTGTTGTCGACCTTACACACCAATGATGCGGTAACGAGTGCGCTGCGTCTGCTCGATATGGGCGCGGCGAGCTACTTAGTTGCGAGTGCCTTAAGGGTCATCATTGCTCAACGATTGGTGAGACGAGTGTGCCAGAATTGCTCCGTTGATTATCAGCTAACGGCGCAAGACAGTGTCTGGTTAAACTCGGTCAGTCATTTGGACTTCTCACAGGCTAAATTAAAGATTGGCTCGGGTTGCCAGA
The DNA here is from genome assembly GCF_007197555.1 of Shewanella psychropiezotolerans. NCBI lineage: Bacteria > Pseudomonadati > Pseudomonadota > Gammaproteobacteria > Alteromonadales > Shewanellaceae > Shewanella > Shewanella psychropiezotolerans. The sequence continues at coordinate 433,832 of NZ_CP041614.1, forward strand.
GCTGTAATGGCAGTGGTTACCGTGGCCGTATCGGTGTGTTTGAGATCCTTGAATTAGATGATTCTATGGTAGAAGCCATGCGGTCCGGTAACCCACAAAATTTTGCCAATGCGGCCAAAGAGAGTCCTAATTTCACTCCTTTAGCAGAATCTGCACTTAAATACCTGGCAGAGGGGATGACTACTATCGAAGAGGTAGCCAAGCTAGTCGAAGATGTGACCGAGTCTCAAATTCCATTGTCGGTAGATATGGTTAATCAATAGTGTAAGAAATGACCTGAATAATCATGATGGCAAATATTAGTGGCAGTCTTATCCGTAGTGTAAGAAATGACTTGAATAATCATGATGGCAAATATTAGTGGCAGTCTTATCCGTAGTGTAAGAAATGACTTGAATAATGATGGTGGCAATTAATTAATGGCAGTCTATAAATACCGAGGGCGTGACGCCCAGGGACAACAAGTTACAGGAGTGGTTGATGCCACCTCTGAGAGTGCTGCTGCAGATCAGCTAATGTCTCGCTCGGTTATTCCATTAGAGCTCACTGAGACTAAGGAGAAGCAAGACTTCTCTCTGACGGAACTGTTTAAAGCTAAGGTGAGTCTCTCCGAGCTACAGATTTTTAGCAGACAGATGTATTCTTTAACCCGTTCCGGCATTCCTATTTTGCGCGCCATCGCTGGCCTGTCAGAAACGACCCATTCTCAACGTATGCGTGATGCCCTCGATGATATTTCTGAGCAGTTAACTGCCGGGCGGCCCTTGTCATCGGCAATGAATCATCATCAGGATGTGTTCGATGCGCTGTTTGTCTCCATGGTTCATGTAGGGGAGAACACAGGTAAACTCGAAGATGCTTTTATGCAGTTAGCGGGTTATATCGAACGTGAGCAGGAGACCCGGCGCCGGATTAAGGCCGCGATGCGTTATCCAATATTTGTCTTGATTGCCATCACCATAGCTATGGTGATCTTGAACATCATGGTGATCCCCAAATTTGCCGATATGTTTTCTCGTTTCGGTGCAGAGTTACCTTGGGCAACTAAGCTATTAATCGGTACATCTAGCCTATTTGTAAACTATTGGCCGGCCATGCTGGTTGGTGCCATAGGGGCATTTATCGGTATTCGCTACTGGCACAATTCTGAGAAAGGTGAGAAACAATGGGATAGGTGGAAGCTACATATTCCCGCCGTAGGTAGCATTATTGAGCGTTCTACCTTATCCCGGTATTGTCGTAGTTTTTCCATGATGCTCAGTGCCGGAGTCCCCATGACGCAGGCGTTAAGCCTGGTTGCCGATGCCGTAGATAACGCCTACATGCACGATCGAATTGTTGCCATGCGCCGGGGCATAGAATCCGGTGATTCTATGCTACGGGTATCGAATCATAGCGAATTGTTTACTCCTCTTGTGCTACAGATGGTTGCAGTCGGCGAAGAAACAGGTCAGATAGATCAGTTGCTTAACGACGCCGCAGACTTTTATGAGGGTGAAGTGGATTACGACCTTAAAAATCTCACCGCTAAACTTGAACCTATCTTAATTGGCTTCGTCGCGGGCATCGTATTGATATTGGCACTAGGTATATATCTTCCCATGTGGGATATGCTCAATGTGGTCAAAGGTGGAAGGTAAACTTTGGGCTAGCAGGTATATATCTAACCATATGGTGGGATATGGTCAACGTGGTCAAAGGCGGAAGGTAACTTCTGTTGCTAGTTTAAACCGGTATATACCTAGCTTTTTATGATGGGACATGCTCAGTGTGGTCAAAGGTGGAGGGTAACTTCTGTTGCTAGTTTAAAGCAGGTATATATCTAGCCATATGGTGGAATATGCTCAGTGTGGTCAAAGGTGGAAGGTAGATTTTGTTGCCAGTTTAAAGCAGGTATTTACCTAGCTCTTTGGCGGGTTATGTTCAACGTGGTAAAAGGCGGGAAGTAGATGAAATTAGATAATTGTCTGGATAAGGCAGGAAAAACCTAATGCTAAGCCAGCAGAAAGCCGATGGAGAGTTATTGGAACTATATGGCAAGATGATAGCAATTGTCTTGTTGCTCGCCTTACTAGGCGTATTAGGTTTTAGGTATTTTGGTTCGGTGAATAATATAGCTGCTCAGGGCTTGCGGATCGATCATACTCGTTTTTTAAATGTGTTGGGTATGATCAAGGCACAATGGTTAGCTCAAGGTCGACCCAAAGAGATGAGGCTGGATTGGGATACTGGTAGCGTAATAAGCGTTAATAATCAGGTGACTGAATTGGAAGAGATGAATCTTGTTAAAATGAGCTCAGGAGGCTGGCCATTACCTAATAAGTTGGATTCTGCAGGTTGTGAACAACTTTGGTATCGCTTACTAGGTTTGGATACCGCGTCACAACAAGTTGTATCTTCGCTTAGTCAGGGGGGAGATGTTTGTAGCTACGTTGCTAACAACTTGGATCGTCTTGGTTATCAGCTGACAACCGGGCGCGTAATTTTTTTGACGAATGACAAAGAATAGAGAAAATAGAGTCGTTTCATAGGTTTCTAAAATTCACCGAACTGTTAGAATTGTAAAATATGCTATGGGGGCTTATATGGATAAGCAGGTCAGTTATCAAATGAGAATTCAAATGAAAGAGCAATGTAATAAAGGGCTAACTATGACTAACTCTCGAAGCCGTCAGCAAGGTTTCTCTTTAATAGAGCTTGTGATTGTAATAGTGATCCTCGGTTTGCTCGCCGCAACCGCTATCCCACGTTTTCTCAATGTCACTGATGACGCTGAAGATGCCAGTTTAGATGGTGTTGCTGGTGGTCTTGCTACCGCTGTCGGTTTTGTGCGTGCGCAGTGGGAAGTCGATGGTCGTAATAACAATACGGTGATCTTAGATGGCACGAGTGTGTCTCTTGATACACGTTTTGGTTTCCCTACAGGAACTGGTGCCAATGGCACAGACGTAACGGCTATGAATGATAATCGTTGTCAGCAAGTGTTTAACAGCATTCTTCAGAGTGCACCGCGAAATGTACAATACACAGATGATGCCCGTAATCAGCGTTACACAGTACGCTTCTTAGACGGAGTCGGTGGAAATGCAATAGATCTTAATGGTGATACTGTAAATAGTATCGATTTATGTGTTTATCATCAGGTCGCTTCTTTAGCGTTAGATCAATCAACTGGGGTTGCAACACCCACTCCCGATTTGAATGTGGGTAAAGGGATCACCTATAACCCAGGTACGGGCACGGTAGTTAGTTTTACTAACTAAAATTAGTATGTAGCTCTTGATGGCTAAAGAGCTAATTTAAGAATTAATGTTCGCTGCTGAAAGTGGCGATTAAAAGAGTAGGAAAAGGTAGTAGATAGATGAAAAAACAAAATGGTTTTACGCTAATCGAATTAGTGGTCGTTATTATCATCTTAGGTATTCTTGCTGTAACAGCTGCACCTAAGTTTATTAACTTACAAGGTGATGCACGTGAATCTTCACTACAAGGTATGAAGGGAGCCATTCAGGGGGCAAACAGTTTAGTTTTTTCTAAAGCTGCTATTTCTGGTGGTGAGAAGAGAGCTAAGGCATATTGGACTGGTGATGCTACGGATTCAGCAGATGAAAAGGGAGGAGTTGATATCGGTACAGGTACCAAGGCAAAAACTAACTTTGGTTATCTGCAAGGCTTACAAGCGGAACTTGAAAATGCAATAGATGTAGATTTTAACATCGGGACTTCTGCAACGGATCCTACAATTGCGACAGATAATAATGCTGATTGGATTATTTTTGTTGATTCAGGCGTTGCAACTATTTGGCAGACAGGGGCTCCAGCGACCTGTAGATTCAACTATACAGAGTCTACAGCTGAAGGGGCTATTCCTCAATTCTCAGCTATGCCAGAAGCTTCAAGCTGTTAATGTATTTTACTTATTATAAGCTAAGTGGATGATCGAATGAAAAGACAAAATGGTTTTACTCTTATAGAGCTAGTCGTAGTTATTATTATCTTGGGGATCCTTGCCGTTACGGCTGCACCTAAGTTTATAAACCTTCAAAGCGATGCACGTAAGTCTACGCTAGATGGGATGAAGGGGGCTCTCCAAGGAGCTAATTCTCTTATTTTTTCAAAAGCAGCTATATCAGCTGAAGAGAAAAAAGGTTCAGCAGATGCTTCAACAACAGGCTCGGTTGATATTGGAACGGGAACTCCTGCTGCAACAAACTATGGTTACTTACAATCAACAGCTACTCAATTAACAAATGCTATGGATCTGAGTATCAGTAACGATGAAGATGATACTGTTGATTGGTATATTGCTGAAGGTGATGATGGCGCGAAATCTGCGCAACTTTATCAAGCTGGTTCTGCTCGTTTTGGTAACACAACAACGACGACTAATAGATGTTATGTGACTTATACACCAACAACATCAACTACAGCTGCTCCTACCTATGTAGTGACAGATGATGATTGTTAAATAGAATGTATAATCTTAAAGGCCTGCTAAGCAGGCCTTTTTTGTGCCTATTGGTTTTGGCTGAATAACCTTAATCTGCTTAGCTTTTCTCTCCGCCTGATAACCCTCTAATTTACTTCCAATAACTATCCATATCGTTTCAATGTGTTGCTTTATTGTTAACGATGGTATTATTTGACTAGAATTAATAGATATTGCATGGATGCGTAGACTAGAGGAATATGCGGTATGAATAAGATTAAGCAGCAAGGTTTTACCTTAATTGAATTGGTAGTGGTGATCATTATCTTAGGTATTTTAGCGGTTACGGCAGCTCCTAAGTTTATTAATCTTCAGTCTGATGCCAGAGAATCGACCCTTAGCGGTATGCAGGCTGCACTCCAAGGAGCGAACTCCCTCGTTTTCTCGAAAGCTGCAATTGCGGGGGTTGAAACAGAAAATAATCAAGATGTTGAGCTTGCAACTGGCGTGACGATAGAGCTTGATTATGGCTATATCAAAAGCTTTGGTGCTGAGGTTACTACGATTTTGAACCTTGAAATAGCATTGGATATGCAATTTGAAGAGATAACTGCTGCCGGTACAGCAGCTACAGAAGACTGGGGGTTCGTTCAACTGGGTCTACCATTACGTTCGTACCTAAAGGCAAAACCCCAAATGGTGACTGCCGTTTAGACTATACAGAAGCATCAGAAACTAATGATGTGATTACTTTACCTACTTATAATCTTGTTGGTACTGATTGTTAGACGATAACCTTAACAATAGATTTAGTGCATAAAATTGAACCTCTGGCTAAAACTGGAGGTTTTCTTGTTTATAGCTTCCAAAATAAACACTCTTTAGCAAAACACCAATTTTTAAGTCGATAGATATTATATACATATAAAATATCACAGTTTTTTGTCATACTTAGCGGTAAGTGTTTTGTGGTACCCAATTCAAACTTTCGGTATAAAGATGAGAAAAAATGCGGGCTTTACTCTAGTAGAGCTAGTCACCACTATCATGCTCATTGCCATTCTCTCTGTGGTGGTCTTGCCACGTCTAATGACTAGCTCTAGTTACAGTGCCTTTACCCTGCGTGACGAGTTTATCAGTGAGTTACGCAAAGCTCAGCTGTTGGCGATGAATAATCAAGACCGCTGTTATCGAGTCGATGTCGATGCCGACGGTTATCAGTTGCGCCGTTTTGATAATAATACCTGTACCGGAACCAGCCGCACGGAAGCTAAACAAGCATTTTCGGGAGGTGCTAGCTTGATGCGCGCCTCAGATGACAATAACACCTTCAATGTTAGCTTTAATATCTCTGGCATCTCTAATATGGGGTGTAGTGGCACATGTATCAATGTTATTGCCGACGAGACCTTGACCATCAATATCGAGAGTCAGGGGTATATTCATGGGCGTTAACTCTTTTATGAAATTATCAAAACTTTCAGCACCATCTTATAAGTCTAAAGGGTTTACTTTAATCGAGCTGGTTGTTGGCATTGTAGTATTGAGCATCGCCTTAGTCTTGCTAACCAGTATGTTATTCCCTCAAGCCGATCGTGCTGCAGAGACCTTGCACAGGGTGCGCTCCGCCGAGCTGGCTCACTCTATTCTTAATGAGATTTGGAGCAAACGTTATGATCAAAACACCAATGCCAATGGCGGCGTACCCGCTTGTGGTGCGGCTGTAAGGCCTGTGCTAGGTTTACCCGCAGGGCTTGCGTGCACGCTTGCTGCCAATTTGGGGCCTGATCCCGGAGAGAACCGAAACAACTTTAATGATGTTGACGATTATCATGGCTTAACCCAAGCGAGTTTAATGCTTAACTCGGTTAATACCTATGGCAGTGAATATCCTAATTATCAGCTTAACGTAACAGTTGCTTATCCTAATGCTTCCGATATGGATACCAAGATAATCACCATAGCCGTGACTACGCCGAATAATGAGGTGATAATTTACAATGCGGTTCGGAGTAATTACTGATGCGTTCTTTAAGGAGATCTAAGTCATCTGGGTTTACACTAGTTGAGATGGTGATGGTGATCATTATCCTTGGTGTTATGGTGCTTGGAATCAGTAGTTTTGTCATCCTAGGTACACGCATCTTCGTAGAGTCGACCTCAGTCGATCAGGTGCTTAGTCAGAGTCGCTTTGTTATGGAACGTATGACTCGTGAACTTCGCAATGCAGTACCGAATAGTCTACGTGTAACTATTAATCCAGCAACGTTTCAATGTATCGAATTCGTGCCGATTCAGGCCAGTGCTTCATATCTGGATATCCCCATTTCTCCTGGCGCTGCTAGTGAGACCGGGATAGTAATGACACCATCTCAAGGTATTAATGCTACTCATCGAATGCTGGTTTATCCTTTACAGCCTGGGCATATCTACTCTGCTACACCTACAGGGGCGCAAAGCCGCTTGCTTGATATCACTAGTTTTGTTCCAGATATTGCTCCAAATACGGGAACCGTCACTTTCGACCGTTTAGTGCGTTTTAGTGAGGCCTCGCCACGAAGTCGTTACTTTTTGGTGGATAATGCGGTGAGTTACTGCTTTTTTGTCAATGGCGATATCAGACGTTACCAAGGTTATAATATGTTTAATGCGACTCAGCCAACTCCTGTTCAAATGGGAGGCGACGCTAGTAGTGCATTAATGGCGGAGAATGTAGTGATAAATGGTGCTTGGCCTATTTCCTATACCCCAGGTACCTTAGCTAACAGCGCGGTGGTGCAGTTAACACCGCAGTTTGAGGTCAATGGTCAAGCGTTCCAATATCAACATCAAGTGCAGGTGGTCAATGTCCCCTAATATGAATCGACGTACTCAAATATCATTTCAAGGGTTTGCAACTACTAGTCCAGCTAAGCAGCAGGGCAGTGCCTTGGTGATTGGTATTTTTGTGATTACTGTGATGTTTTTAATGGCGTCAGCTTTGATTAATGTTCTTGAGGATGCCGATGAACAGGTAAATCTGGAAGTATGGGGAACCCGCGCGTTAGCGGCGGCTAACTCAGGCGCAGATAGTGCCCTTGCACAACTGTTCCCTTTAGATGCATCTACTGCAATTTGTGCTGCTACCAGTGACTGGGCGGTACCGGATGTGCCGGGTTTTCATGCCTGTAGAGTCGCTTTGACCTGTAACGCTATGCTAGTAGATACGGTAAATCACTATCGGATAACCAGTAGCGCAACCTGTGAAACAGGAGATTGTGACAATGATAATGGCAACTGTTTGAGAGTAAACCGCCAGGTGGAGGTAGAAGCCCGTGATTAATACAATTAAGCATCCATTTGCAGTCGTGTTACTGTTTATTTTTTCAGGAGCAATTGCCACTGCTGAAGCCACTGACTGGAGTCTGACTTTTATTGAAGGTGCCAACTCTTTCGATAGGGATGGGGAGATCAAGTTTGAAAATTCTGCGAGGCTTAATAATGCGCCACAAAATGGCCAACTCCCAGCGCCTAAAGTTGATGACAGTGGTAAGGCTTGTTACCCCAATGGCGGTAATGCTAAAAAGTGTAAAAAGTCGAATCAGTTGGCCCAACTTCCAGCAGAAAGAGTGAACTTCTCTCAGTGTAAATCCAATAGTAATAACAATATAGGCCCGCCTAGTAATGGCAACCCTACCATCGATGTTCCAGAAGGGGAGTATGGCGATGTAAAGTTGGAAGGCGGCTCTAATAGAACCATACGTTTTACTACTGTCGATGGTATATACAAGCTAAAAACATTGCAGGCTAAGAGTGGTCGCCTAGAGTTATCTTCGGGTCAGTATTGGATTGGAAATTTAGAAATTAATCAAGGTGTTACAATTGTCTTCCCCTCTACAGGTACGGTAAGCTTTTTTATTGATGGGGGCTACGACATAGTAAATGATGACTCCCCTGCAGATCCTACTCGTTTTTTAATTTATTCCTATGATGATATCAAACTCATGGGAGGCCTTAACCTTAATGCATACCTTGTAGGTGAGGACGATGTTTTATTGGAGGGAAGTTCAACGCTTAACGGTGCAGTTACGAGTGAAGAGATTGAATTAAAAGGTGGCGCAGTTATTAATTTTATCAATCGAACTGGTGAAATTAATGTTATTCCAGATTGTAATGCAGAGCCTGTATTACCGGTTGTGCCATTGCAATGCCCAGCAGAACAAGCTGGAGTTGCTGGGATAACTTATCGTACTTATGACGCGACAAACTGGAAGCCTGGGCAATATACCAGTCCGGTCGATCACGATGACTTTAATGACCTTGTTGCTACGGTTAAAACCACGATCAACCAGCTAGGTGAATCTATAGAGTCACGAATTGAAGGATATGGTGTCAACATCAGTCCCCATTCTAATCAGGGTGATAACTATGCAGGCATCTTTGAAGGTTACTTAGATGTGCCTGAAACGGGTAATTATACCTTTGGCATTGATGGTGATGATTCGATAGAGCTCTTGATTGACGATCAAGTTGTGGTCGGGTTTTATGGTCTACATGGCCAATGTGGTTGGCCGTGTCGAACCGGAGATATTGCATTAGCTCAGGGAACACATAAAATCGAGATGCGTTTTCATGAAGCTACTGGTGCTGAGGCGTATCACCTGTATTGGCAGCCACCTTCGGCATCAAGTCCAGTAAAAGTACCCGAGTCGGCATATCTAACCTGCCCATTTCCTCAATTTGAATTTGGTCGGGTCAGCTTGGGCAGCGGAAGCGCTGTCATTAATTTTGAAAATAGCTATGCAACAGCACCTGTGGTAATGCTGATGCCTACCATTGATGGAGAAACTCCCACCAACGATGGCCCTTCTAGCGTAAGGCTAGTTTCGAGTAGTGCTACTACTGCGAATATCTCTCAAAATGACCCTCCGGGTAACCGAGTATCGGCCGATGATATGCCTGAGGTGGATTATTTTGTGATGGAGTCTGGTTATCGTTTCTTAGCTCGGGGCAAGGCGCTGCAAGCGGGAAAGATAGAGACGGAAAAGTATCAAGGTAAGCGACTGCCTTCTTCAGGAAGAGGATATGAAGATGTTAGTTTCTGGCATAAGTTTGGCGCTAAGCCTGCTATGGTCGGACAAACGTTAACACGAGAAAATAATCGATTTATTACCACTGTGATAAATAATGTGAGTTCACAAGGTGACGAATTTGATATTGCCATCGAAGCATCAGAGGTGAATGGTTCGATAACTCAAGATGAAACCTTAGGTTATGTTGCCGGGTTAGGTTCAGGCTCCTTGCAGGTCAATGGCGAGGTCATCTTGTACGAGTTTGACTATGCACTCAATCACAGTGCGGGGGGCAGTACTCGCACACTGACGCAGCAATGTGCTTATTCGACGAACTATGAAAATACCTACCCAAGTCAACCTTACCTAATCGCAAATAAGAATTCTCGTCGTGGAGGCGATGGTGGTTGGATCAGACGCTGCCGCCAGGAAAATTTTGCTAACTCTGTTAGCTTTGTGGTTGATGAAGATCAACTGTTGGATGCAGAGCGCAATCACCTTGCTGAAGATATTGGTTACTTTGCCTTTGAAGCTGTTGCAGAGCCACCAGCGACAAACCATTACCGTATAGAATTCTCATCTGGCGCAATTAGCTGCGCGGCAAAGGATATACTTATTCGTGCTTGTGCTAATACTGATTGTACTGCTGAAACTTCAGTTTTATCCACTGTTGACTTGACCAAAAATGGTGGCGTCTACAGTACGATTAACTTTACTGGACATACAATACCTCCCACATCGCTCTGGCATACTGACGGTGGAGTTGTAGTCGTAGGTCTTGGTGCTACAGCTCCGTCCGGTTCTTATCGTTGTTTTATAGATGGCACAGAGGTGTTAGATATTGATCAATGTAAATTAGTTTATGAAGATACTGGTTTTTACTTTGATGTGCCTAATACTAGCTCTTGCAAAGATACTGCTAGCTTTGAATTGTTTGCAGTGAAAAAGGACTCTCAGACACAAGAATGTGTCCCCCTTTTCAGTAATCAAACTAAAGCAATAGATTTTAACTTTGAGTACAAAAAACCTAGCTCTGTTAGTAATGAGGCTTCATTGATACTTAGTAGTTTGCATGTGCCAACAGCTATTGTAAGCATTGATGGTGGTGATACAAAGAGTTTAAATGTGAGCTTTGATACGAATGGTAAAGCCGAGTTAAAGGCAAATTACCCAGAAGCTGGGGTGGTCACGTTAAAAGCATCTCATATTCATAGTGTGAACACTCCTAATGGTACCGAAGAGCTGCTACTTGAATATTCAGATGATTTTACCGCTGCTCCTGCTGGTTTTCATTTCTTTAATATAAGTAGTAATAAGACTTGTATTGGCGGCGACCCATACGGTGCCAACTGTGAGGTGTTCGCTAAAGCTGGTGAAGATTTTAATATGGGAATGAAGGCTGTTTGTTGGGAGTCTGATGGCGACACAGACTTTAGTAATAATACTGCACTACAAAACTTTCAGTTGGACAATATAGGAATTACAGCAAAAGTAGATCAGCCATCTACAGGTAGTGATGGTAGTTTTGGAGATACTTCAATTAACTTTGATCTTATTACTGGGGAGACTTCGGAAACTATAGTTCAAAGTTGGAGTGAGGTGGGAACAGTGACTGCCTCACTCAGTCAAGATTTAAATTATGAAGGGGTTACCATTACCCAAGATAAGTCGAGTAGCGAAGTCTTTGGTCGTTTTACGCCTGCATATTTGGAAATAATTGGAAATACCCCAGAAATTTCGCACGCATGTGGTAGCTTTACCTATATATATCAGCCTTTTAGCTTCTTATCTGGAACAGAACCTAAGATACAAGCCATTGGGAAGTCTACCTCTTCAAGTGTGACCAGTAATTACCAAATAGATCCATGGTGGCGCTATAAAGACAAAGACTCTTCTGAACAGAACCGATGGTCGGGTCGTAGTTATAGCGATAATAGCAGCATTGCAACGGTTGATGACAGAGATGAACCAGCTCTTTCTGGCACAGTGATGTTTTCGAGTGAACCTGCTGCCTACCTTGCTGGTGCTCAGGTTAATTATTTAAGAACTGCTTCGGCTGTTGCACCATTCAATGCTTTATTTAATTTGAATTTACTTGCCTTAGATGTGACTGATGATGATGGAATTTGTTTCCAATCTGATGCTAATTCGCAATGTATTGGCTTTACCTTTACCGATATTGGTAAAGATAAAAGCATGCAACAACGCTATGGCCGTATGATTCTTGAAAATGGCTATGGACCTGAGTCTGAAAGCCTGCGCTTGCCAATACGAACTGAATATGTGGGCTCAGTAGCCGAGAGTGTTCCGACTTGGGTAGTCAATGATGAGGATCAGTGTTCTATTTATAATACTGCTTCTTCATCGGATAATGGGGAAACGGTAACTACAGGTATGAATATGCAGTTTCCTACAGGCTTCCCATCGATTACGGCGCATAGTAATGATGAACTAACTTTACAAAGCGGCATAATACAAAGTGGTATTAATCAAATATATTTCACTGTTCCAAATGCTACTGGTGTAGTACCACTTAAGCAACATGTTGCACCTTGGCTTAAATGGTATTGGAATTACGATGCCAGTAATGTTAATGGTTTATACGATCCAAGAGCCAGTGCTTTCTTCGGTACTTATCGAGGTCATGACAAGGTGATCTACTGGCGGGAAGTTAACTAACGTTAGATTAAGATTGCGTTAAAGAGCGGCTTCGAGATCTTATCCCCATCTCTTAGTCAACTCATAGGTTCACTCGAAATCCTTCTTTATTACATTAGAGGAGGATGTTCATTCTCTTAGGACAAAGGCCAATTTTTTCCTCTTTTTCCATGATATTTAAAAATAAAACGCTTCATTAGCAAATGTTAACCTCATCGCCCTTGTGTCATAGGGGTGTCGTTGTTAAAGTTAGCTGATTTTTTATTTTTCGGACTCGACTGAGACAGGCTGGTTACATGTTCAAGAAGCTGCGTGGCATTTTTTCTAACGATCTTTCGATCGATTTGGGTACGGCTAACACCTTAATTTACGTTCGCGATGAAGGGATAGTACTTAACGAACCTTCAGTTGTGGCTATTCGTAGTGAACGAGGGAATAGCGGACAGAAGTCCGTGGCGGCTGTAGGTACAGAAGCTAAGCAGATGTTGGGGCGTACTCCGGGTAATATCCAGGCTATACGTCCGATGAAAGACGGCGTGATTGCCGACTTCTATGTGACTGAGAAGATGTTGCAACATTTTATCAAGCAAGTGCACAACAACAGTGTGTTCCGCCCAAGCCCTAGAGTCTTGGTTTGTGTACCTGTTGGTGCGACACAGGTCGAACGCCGTGCGATTCGTGAATCTGCTATGGGCGCAGGCGCTCGTGAAGTTTACTTGATCGAAGAGCCTATGGCGGCTGCGATAGGTGCGGGCCTTCCTGTTTCTGAAGCGACGGGTTCTATGGTTGTCGATATCGGTGGTGGTACTACCGAAGTTGCAATCATCTCACTCAATGGTGTGGTGTATTCATCTTCTGTTCGCATCGGTGGTGACAAGTTTGATGATGCAATCATCAACTATGTGCGTCGTAACTACGGTAGTCTGATCGGTGAGGCAACAGCCGAACGCATCAAGCACACCATAGGTACCGCGTATCCAGGTGATGAAGTATTAGAGATCGAAGTTCGCGGCCGTAATTTAGCCGAAGGCGTACCTCGTAGCTTTACCCTGAACAGCAACGAAATTTTAGAAGCATTGCAAGAGCCTTTGTCTGGCATTGTTAGTGCTGTGATGGTTGCACTAGAGCAATCTCCACCGGAATTAGCCTCAGATATCTCTGAGCGTGGCATGGTATTAACGGGGGGGGCGCATTAATCCGCGATCTGGACCGTTTACTCATGCAGGAAACGGGTATTCCGGTCATGGTTGCCGATGACCCATTAACCTGTGTTGCTCGAGGTGGTGGCAAGGCGCTAGAGATGATCGATATGCATGGCGGTGATCTCTTCTCCGAAGAAACCTAATTAGGGTCGAATGAGGCGGTGTTAAACCGCCTTTTTTATTCTGTTCCTCATTATCGCCACAGGGTATAAAAGCCTGATATTATTTTTATGATCCCATGAATACTAATTAGTATTTCGTAACCATTTATAGTTTTTTATGAAGCCCATTTTTGCACGTGGTATTTCAAACCAGTTTAGATTAACACTGGCTATTATTTTGTCGGTGATCCTCATTGTGGCCAACGGCCGGCTCGATCCTGTTCGTAAATCTATCTCTTCTGTTCTAAGCCCACTTCAATACGTTGCTAATGTCCCCGGCGCTCTGCTCGATTGGTCTGCCGAGAGCCTTGCGACTCGCAACATGCTCGCTAAACAAAACAAAGAGCTATTGCGTCAACAGCTACTGATGAGTGAACGCCTGCAGCGTTTCGAACAACTAAGACAGGAAAACGATCGTCTGCGTGGTTTGTTGGGTTCTCCGGTACACATGGATTCCAAGAAAGTGGTTGCCGAGGTGATGGAAGTCGCCAGCGATCCCTATCATCAATATGTTGTGTTAAACCAAGGGGCGAGAACCGGCGTTTTTGTCGGCCAGCCTGTGGTAGATGCACAGGGTGTCGTAGGCCAAGTCGTGCAAATCAGCGAGTTAACCAGTCGAGTGCTGCTTATCTCGGATGTCACTCACGGTATACCTGTGCGTATAACACGTAATGATGTACGTCTGGTGGTGAATGGCACAGGTGTTCTCGATGAGCTTGAACTTAAATTTGTGTCAAAGAGCACAGATATTCGTGTTGGCGATCTGCTGGTGTCCTCTGGGCTAGGTAATCGTTTTCCCGAAGGTTATCCTGTAGCCCGGGTGATGAGAGTGATTAAAGATGATGGCCAGAGTTACGCCACTGTTACGGCTCAACCATTGGCGGCATTAGATCGTATTCGATACCTGCTGCTGATTTGGCCCGATGAACCAGAACACGGCCAAGATCATAATGACATTCCGGTACAAGAATCCAGTGATGTTAAGCCTGAAGCTAAGCAAGAGGTGAGCGGATGAGCATGCATATAGCCAATGGCCGTTGGGTGGTGTGGTTAAGCCTTCTTGGTGCCATGTTATTACAGATCATGCCCTTGCCGGACATAGTTGAAGCTTGGCGTCCCGACTGGTTATTACTGGTTATCATCTATTGGGCTATGGCGTTACCCCACAGATACAATATTTTATCAGCCTTTGCATTAGGGGTGATGTTAGATATCTTGCTGGGTGCTCACTTAGGTATTCGTGCGCTATCTATGTCATTAGTCGTCTATGTAGTCGTACTTCATTTTCAGCGCTTGCGTAACTTCCCTATGTGGCAGCAGGCCTTGATGATTTCAAGTTTAGTCTGCCTGCATCATCTGGTGGTGTTTTGGGTTCAGTTTGTGGTGTCGACAGTCACATTTGATGAGAACCTGTTTTTACCCGCTATTTCCAGTTTGATTATCTGGCCTTGGGTATTTTGGATGTTACGTCGCTTACGACGTTTATATAAGGTGAGATAGAAATGCCATTTTCCGGTCCACTCGTTTTGGCTTCGGCCTCCCCGCGTAGAAAAGAGATACTGACTCAGTTAGGTTTTTCACGTGCCGACTTTAGTTTTACGACCTTGGCAGCGGATATCGATGAGAGTCATATATCCGGAGAGACGCCTCAAGTGTTCGTGTCTCGTCTGGCAGTAGAAAAGGCTCTTGCCGGGCTGGACTTGTGTCGAGTCGAGGGAGCCCCAGTTGTACTTGGCTCAGATACTATAGTGCTATTAGGCGATAAAATTTTAGGTAAACCAATCGATGAAGCCGATGCCCTGAAGATACTATCCCAGCTATCGGGTGAGGTTCATAGTGTCATGACGGCTGTCGCTTTAACGGATGGGAACAAGACAGTGACGCGCCTCGTTGAGACCAAGGTACAATTTTGCCGGTTAACCGAGCAGGATATTTTGGCCTATATAGCTACTGGCGAACCCATGGATAAAGCCGGAGCCTATGGTATTCAAGCGTTAGGTGGCAGCTTTGTCGAGCGCATTGATGGCAGTTATTCTGCTGTAGTGGGCTTGCCCATGGTAGAGACCCGGGAACTATTACAAGAGATGAACATTTTATAAAGTTATCTAGGCCCTAGAATCTGGAAACTGAAACCCTACTAAAAGTGAGTGTAAATATGAGTCGCATAGTCAAAAACAGAGTACAGAGAAAGATTGGTTCTGAACTATTGATCAATGTGACTCCCACGGAAGCCAGAGTCGCCTTGGTTGAACATGGTGTGTTGCAGGAAGTCCATATAGAGAGGCGGATGAAGCGTGGCCTAGTGGGCAATATTTACAAGGGCAAGGTGAGTCGTGTCTTACCGGGAATGCAGGCGGCATTTGTGGATATCGGCCTGGATAAGGCGGCCTTCTTACATGCCTCTGATATCGTACCCCACACCGAGTGTGTTGCCGATGTAGAGAAGGGTAACTTTGTGGTACGCGATATCGCTCAGCTGGTCAGGCAAGGGCAAGATATCATGGTACAAGTGGTGAAAGACCCCTTAGGTACCAAAGGTGCTCGCCTGACTACGGATATTACCTTACCCTCTCGCTACCTGGTGTTTATGCCTGGGTCGAGTCATATCGGGGTTTCTCAGCGTATCGAGTCTGAAGAGGTTCGTGCTCGTTTGAAAGGCTTAACTCAGCCTTTCGTCGATGAAGATGGCGGCTTTATCATTCGCACCGCGGCAGAGAGTGCCGGTGAGCAAGAGTTAGTCCAGGATGCCGCATTTCTTCGTCGTGTGTGGGCGAAAGTCAGTGAACGACGTAAGCGTCCGGGTGTGTCTCTGTTGTATCAAGATCTGGCACTGCCTGTACGCATCGTTCGTGATTTTGTCGGTACCGAGCTGGATCAGATCCAGGTTGATTCAAGCAAGACCTTCGATGAGCTACAGACATTCACCCAAGAGTTTATGCCTGAGATTGCCGACAAGATTGAGCATTATTCAGGCCCTGTACCTATTTTCGATCTCTATGATGTTGAAAACGAAGTGCAGAGAGCATTGGGGAGAAAAGTTGAGTTGAAATCGGGTGGCTACCTGATCATAGATCAGACCGAAGCCATGACGACGGTGGATATCAACACAGGTGCTTTCGTCGGCCATCGCAATCTCGAAGATACCATCTTCAATACCAACCTCGAAGCGACTCAAGCCATTGCACGTCAGTTGAGGCTGCGTAATCTTGGCGGCATCATCATCATAGATTTTATCGACATGTTGGATGCTGAGCATCAAAAACGTGTGCTTAATAGCCTGGAACTGGCACTATCTCTGGATAGGGTTAAAACTAATATTAGTGGTTTCTCCGGTTTAGGTTTAGTGGAGATGACTCGTAAACGTACTCGAGAGAGTTTAGAGCATGTTTTATGTGGAGAGTGCCCAGTGTGTCTAGGTACGGGTAGCTTGAAGACGGTTGAGACTGTGTCTTATGAGATCTTCAGAGAGATCATCAGGCTCAACCGCAGCTATGATGCAGATGAGTTTTTAGTGTACTGCTCGCCTGCGGTTCATGGCAGTTTGACGGGTGAAGAGAGCCATCTAGTCGCCGAGCTCGGCGTCTATATTGGTAAACAAGTTAAGCTTAAAAATGAGCCCATGTATGCTCAAAATAAGTTCGATGTGGTAATAATGTAGTGTCCGGTAAATTTTGTCCTCGAAAGTTCAGCCGGTTTTGCTGGCAAATTTTAGCGATCATTCTGGTGTTATTTGCGCTGGTGGTGAGCCTATTTCGTGGACTCTTGCCTCAGCTCGATGAAGTCAGAACTGAGTTAGTAAAGTATGTCGAACAGCAATACCAGGTTCGGGTCAATGTTGGCCTGCTGAGTGCCGAATGGCAGGCTTTTGGGCCAGCCTTAACGGTAAGCAAACTCGTCATCCCTCCCCAAGAGAGCCTGCCATTTACCTTAGTGGTGAACGATGTTCATATTAAATTAGATTTCTGGGAAAGCCTGTTCACTGCATCACCACAAATTGAGAATGTGATCTTCGATGGTGTCTATGTTGCCCTAGACTTAGATAAGCTCAATGAGGGCAGCGATACCACGAGTGCTCGGGAGATGGATACCGACTGGTTGTATCGCCTCTTATTAGAACAGTTGGAACGTTTTTCGATTAAACAGGCTAGCCTGCAACTTCTGAGCAAGAAGCATGATTACCGACCGATATTTGTAAAAGATCTTAAGTGGTCTAACTCTCCAAATCGTCATCGCGGTCAAGGTAAACTCTATCTCGACCAAGATGCGTCAGAGGTGGAATTATTGTCACTGCAATTAGATATTCGTGGTAGTGGTAATAAGCCTGATGGGCTTAAAGGGCAAGTCTACTTAGCCGCTCAGTCATTAGATTTGGGGGAATGGGCTTCGAGACAGAAAAATCCTTATGATGATAAGGCTAAGCTGGAGTTAGAGGGGGTTATTAACCTTCAAGCCTGGATGAGCTTAGCTAACCGCACGGTTGAATCCAGTATTATCGAATTCTCTCCTAGCTGGCTCGAATGGGATCTCAATGATCGAAAGCAACATTTCGAGATCAAGGGGGGCCAGCTCGAGTGGTTGCCGACACAAACCGGTTGGCGCTTCACGAGTCGCGATCTAGCTTTCGAGTCTAATCAACAAGCTTGGCCTGACTTTAACTTCGTTGCCGAGAAGCGAGAGCAGGGATTATTCACCTATCTCAATCGACTCGATACCGGCTCACTATTGCCTCTGTTGCCCCTAGTGCCGGGAATGGAATTAGCAGGTCTTAAAAATTGGCAGAAGTTGGATCCTCAAGGTGCAATCGAGTCCATCAAACTGACTAAGCTGAAGGACCAAGATCCTCAGCTGTCTTTATCCGTAAATCAGCTGACTTGGTCACAAGATGGCGGGATCCCGGGAAGTGACCCCATAGATTTTCAGCTTGGTTGGGGAAATGAGTCGCTCTATATCTCGGCGCCGAAGCAAGATTATCGATTAGATTTTGGCAGCGGGTTGAAACAGCCCTTATCTCTCTCGGGGGAAGCCTTCGAGGCAAAGTATGATCTCGCCGCTCAGGCGATAATCCTTCCACAACTGATGCTGAGTAATCAGGACATAGCTATCGATGCTGCAATGAAGTTAGAGTTGGGGGAGCAGGTCCATCTGGCTTTACTGTCAACATTGAAGGTTAATGATGTCGCCAACGTGGGCAATTACCTGCCACTGGACGGTATGAGTCAAGGTCTGATCGATTACCTCAACGTCGGATTAGTCGCAGGACGTATTCAAGACGGTGTAGTGGTTTGGAATGGCGCCTTAAGTGATTACCCATATCTGGACCATTCTGGAGTATTCAATGCCAATTTTACTCTGGAAGATGCAGAGTTTAAGTTTCAGCCCGATTGGCCGGCTGTGACCGATTTGAATCTAATGGCGCAGTTTGAAAATGAAGCTATGATACTCACCATCGAGCGAGGCCATTTATTAGATGTGGTTGTCGATGGCGCTAAGGTGAGTATTCCTCAGCTAGGACCGAGATCACTCCTGAAGGTTAAGGCTGATTTGAAAACCTCGGGTAAAGCCGCGACCCGAGTCATACAGGCCTCTCCACTAGTGGATTCCGTTGGCTCGACCTTAGCCGTAGTACAGATAAATGGTGATGTGTCGGCGTCATTGGATCTCGACATTCCTCTGTATGAGGCAGAGGCTGGGGAGTTTGTCGAAGAAGATATTCGCGGTTTAATCACTTTTGATAAGACGCCAGTTTATATCACTGAGCCGGGTGTATTACTCGATGAAGTGACCGGGCAGGTGAGTTTCGTTAACGACATCGTTAAAGGGAGCGATATTTCAGCCTTACTGTATCAACAACCCATCTCTTTGACGTTCGACACGGGTAATGTCGGCAGAAATTATGGCCTCAATCTGGATATGAAGGGAGCATGGTCACTCGCTGACTTGCCAGAAGAGCTAAACAACCCACTGCAAGATTTCTATTCCGGTGACGTTAGCTGGAAGGGGGCCATGACTTTAGTTTTCGACCCATCTGGCTATCGCATACAGGCTCAGGTCGAGACGGATCTATTAGGTGCCGAGTTGGCACTGCCAGCGCCATTTGCCAAGGCGAAAGATGAGTCAAGAAAGCTGACGGCCGAGCTGATTGGCGATAACAAACAATCGTCTCTAGGCATTAAGCTGGGTAAACAGATGGAGTTCTGGGGTGGATTCGATCAAGAATCGGGCAATCAACTCGCGCATTATGATCTACTATTGGGCCGCTTGTTTAAGCCTGGAGATCAACTGAAAAAAAATCAAGGGCATCTGCAGTTAGACATAGCGCATACCGAATTAGCCCCTTGGCTACCCATAATCAATAAGTTTACCGCTGGGGATAAGGTGAGCGACGCGACTAAGGTTATTGAGGAAGCTGGACTTATTGGCGTTGAGCCTGGCTCAGAAGTTCAGGCCAATATTGCGAATGCAGCACCTGAAGAGCTGAGTACACAGGAATCGTTTTTCCCGCCATTGATAAGCCTGGATGCAGACATTGCCGACTTTAATTTGATGGGGCAAACCTTATCAGATCTGAAGATGACAGCCTATCCCACCCCTGACAGTTGGCGTTTCGAGGCGAGTTCGAATGAGTTTGACGGTAGAGTCGACTTCTATCCGGACTGGGCGACCCAGGGGCTCAAATTGGTCGCGACTAAGTTCCATCTAGCACCCAATGTTAAGGCACCGGAAGATGCTGACTTTAAAACTGATACCGTGTTGGACAACCTACCTCCTCTAGCCGTGGATGTGGATGAATTTTCTTTCTATGGCAGTCCTCTCGGACATCTGGTTCTGCAAGGCTCCCCTAAGGGCGATAGCTACCAAATTCAGACCCTGTCGCTGACCACACCTGAGGTCAAGTTAAGGGGTAAAGGCGTTTGGCAGAATGATAATAACGAGAACTTAACTCAATTCGATGTGAAATTAACGGCGACAAAATTTGATGCCATATCGGCGATTGTCGGCATGGACCCAGGCTTAAAGGATGCGC
Source organism: Shewanella psychropiezotolerans (assembly GCF_007197555.1). Classification (NCBI taxonomy): domain Bacteria; kingdom Pseudomonadati; phylum Pseudomonadota; class Gammaproteobacteria; order Alteromonadales; family Shewanellaceae; genus Shewanella; species Shewanella psychropiezotolerans. The sequence continues at coordinate 454,357 of NZ_CP041614.1, forward strand.
CAGTTGAGGTCAATGCTGAAATATCATGGCAAGGCGCACCATATCAGTTCTCGCTAGAAAGCCTCAATGGCCTGGTGAATTTCGAGTTAGGTAAGGGACACCTTTCCGAAGTTAGCGATAAAGGTGCCAGAATCTTCTCCCTGTTTAGCCTGGACTCGTTACTGAGAAAGCTGTCTCTGGATTTCTCAGATGTATTTGGCAAAGGTTTATATTTTAATTCCTTTACCGGCACCTTGAATATCGATAATGGCGTGGTTAAAACCCATGATACCGAGATGGACGCGGTAGCGGGGAATATGAAGGTTAGAGGCTATACGGACCTGATGACTGAAAGCCTGAACTATGATATTCGATTTGTGCCTCAATTAGCATCGAGTGTGCCTACGGTTGTTCTCTTGACCACAGGTGGCTGGACATTCGGCCTGGGTGCGTTAGCGCTAACTAAGGTATTAGAGCCTGTGATCGAAGTGATTACTGAGATACGTTTTCAACTAACCGGTACCATGGCTGAACCTAAGTTGGAAGAGATAGGACGTAAGAGTAAAGAGATAGAGATCCCTGAATCTGTGCTGCCTCGTGTTAAGGAGCCTCAGCCTGACGAAAATTCTCAGCAAAATGAATCATCTCAGAAGAAACAACAGTCTAAAGAGTTAGATTCAGGTGTCGAAATACCGGCAACGAACGTAATAGAGATGCCTACCTTTAAAGAAAGTAAGCGTATAGATAAGGAGCCAGAAGATGCAGATCAACCTACTTCAGTGCCAAAGCAGTCAAGACGTATCCAAGAATCTGGAGTATATCGAATCGCAGCTTAGCCAACTCCCTAGAGTTCAAGGTGAAGCGCAACTCGTGGTCCTGCCAGAGTGTTGCCTCCTGTTTGGTGGTCACGAAAGCCAGCAACTCGAGTATGCCGGCGATAACCAATCGAATCCTTTTAAAACGGTACTCGCAGATCTGGCGCGTCGTTATGATATTTATCTGGTGGCTGGGAGTATTCCTGTAGCCGTCGGCGATGGCCGAGTCTATAACCGTACTTATCTGTTTGATAACCAAGGCCTGGTCTTGGGCGAATACGATAAAATACACCTGTTCGATGTCGATGTTTCCGATGGGACTAAGGAGTATCGTGAGAGCGATACCTTCTGCGCCGGAGATAAAATTAGTGTAATCGACACTCCCTTTGGTAAGTTAGGGTTAGCGATATGTTACGATCTGCGTTTCCCGGATCTATTCAGAGCCATGAGATTAGCCGGAGCCGAACTGATTGCCCTACCGGCAGCCTTCACTAAGGTGACGGGAGAGGCCCATTGGCAAACCTTGATCCAGGCCAGAGCGATTGAGAATCAGTGTTTTATTCTCGCGGCGGCTCAATGGGGACAGCATAATCAGGGAGGCCGGGAAACCTGGGGTCAGAGTATGGTTGTTGACCCATGGGGACGAATTAACGCCCAGAAGATGACAGGTTGCGGTTGGGTTCAGTCGAAGCTGGATAGAGATGAAATGATAAAAATTAGGCAACAGATGCCAATAGCCAGTAATAACCGATTTGCTGAGCCAAAGTTACAACACAAAGATGCTAATCCATAGAAAGTTGATGTCAGTGTCTTATAAAAATTATGCACAAAGAGAGAGTAATTAATGCCATTTTTAACCCAAGTTGAGCAGAGCCTTTTACAAGATGGACTATCGCTGGATGACCTGCAGGGTTATCTCAAGCTAATCCATCAACATGATGTCGACTTTTCTGATCTCTATTTTCAGGGCAGCCGTCATGAGTCTTGGGTACTAGAAGATGGCATAGTGAAAGAGGGCAGCTTTCATATCGAGAGAGGTGTGGGTGTTCGGGCCATCACAGGTGAGAAAACGGGCTTCGCTTATGCCGATGAGATCACTCCTGCTGCATTAACTGCATCGGCCGAGGCGGCTCGCAGTATCGCAGCCCATGGCGGCGAGAGCGCTTCGGTACAAGCCTGGAAGCGTAAAGAGATGAAGGCCCTATACCAGAGTGCCGATCCAATCGCGGCGATGGAAGAGGCCAAGAAGATCGCGCTGCTTAAGCAGGCCGATGCTTATATTCGTAGTCTAGATAGCCGTATTATTCAGGTGGTCATCAGCCTCTCAGGTGTACACGAAGAGATACTTATTGTCGCGAGCGATGGCACCTTGGCGGCAGATATTCGTCCATTGGTTCGCTTTAATTGCAGCGTGATCCTGGAAGAAAATGGCAAACGCGAACGCGGTGCCAGTGGCGGCGGTGGACGTCACGACTATCAGGTGATGATGGAGACAGATGATGCAGGTCTGCCGGTTTGTTTCGATTTCGCTCGAGAAGCGGTAAGACAAGCCTCGGTTAATTTGCACGCGGTAGATGCACCAGCCGGCGAAATGCCGGTGATCTTAGGCCCTGGTTGGCCTGGTGTATTACTTCATGAGGCGGTTGGCCATGGCTTGGAAGGTGACTTCAACCGTAAGGGCAGCAGTGCATTCAGTGGTAAGGTAGGCCAGCAGGTCGCCTCTAAGCTGGTGACTGTGGTCGATGACGGCACCATGGTAAACAGACGCGGCTCTTTGAGTATCGATGATGAAGGTGTGCAGACTCAGAAGACTGTGCTGATCCAAGATGGGATCTTGAAAGGCTATATGCAGGATAAATTAAATGCGCGCCTTATGGGTGAGCAGTCCACGGGTAATGGGCGTCGTGAATCTTATGCACACTTGCCTATGCCGAGAATGACTAACACTTATATGGAAGCTGGCGAGTCGGATCCGGCTGAGATGATCAAGTCAGTTAAGAATGGCATCTATGCGCCTAACTTCGGTGGTGGTCAGGTCGACATTACTTCCGGTAAGTTTGTGTTCTCGGCTTCAGAAGCCTATTTGATTGAGAATGGTGAAGTGACTCAGGCGATTAAAGGTGCAACCCTTATCGGCAATGGTCCGGAAGCCATGGGTCAGATCTCTATGGTGGGTAACGATCTGGCATTAGACCAAGGTGTCGGCGTCTGTGGTAAGGATGGTCAGAGCGTTCCAGTCGGTGTTGGCCAGCCTACACTCAAGATAGATAAATTAACCGTAGGTGGAACGGCGTAAGAAAAAGTTAGAAGGAGCTAGGCCGCAGGTTTAGCTCCTTCTATTCAACTTCAATGAATGCTAAGATTGACCAAGGAATTAGAGTAAACACTCTAGGTTGTGCACACCAAGGTGCAGAGGAAAGGGGATGAAGTTTTCAAAGTTAGCTCTAGTGTCGTTTTTGGCATTGGGCTCTTTTACTGCACAGGCATCGAACCTGGGCTTCGAACAAGCCTGGAAGCAGTTGCTAACCGTCAGCGATAAACTACAGGCCAGCGCACAGGAAGTACGACGTGCAGAGGCCAAGCATGAAGCGGGGAAAGATCTCAACCTTCCCTCAATTAGCCTCAATGGCAGCTACACCAGATTAGAGAAACCTATCGAGATGGATCTGAGGGATCTTAACCCTTTGGCATCTATGGATCCCGCTTCGCTTCCTCCTGCACTTGGTGGTGCACTAGCGGCCATTCCAGGCTCCATGTTTATCACTCCCTTTACCGAGCAAGATATCTTTCGCTCCAGCCTTCAGGCTATGTGGCCCATCTATACTGGTGGCAAGATTACCGCAGCCCAGGGTATTCATGCGGCTCAAGTGGCTGAGAAAGAGCAGCAGTTTCAACTGACCACACGAGATCTCTTCATTCAACTGGTGGATCGTTATTACGGCGTCGCAGTGAGCCAAGCCATGGCCCGTACTCGAGGTGAGCTTGTTGTCTCTCTTGAAGAACATTCGGAGCATGCGGTTAAGCTGGAAGAGCAAGGTCAGATAGCGAAAGTTGAGCGATTAAATGCTCAAGTTGCATTAGAGAATGCCAAGGTCAATTTTGCCAGCGCCAGGCGTCAGGCCGAGATGGCAGAAATAGCCCTGTCGCGCATGCTACATGAGCGAGAAGTGAACCCAATCTCTCAGCTATTTATGCTAAATAATGCTCCGTCACTGCCCCGATTAAGTCAGCTAACTCTGGCGCAACATCCGGCATTGAAACTACTCGAGGCAAAAGAGGCTCAGGCACAGGGTCTGGTGGATGTTGAGAAAGGTCAGTATTTACCGACGGTTTTTCTCTACGGTAACTACACACTATATGAAGATGACAGTTTGTTTTCCAAGATGGAGCCGGACTGGATGTTAGGCGTGGGCGTCAAGATCCCCCTGCTGAGCAGAGATGGACGTAGCGGCAAAGTCGAGGCGGCTAAGAGTGCGCTGCTGCAGGCGCGTTATACCAAGGCGCAGACTCAGCAAGATCTCAGCTTGTTGCTGGATCAAAGCTATCGTCAACTGCTACAGGCTCAAGAAGAGGTAGAGTCTTTAGACTTATCACTGAGCCTGGCAACAGAGAATAAACGTCTACGGGATCTGGCCTTTCGTCAGGGATTATCCACTTCCATCGAGAAGGTAGACGCAGAGCTTAAGCTCACAGGTGTTGAGATGCAGCAACTGGCTGCCAAGTACCGTTATGTTCAGGCCTATGCCCGTTTGATGGCGGTGAGTGGGCAACTGGATGAATTTTTAGGTCGCAGCAGTATTGAGACTAGCGCGATGCAGGAGAGTAAGAATGCAGGCTAATCGTATAATTGCAGTTGTGGCCCTGGTGGGCTTAGTGGGGGTATTGGGCTATGGACTTAAACTGGCCTATACCCCGAAAATCCTCTATCTGCAGGGGCAGATAGAGGCGAGAGAATACAATATCTCCTCAAAGGTTCCCGGGCGTGTCGAGCAGGTACTGGTGAGACGTGGCGACAGTGTAGAGGTCGGCGATCTCTTGTTTGCCATCGATAGCCCAGAACTTAATGCCAAGTTGATGCAGGCCGAAGGTGGCAGAGATGCAGCTCAGGCAATGCAGTCAGAAGCCGATAGCGGCGCCCGTAAGCAGCAGGTGATGGCCTCCCGTGAGCAGTGGCTGAAAGCGAAGGCGGGAGCCACATTAGCCAAGACTACCTACGATCGGGTAGAGAACTTGTTTGTCGAAGGCGTACTCGCCAGACAGAAACGTGATGAAGCATTTACTCAGTATCAGGCGGCCAAATACACGGAGCAGGCAGCCTTAGCCATGTATCAGATGGCTCAGGAAGGGGCGAGGGTAGAGACTAAGGCCGCCGCCGCGGGTAATGCTCGTATGGCCGAAGGCGCCGTCCACGAAGTTAATGCTATTTTAGCCGATAGCCAGATGCGCGCACCTAAGTCCGGTGAGATAAGCGAAGTGTTACTGCAACCTGGTGAGCTTGCTCCTAGCGGCTTCCCTGTGGTTAGTTTGATAGATATGCAAGACGCCTGGGCCGTATTTCAAGTCAGAGAAGATCAGCTTAAGCAGTTCTCTAAAGGACAGAAGCTGATGCTAACCCTGCCGGCTCTCGAACGTGAGGTCGAATTTACTGTGTCTCATATTAGTGTGATGGGTGACTTTGCGACTTGGCGTTCGACTGAGAGTGGCCATGATTTCGACATGCGTACCTTCGAGGTGGAGCTGCGCCCTAATTCAGACATTAAAGATTTAAGGGTCGGCATGTCAGCGATCTTAACTCGCTAAACCTGAGATTATCATGAACAGTTTAGTGGCCCTTATTCGTCGTGAGCTCCACGCACTGTGGAACTCGCCATGGCAGCTCGCCCTGGTTAGCTATATTCCCATCTTGAGCATACTCTGTTTATGGTGGCTGTTCAGTGCGGGTTTACCGAGACAGTTACCTGTGGCCGTCGTGGATTCGGACCATAGCCAATTGAGCCGTATGCTAACCCGTAAATTACAGGCCAACCCAGTGGTTGCTCCGCAGAATTTTGTAGACTTAGCCTCGGCGGTAACCGCCATGAAACAGTCCCAAGTATATGGCATCGTGGTGCTTCCCTACGGGTTGCAACGGGATCTTATAACGGGTCATAGCCCGGTCATAGATGTTCGCTATAACAGTCAGTTCTTGCTGGTGGGTAAACTCTTATCCAGCCAGATTCAACTCACATTAGGCTCGGGACTTCTCGAGGTCGCAGGAGTGAAACAGCTGCTTCAAGGCGTGCCTAAGTCTCAGGTAGCCTCGCATTTGAGCCCGGTGACCAGCCAGACCACGGCACTGTTTAATCGCAATAATAACTATGTGAGCTTCCTGGTGCCACCTGTGCTAGTTGCCCTTTGGCAATTACTGGCCATGCTAATCTTCTCTAATAGCTTAAGCCGGGAGTTAACCCCAGAAGGGTGCTTCGCTGCAGATAGCGGTATCTGGCCTAGGATTTGGGCCAAGATTGCCGTGTTTACTCCGATTTTACTCATGCATGGTGGCTTCATTCTGGCCCTGCTATATCAGTATTTAGCCCTGCCTGTAGCGGGTAGCTTAGCCCTATTAGTCTTGGCGCAACTGGCGATGTTATTGGCGGTCTGGCTGCTGGTATTGCTGGTCTTTTTCATCATGCGAGACAGTGCCCGCATGGTGAGTTTCGGTACCGCATTATTCGCGCCAGCATTTGCGTTTATGGGGATCACGTTTCCGGTCCATGAGATGCCTATACTCGCCCAGTGGTGGCGTTTAATTATGCCGTCCAGTCACTATGTGGACTCACATGTCAGCATCGTCAGTTATGGAGTGGGTTGGGAGACCATAGCTATACAGCTTACTAGCTATTGGGGCTTCCTCTGCATCATACCAGTACTTTTTTTGCTATCACGCCGCATTGAAAAGGCCTCGAAGTCCGAGCCCAGTCAGCAGATGATAGACCCGGATCTGGCGTCTAAAAGACAGGGGCGGATCTGTGATGAGTAATAAGATGATGAGTTTTTGGCAACTAGTATCAGCCGAGCTAAAGGCAATAGTGGCAGATAAGGCCATCGCAGTGACCCTATTTGGTGGTGTGCTGTTTTATTCTGTTTTATACCCCTTACCTTATCTTCATCAGGTACCGACTGAACAACAGCTGGTTGTGGTTGATCTGGATCGCTCTTCATTGAGCCGCCGTCTGATCCGTCATGCGGATGCCAGTGCGAAAGTCAGTGTCATCGGCCAGGTGACCAGTATCAGTCAAGCTCAGAGCTGGATAGAATCCGGCCGCGCTCATGGCCTGCTGGTCATTCCCGAAGGCTTCAGGCGAGATCTGTTATTGGGCAAGGGGGTAACCTTAAGCTATGGCGGTGATGCTAGCTACTTCCTTATCTATTCCGCGGTTGCTGAGGGCCTAGTTACGGCTGGCATGGATGCGGGTAAACAAGTACAACTGCTCGGCATGCTGGCTAAAGGTGAGGCGCCTAAACAAGCGAATTTAAGCCTAAACTCGGTGAAGATCAACAGTGTGCCTGCGTTTAACCCTAGCCTGGGATACACTCCCTATGTGGTGCCTGGACTCTTCTTGTTGATCTTGCATCAGACTTTACTGATAGGAACCGGGATCTTAGGTGCCGGCCAATGGCGGAGAAAGGGTTATTGGCGAGATGTTTCACCTCTGCAACTCGTCTGTGGTCGCATCTCGGCATTCATGTTGATTTACCTATTTTTCAGCAGCTTTTATGTCGGTTTCTGTTTTTACTGGTATCAGGTCAGCGTGCAGGCAAGCCTTAGTCTGGTGGCCCTGTGGATGTTACCCTTTTTATTGGCAACCAGCGCTGCCGGTATTGCCTTGAGTAGCTTGTTTGTCCGCCGGGACCTACCGACTCAAGTCTTGTTGTTAGTCTCTATGCCCATCATGTTCGTCTCCGGCTTTGTCTGGCCATTGGCGCTTATCCCAGAGCCTCTGATTTGGCTGTCTCAGGTGATCCCTGCCGTCCCCGCTATCATGGGGATGTTAGAGCTTAATCAGATGGGGGCGTCTTGGTCCAGTGTCATGCCTAAATGGCTGCAGTTATGGGGCTTGTTCGCTGTATTTTTTGTGCTGGCTCTGTATGGCGTCACGCGAAGACTCAAATCGGCAGTTGATGAGACGAGTTAGTTCTTAATCAGATGGTCGATGCCTCAGGTCCAGTGTCATGCCTAAATGGCTGCAGTTATGGGGCTTGTTCGCTGTGTTTTTTGTGCTGGCTCTGTATGGCGTCACGCGAAGACTCAAATCGGCAGTTGATGAGACGAGTTAGTTCTTAATCAGATGGTCGATGCCTACAGGTCCAGTGTTATGCCGAAATGGCTGCAGTTATGGGGCTTGTTCGCTGTGTTCTTTATGCTGGCTTGGTATGCGTCATGCGAAGGCTAGAATCAGTAGGTAATGAGACTAGCTGGTTTCTGCTAAATGCCAGGCTGTTGTAATACCAAATTCGCCTTTTCTCCCTGTACTGAGCCTACGTAGCAGCTACTGGCGATCTTAAGATCCTTGCATTTGGCCTTATAATTTTTGGGTGGAAGTATAAGAAAGCCCATGTAGAAGTCATCTAAATGGGCTTTTAAGTATCAAATTCTCTCTCATGAGAAAATATGTCTATGTCCCTGTTAGGGTGACAGAAAAAGCGTGGCTGGATTTTATCTGTTTAGGTGTAGTGACATCGATACTGATGTTACTCGTCTTCGGCGCTTCTCCGACACTGGCTGGATCTATGTCATTGGTGATTATAAATCCAGTCGTTGTTCCGCCATTTCGGGTGATGTTAAGTACTGAAAAAGCATCGAAATTAAGCTCTCCGGATGAAGCTGTTACCGCCACTTGGGAGTCGGCTGGCATTATCTGGTAGGCGCTGTCATAGAGCTGTACAGAAAATTGTGATGATTGGCCCGGAGCGATATCGGTCAATGAAACGATAGGATCTGTTTCTTTCTCTGAATCATCTGAGATGAGCTTACCATCTTGCCAGAGGGTGAATTCTGCATGAGATCCTGACATGGTCATCACCAGAGCCTTACGGATATAGGTCTTGTTGGCTTGATCTATGCCGCAGAGGCTACCTTCGCACTGTGGGCCATTAAACTTGCCATCGGGTCCCGCATAACTAGTACTATTCTCAGTATTAAAGTACTTCTCACCTTCACTATGTTGACCTGTTTCATCGTCATCGCGGAAGGCATCACCTAAATCGCTAAAACCATTAGGCATGTAAGCTTCACGATCCATGCCATTACCGGAACAGGCTATTGAGTTATTATTCGAGTCCAGACAAGCATTCACTGGTCCACCGTCAGCATCATCGAAGATATTATTGCCGTTAGTGTCGAAGAAGGTTTCATGGCCGAGTGCATAGGCCAGTACAGTGATCCTATGATTAGGTACTCTAGCGCTAGCCGATGTCCACTCGACGCTACAGTTACCATCGACGGTTAAGCAGTTAGAGACTATCTGCCCACCTTCCGCTGTGAAATTGATTGTGGTGTCATCGGGAGCCGGGTTACCGAAGCTATCCGAGGCATAAGCTGTAATTGTGGACTTCTCACCATTGAATTGATCGGCTTCGGGGTTAAATACTGAAGCCGACAGGCTAAAGCCAAGTTGCTGAGGCAGGCCTGTGTTTACCGTTAATTGCTCCGATTGACTGGTAATAATCTCACCCGTGTCTGCATCGGTTGCCGAAGCGACCACACGTACTGGCGTAGGCACAGTGCCTGCCTGAACTCGAACGCTGACCACACCTTCCGAGTTAGTGATACTTTCCGCTGTGGCGAGTCCATTGGAAAAACTCAAGCCGCCGACAAGAGTATCGAGGGAAAAGCTAACAGTTTGCTGAGCGCTGGCTTGTCCATTTGAACCTGTGACCTTAAATGAGACCAGTGAAGATTCTGTGCTACCTGTACCGCCCGCACCCTTGATGCGAATGTTAGTCGGTTCTGCCGAGACGAAGCTAAGGCTAGCGAGTGTCTGACGCGCCAGGGTGAAAGGAAAGCTGGCAGTTAGTGTTTGATTTCCAACGAGTGTAGAGGCAATTACCTGATCGTCTCGCTCACTGTTGCCGCTGCAGCTGGTGTCCTGGAAGGTAGAGCTGGCACTGCCTGAAAGTGTGGTGACTGGAGTGTCCAGGCTGGCGTTGTTACCAAGTACACAATCTGAGCTGAAGCTGATTGAAGAAGGAGTCTGCACCCGGGTAATAGTGCCGTCATCTGCTTGGCTGATAAGAGTTGCTGTGATACCAAAACTTCCGCCTGCACTGATGATGTATTTACCATCGACAGGGATCAGTGAACTGGTTAATTCACTTTCTACAAATTGATCATTACTATCGAAATGACCTAATTTAAGTATACCTTCACCACCGATAGCATCGGCTGAAAGGACCTCATACAAACTATTAGTTTGGTAATTTTGTTCTTGATAGTCTAAAGATACATTGAGGTTTGCTGCCCCTAGGTCACTGGTGCTTGGGGTATAGTTAACCTGCGCGATACCTTGAGCATTAGTCAGTGCAGTACTTGGGGTTAAGCTTACACTGCCTGCGGTAAAGGTCACCAGCTGATTAGCTATGCCTTGACTCGATGGGTCTAAAAACTGTGCCTGTAGCTGTACTGTCTCATCGACCTTGAACTGAGTGACTATCGCGGCACCATTGATGATGCTGGCACTGATCTTAGGGGTCTCTTCACCAGGAGTCGTAGTACTGCTGGTAAATTCGTAGTTCCTGATAGCCGAAAGAATATTGTTCTCGGCGGCTCCGGTATCGAATTGAGCCGTTAAGGTTCCCGCGCCTAAGGCTAGATCAGGATTGCTGAGTATGACGTGAGCTATACCACTGGAATCCGTCAATTTAGTCGCTGGAGTCAAAGTGCCTAACGTGGCACTGAAACTGATTAAGCCACCGCTGCTATTACTGCCACCTTGAGTGAGTTTTGCCACTGCGCAGATACTGGCATTGCTGGCAAAACTCAAGTCGCTGGTTGCCTCGGCACATTGGCCGTCGACAACGGTTTTATAACTCAGGGAGAGGGCGAACTCTCCGGTATTTCCGCCATTATCGCCACTGTCATCGGATGAGCCGTTACAACCTCCGATAAACAATAAGGCAAGCAGGGTGAATAGTGCAGCAGGAGCAGATTTTATCAGTCGCATCAGCAACATCCTTGTGAAACTAAAATAGTCGTAAATTCAACGTTATAGGGCGAATATATTTTTATCGATATTTTACGCCAGATTATTCAGCAAGTTCGTTACGTATATATTTAACTAACTCTATTGAAGATTTAGATGCCTCATCGGGCTTTTTCGTGAGTTCTTTTTTAGACTGGCGTACGAGTTGGCGCAGCTTCTGTCTTTCTAAGTCTGGATATTTTTCGATGAGGGCCTGCACAGCACTGTCACCTTCGCTTAGAAGTTGATCTTTAAATTTTTCAGCGACATTTTGCTTAGCACTCTCGTTACTGTTCTGATTCAACATATTTTTCATGTTGAGTTGCAGCTCTTCGATGTCGACATAACGCATTAACTTGCCAATAAATTGCAGCTGACGACGGTAAGCCTCAGTATTTATTTTTATGGTCTTAGTTTTGAATACGTTATCATGTAACAGTTCATCAAGTTCCAATCTGTCGATCTGAGTTTTGCTCAGCGCAACGAGTTTCTTTCCTAGCTCTTGATATATCGCAATTTCACGTTTGGTTTCAGCTCTACTGACATAATCTTCATCATGGTCGAAGGGCTGTTTAAAATGTTCTGAATCACCGACTACTTTCATATATAAATATCTCTCTCTTAAACTAAGGTAATAATAACATTTCATTAGAAAATCGCCTATCAGCGAGGCAAGTTATTTAATGTACTTGGGTATTGGGTTTGTTATGCTATCAAGATCCCTGATAACAAAAGAGCAGATTTGTGACGACACCTAGCATTGACATCGAATTAGATTCATTAAAAGACGCTGTATCTATGGCACTCGAGTATGCCAAGCAACTCGGTACATCGGGTGCAGAAGTTGCTATCAGTAAACAACAAGGATTATCCGTATCGACTCGAATGAAGGAGGTTGAAACGGTTGAGTTTAATAAAGATGGCGCGTTAGGTATCACCTTGTTTCGTGATGGCTGTAAAGGCAGCTCATCGACCTCAGATTTGAGCCCTGAAGCTATAAAAGAAGCGGTCAAGGCTGCCGATGGTATTGCAAAGTTTACCTCATCGGATCCTTACAATGGACTAGCCGAAGCTGAGCTCATGGCAAAGGACTTTCCTGATCTAGGCTTGTATCATCCTCAGGAAGTTACTCCAGAAGAGTTAATTGAGTTAGCTGCGCGTTCAGAAGAAGCTGCATTGGATGTCGATAGCCGGATCACAAACTCTGATGGTGCCAGTGCTAATGCCCACACAGGTATAAAAGTTTACGGTAACAGCCACGGATTTTTAAATGGCTATTCCAGTTCTCGTTACAGTCTAAGCTGCGTGGTTATCGGTGAGACTGATGGCAATATGCAGCGTGATTATGATTACACCATCTCTCGAAAATTGAGTGAGCTGCTATCACCGGAAGAGGTGGGACGCAAGGCATCAGAGAAGACGTTAGGTCGTCTTGGTGGACGTAAAATTGCTACCACTGAGCTGCCGGTATTGTTGGCACCTGAAATCGCCACCGGACTCATGGGTCATTTAGTAGGTGCTATCAGCGGCGGTAGCCTCTACCGCAAGTCGAGCTTCCTACTCGACTCTATCGATACTAAGATATTCCCTGATTGGTTTAGCATCGAAGAGCAGCCGCATATCGTGGGTGGCTTAGCGAGTGCTAGCTATGACAGTGAAGGAGTTGCGACTCAGGAACGCGCAATTATTCAGGACGGGGTGCTCTCTACCTATCTGTTAACCAGTTATTCGGCACGAAAACTGGGCCTGAAGAATACCGGACATGCGGGTGGTATATACAACTGGACACTCTCTCATACAGGACAAACCTTCGATGAGTTAGTGAAAGAGATGGGCACGGGTCTTATCGTGACCGAGGTCATGGGTCAAGGTGTCAATGCTGTGACTGGAGATTATTCTCGCGGCGCGGCGGGCTTCTATGTCGAAAACGGCGTGATCCTCTATCCGGTTGAAGAGATCACCATAGCGGGTAACCTCAAAGATATGTACCAGAATATCGTTGCAGTGAGTAAGGATCGCGATCTAAGATCTTCGATCCGTACTGGTGGTATGTTACTCAGCGATATGAAAATAGCGGGTAATTAGATTTTTGAACGTTCCTAGAACCTAGAATTTAGAATCTAGGTTCTAGGAACGCTTTCCTTTTCTTCTGCTTCTCTCCAAAACTCGGCTATGGCCCGATGCAAGTGTGAACTCTTTAGAATACTCACATGGTCTTCGTCGAATCCCCTCATAAAGTCTGAACTCTGAGTATAAGCATATAAATCAAGTCAAACTAATAAGTTAGTTTTTTTATTCCAAAATTATCAGCCCCCTCACTTTTTTAGAATAACTTATCCATTGCATATATGGATAAACAGATATACTATTTATCATATATTCGTTTTGGCATATATCTTATTTCTTCTGAGTGTCCCAGGTATTGTGAACCTGAGGCTATATGTCGAAGACAGGCTTGTATGGAGTAAAAATGACCACTTTAGAGTTTTTCAAACTGTTATCCGATGAAACCAGACTACTCAGTTTGCTGTTGATCATTGAAGAGAAGGAGTTGTGTGTCTGTGAGTTAATGCAGGCACTAGACGAGAGTCAGCCTAAGGTTTCAAGGCACTTGGCTCAAATGAGAAAGGCTGGTCTGCTGCTGGATAAACGCCAGGGACAGTGGGTGTTTTATAGAGTAAATCCTGAGTTACCAGATTGGATCAATAAGACGCTTGCAGAGATCAGTGCAAACAATAAGGCACTTATTTCTGGCAATATCACTAGGTTACATCAAATGGGCGAACGTCCGGAACGTGTACGTGCTTGTTGTAATTAAACAGGTATAAATTGAGGAAATAAAAATGGGAATATTTGAACGTTATCTCAGTGTTTGGGTGGGGTTAGCTATCCTTGCTGGTTTGGTTTTGGGCAATCTACTGCCAGATATGTTTGCCTTGGTGGCATCGCTGGAATATGCCCATGTAAATTTAGTTATCGCCGTACTCATCTGGGTGATGATTTACCCCATGATGGTGCAGATCGACTTTTCATCGATTAAAGATGTTAAAAAGAGCCCACAGGGGCTAATTCTGACAGTCGTCATCAACTGGCTGGTTAAGCCCTTTACAATGGCACTCTTGGCCTGGTTATTTTTCAAGGTGCTGTTTGTCGATTGGGTCGACCCTCAGAGCGCGACCGAATACATCGCTGGCATGATTCTACTCGGCGTGGCTCCCTGTACGGCCATGGTGTTTGTCTGGAGTCAGCTTACCAAGGGCGATCCAAACTATACCTTAGTTCAGGTGTCGGTAAACGACCTCATCATGGTGGTGGCTTTCGCCCCTATCTGTGCATTACTGCTGGGTGTGAATGATATCCAGGTACCTTGGGAAACCTTGCTCTCTTCGGTATTTCTCTACGTGGTTTTACCTCTGGTTGCCGGTGCGTTAACCCGTAAAAAGCTAGAAGCAGACGGCGATGCCGAGTCTTTAAATAGGTTTGTTGGCAAGCTAAAGCCTTGGTCAATGCTTGGTCTGCTCGGTACTGTAGTGTTGCTATTTGGCTTCCAGGCCCAGACGATTATCGATGAGCCACAGAACATCTTACTCATTGCCATCCCTCTGATGATCCAGACCTATGGCATCTTCTTCATTACTTACTATATCGCTAAGAAGATGAAGCTGTCCCATAAGATAGCGGCTCCAGCCTGCATGATAGCGACCTCTAACTTCTTCGAGTTAGCCGTCGCCGTGGCTATCTCGCTATTTGGTCTGCACTCAGGAGCGGCTCTGGCTACGGTTGTTGGTGTCCTGGTCGAGGTCCCGGTTATGCTCACTCTGGTGGCTTTCGTGAATAGTCGACGAAGTAAATTTGAAGCCGATACAGGCACTCAAGCAGTAGAAACATAATTATGCACAACAGGACCTAGGATTTAGAACCTAGGTCTTGGAAGTTGGCTTAAGAGCTAGATTCTGGAGTTAGCAATAGCTGAATCGTAATAGCTGAATTGGAATAGAAGCAATCAAGGAACTGAGTCATGAGTATTAAGATAGGTATCAATGGGTTTGGCCGTATGGGCCGCTTAGCATTAAGAGCCGCCTGGGATTGGGATGATGTCGAATTTGTGCATATCAACGATCCCGCTGGCGATGCTCATACTTTGGCTCACTTGTTAACGTTCGATTCGGTCCATGGACGCTGGCAATATGAAGCGACAGCAGATGAAACTTGCGATTCCCATTACATAGTGATCGGTGATAAGCGCATTTCTACGAGTCGCAATACAGCTATTGCGGATACAGACTGGTCAGATTGTGATCTCGTTATCGAGGCGTCTGGCGTGATGAAGACTAAGGCTAAGCTGCAGGCTTACCTGGATCAAGGTGTGAAGCGCGTTGTGGTGACGGCGCCAGTGAAAGAGGAAGGTGTACTTAATGTGGTGATGGGAGTCAATCATCATCTATATGACAAGGACCTCCACCCTATAGTCACAGCGGCTTCCTGTACCACCAACTGTTTAGCGCCTGTGGTGAAAGTTCTACACGAGAAGATCGGTATCAAGCATGGCTCCATGACCACGATACACGATATTACTAACACCCAGACCATACTCGATGCGCCCCATAAAGATCTGCGCCGTGCTAGAGCCTGTGGTTTGAGTCTTATCCCGACCACGACAGGTTCGGCTACCGCGATCACCCATATCTTCCCTGAGCTTATAGGTAAGCTTAACGGCCATGCGGTGCGCGTCCCCTTGGCCAATGCTTCGCTGACCGACTGTGTATTCGAACTTGAGCGCGGCACTACAGAGAATGAAGTCAACGCCCTCTTGAAAGAGGCTGCGGCGGGAGAGCTCAAAGATATCTTAGGCTTCGAAGAACGTCCTCTGGTTTCGGTAGATTACAAGACAGATCCACGCTCTTGCATTATAGATGCACCATCGACCATGGTCGTTAATGGCACTCAGGTGAAACTGTATGTCTGGTATGACAATGAGTGGGGATATGCGAATCGCACAGCAGAACTTGCGCGAATGATTGGTCTTCAAGATAAAGGTTAAGAAGGAAGCGAGTAACTAGTTCCTAGAATCTAGATCCTAGATCCTAGAAACTCGAAACTAAGGAACTTATGTTATCCAGTATCAAAGCCCTGCCTGAGCAGGTTAAACAATATCTGCTCGTCACAGGCAACTATTGGGCATTTACCTTGACCGATGGTGCCCTGCGCATGCTGGTAGTGCTGCATTTTCATCAGCTAGGTTATAGCCCTCTCGCTATCGCCATGCTGTTTCTCTTCTATGAGATCTTCGGAGTGATTACTAACTTAGTTGGTGGTTACCTGGGGGCGCGGATAGGGCTTAATAAGACCATGAATATTGGTCTTGGTTTACAGGTCGCGGCGCTTGTCATGTTGCTGGTGCCAAGCTCCATGCTCACCTTAGTTTGGGTTATGATGGCGCAGGGTATTTCCGGCATAGCCAAAGATCTAAATAAGATGAGTGCCAAGAGCTCAATCAAGATGCTGCTGGTTACTGAGCAGGTTGATGGCCAGACGAAGGCTGGAGATGTTGCTAAGCAACAGAAACTCTATAGCTGGATTGCCAAGCTTACCGGTTCTAAAAACGCCCTCAAGGGAGCGGGATTCTTTCTCGGTGGAGTCCTTTTGAGCCTGTTTGGCTTCACTGTTGCCATCGCTATCATGGCAATCGCGCTAACCTTAGTCTGGGTTTTGAGTCTGTTTACTCTCAAGCGAGATCTGGGCAAGGCCAAGAACAAGCCCAAGTTCAGCGAGATATTTTCTAAGAGCCGCAGCATCAATATTCTATCGGCGGCGCGCATGTTCCTGTTTGCTGCCCGTGATGTCTGGTTTGTGGTGGCATTGCCCCTCTATCTCGGCAGCCAGTTTGGCTGGGATCACTATTATGTGGGAGGATTCCTGGCGCTTTGGGTGATCGCTTATGGTTTCGTGCAGACTCAAGCTCCAAGGTTGACCTCTAAATCCGATGGCTCTGCGCCAGGAGGAAGGGAAGCCCTGTTATGGGTTTGTGCACTCACGGCTATCCCCGGGCTGATTGCATTAGCCTTGACCTTTAATATCAGCCCTCAGTTGAGCTTGTTAGCTGGATTGATGCTCTTCGGTGCAGTATTCGCGGTTAACTCTTCACTACATAGTTTTTTGATCGTCAACTATGCCAGTGACGATGGTGTCTCTCTGGATGTAGGCTTCTACTACATGGCCAACGCCATGGGACGCTTAATCGGCACAGTGCTTTCTGGTTATGTGTATCAGGTAGCAGGGTTAGAAGCTTGTTTGTGGATCTCATCCGTTATGCTGGGGCTGACGGCTGTTATTAGTATCTATCTACCAAAAGATTAGCGCCTTGGAATGAAGGCTAGGTTACATTTTTTATTTAGCGTCGGCTGAGTTTGCATTTGGTTGGTTATTGCAAGGCGGACCTTCATGGTGATTTATCGCTTCCC
Organism: Shewanella psychropiezotolerans; assembly: GCF_007197555.1. Lineage (NCBI taxonomy): Bacteria > Pseudomonadati > Pseudomonadota > Gammaproteobacteria > Alteromonadales > Shewanellaceae > Shewanella > Shewanella psychropiezotolerans. Next base: position 471,832 of record NZ_CP041614.1, read on the forward strand.
AGCGCGGGATGTGCACTCTTTATTTTGAGAAGGTTCTACGAGTCGCCACAAGCATATCGCTGTGGGCTCTGCCAAAACGTCCATGTTTTGGAAGCTCGCAGCCGCATCTACACTTGTTATTACAAGCAAAGAGTAAGCAGTGTGTTTCTTCGATTTAACTTGGTGCACACTGACCCTTTTATTATTTTTTCGTGCTTTCGACAAATGACTGAATTAATTTAAGGAAGTCATTTTCGGCTAACTTTGCACTCTTGAGGGTTTGCTCGTGTGACAGTTTTACATCACCTAGGCCCTCAGCCATATTGGTAATGGCGCAAATCGCAAGCACAGGTAAGCTACAATGTGCGGCAGAGATCACTTCAGGTACAACAGACATACCCACAACATCGCCACCAATAATTTGCATCATGCGGATCTCTGCTGCAGTTTCAAAACAAGGTCCTGAGTAAGAAACAAATATACCTTCGTTTAACACAATATCTTGCGCTTTAGCTATGCTAAGCGCTTGTTGGCGGAGATCTTTGTCATAAGCGTTGGCTAGACTGAAGAAGCGTGGTCCATATTTGTCATCATTTTCGCCAGTCATAGGGGTGCTAGGCATAGTATTAATATGATCGGAGAATACAACCAAAGAGCCAACATCAATACGCTCCGGGCGCAGCGAACCTGCAGCATTGGTGACCAATAATAGGTCACAACCTAGAGTCTTGAATGTCCGCACTGGTGTGGTCATGACTTTCATGGTTTCATGTTCATAGAAATGGCCCCGACCTTTCATGCAGACTATAGGCACACCATTTAAATAACCTAAAACCAGCTCACCACTGTGACCTTCGACAGTGCTTACTGGGAAACCAGCTAGTTCTTGGTAGCTAATACTTACTTTATCTTCGAGTTTGTCTGCGAGCACACCTAAACCGGAACCTAAGATCATGGCTATTTGTGGCTTAAAACCTGGCTTGTATTTGTTAATCGTGGCGACAGTATTTGAGACCGGATCGTAGCTAGACATAATTTATTCCTAAGTGGATTTTTACTATACTCACGATATTCTTAAGCGATGCTAATTAAAATCACTTAAATCGGCCTTAATGTGCTGTTTTTCAGCACATTCTCAAATACTGTAATTCAAAGAATTAATACCGTTATTTAATACATTGATAGAATGTGTTTTTGATGAAATTTGACTCAATGAAGTGCCAGTTATCGCAATTTAATGGGTGATATATTTTTGAAAAAAGACCATCTTGATATGCTACTCGATCTTAAAAGCCTCTATTGGGCTGAACGCTTAAGCATGAAAATGCTTAGGTACTTTTATGTGGCGAGCCATAGTCAAAACTTAACTCAAGCCGCTGAGCGTCTGCATATTTCAAAGTCGCCACTGAGCGCTCAGATGCGAGAACTTGAAGCTATTTTAAGTGTTGAATTATTTAACCGTGAACAACGGAGTATTCAATTGACCGCAGCTGGAGTTCTACTACGCCAAGAGTGTCAGTCCATTTTTGAAGTTATCGAACGCTCAGTTAATAAAGTGACCCAATTTGAACGAGAAACTCAAGGTCACTTGCGTTTTGGGATTGTCAGTTCGATTTTTTGGGCTGGTTTTGGATATGCTTGTCAGCAATTAAAGAAACAATACCCTAAGATTCAGTTTGAGTTTATTGAGCTGTCGCCACAGCGGCAAAAAGTGGCTTTGTTTAACAATGAAATTGACATTGGTTTTGTACGTTATGCTGACACTCTTAATATCACGCCGTTAGAGTCCTGTGATCTCTATTGTGAGTCGATGTCGATTGCACTGCCAGACAAACATAGACTCTGTAGGCGAAAGCAACTTTGTTTATCAGACCTTGCTAATGAACAGTTTGTCATGATGAGCCAGAAAAACTCAGCTTCGGCTCTATTAGTGGTAGAACACTGCATAAAAGAAGGTTTTATTCCGCATATTATTCAGGAAGTTGTCGAGCCGATGACCTTGATGAATGTGATTGAAAATCATGAAGGTATATCTATAGTCCCTAATAGTTTTAGTCGACAGAGCTGGAAGCATATTCGTTTTGTTGAGCTTAAGCAGCACATTCCTGCCAATATTTGTGCTGTATACCATCCGCAAAAGATAACTGAAGACAAGCAGGCACTCATTCAGTCTTTAAATGTCTTTATGAACGCGGCTCCCCGTAGTATCCCCTCATAAGATAAACCAGGTCAATAAATTGGACCATGTACAGCTCGATTTTAGCTCTAAAGTTTAGTAGTGATAACCAGTAAAATACTGGGTAGGTTATTGATTAACAATGAGTGGCAATCTTGTTGGTATTGAACTTTTCCTTATATTTAGTCATGCCAAGTGGTTTTAGTAAACTGTCTTACATCAGTCCTTTATTATCAATATTTTTTTGAAACTGATGCCACTATTATCTGACTTATAAAAATAAATAAATTCATTAAGATAGGTTGCACGTAAACGATAATTTCTAGGTTTGTGCATGAAGTCTATTGCTATATTTTTCGATTCAAGCCCCTAGAAAAAGAAGCTCAAGGTAATTAGTTCAATCTAAATTCAATTAACACCATAAAGAATCAGAGCCCTGAAATAAGGAGTTAAATTATGAATATTACTGGCTTAGATCATTTTACGATCAGGACGGTTCATCTATCGCAAACATTAGATTTTTATCAAAACATTATTGGTTTAATTGAAGGGGAGCGACCTGAGTTTAGGTTTGTAGGGCATTGGTTGTACGCCTCGAATAAGCCCTTGTTGCATTTGGTTGAAGTTAATCCTGATGATGCTGAATTACAGGCTTATTTGGGAAAGCGAGATACGGCTTCTGGCTCAGGAATGATAGACCACCTTGCCTTTCGTGGCCATCGTCTAGCGGAAATGCAACAGCGGCTAGCGTCACTGGCAATATCATTTCGAGAGAGAGTGGTGCCTGAGATTGGTGAGCATCAGTTATTTGTTGAAGATCCTAATGGGATCACTGTAGAGATGATTTTTACGCACGATATTGACAATAAGTTTGTTGGTACCCCAATGAAAAATTTACTATTTATTAACGAGTAAGTAGAAGGAATAAATGGATAATTATAGTGAGCTACGCCGGAAAATTTTAATGTCTTTAGGAGCGGCAGGATTAATGAGCTTTTCATCAACTAAAGTGCTGGCAGGGAGTGGTTTGTCCTCAGTTAAATTGGGCGTGACTAATTTGAGTTTTCATCGTGTAACGGCTGCGGTTGTCGCGCAGGTGATGAGCGTCATGGGGAAGCAGGTTATTCGTAGTTATGATCTACATGAAGCTAATTTTAATCGGCTAAAAGATGGCAATGTTGATTTTGTCAGTTCCGCTTGGTTGCCACATAGCCATGGTCTTTATCAAACTTCTGTCGAAGAGACTATTCCGACTCGTGAGCTGGGTTTGCATTATCAACCCTATGCGCTTTGGGGTGTACCGGATTATGTTCCTGTCTCTGATGTGGAGGAGATAGGAGATCTGCTTAAGCCAGACGTTATTGCCAAAATGCGTCCCTTTATTCAGGGGATAGGAGAGGGGGCTGGGATCACTCGCTTCTCTAAGAAAATCATGCTGGATTACGAGCTTAGTGCATCAGGTTATCAATTTAGGACAGGTACTCAGGCGGATTGTGTCGCTGCCTTTGAAGCGGCTGTAGCGGTGAAAGATTGGGTCATAGTGCCGTTATGGCACCCACAATTTTTGCATCACCAATATAAAATCCGAGAGTTAGGGGATCCTAAATATCTGCTTGGCGGTAAAGATAGAGCGGTATTGCTTGCTAGAGAAGATAGCCTCAATGCACACTTTACGTCGCAACAGATTGCTGTACTGGATAATATTCATCTCTCAAATGAGATTGTTGCTGAGCTCGATTATGGCGTCAATCGACTTGGGCTAACGGAGGATGAGGCTGCTGCTAAGTGGTTGACAGATAATCCAACCCACCTTGCTCAATGGCTAGAACCTCTGATGCAAATCGATAAAGCCTAGATGACTGAGTCTTAAGGAGTAAACATCTTGGTAGATGATTCAGCTGAAATGAGAATAAAGCGATTAGGACTAACTCTACCCGATGTTGCTTCGGCTCTGGGGAATTATGAGCCTTATTGTATTGTAGGCAATACACTTATGACATCGGGTCAGTTTCCATATTTAAATGGAGAGCTACAATATCAAGGCCAATTAGGGCGGGAGTTTTCACTAGAGCAAGGCTATCAAGCCTGTCGACTGGCAGCGTTGAATGCAATTGCACAACTTAAGCAGGCTTGTGGTGACCTTTCACAAATAAAGCAGATCTATAGATTAGAAGGCGTGTTGAATGTAGGTGAAAACTGCTTTGACCATCCTAAGGCTCTGGATGGCTCATCGGATCTTATGCTTGAGGTATTTGGTGAGCGGGGACGTCATACTCGTATGATTTGGACTAACCCTGTGATGCCACTTAATAGCCTTTGTTTGGTGTATTTATTTGCCGAATTAAAATCTGATATACTTTGTAAATGAGGCGATAAATCAGGTCTTCCATTGTTAATGCAGGCTATTTTCGTTCTTCAACATATTAGCCAACAATTTTTTGCCCGTTATTAGTGCGTTACTTTTTCAGGTAGAGGGAATATGGAAATCAAAGTAGATGTATATTCAAATAAAATGGTGCTGTCTACCAATGAACGTACTATGACTTTCATATCCAAAGAACCTTTTACTACCACATGAATATCTTGAGGGTGGTTTATCTGAAGTCGAAGATCGCGTACTTAGGGAAATAGCTTTAGGTGCAGGTGCAAGAGAAGTACATGTTGTTGTGTAATGTGATGAAGAACTGAGACGCCCACAATTGTTTGCACTTAAGGTCGCTCCTAGACATCTGACCCATATGGATATGGAGAATGCCATTATGATGAAAGGAGCATCATTGACCGGCCTTCACGACATTGGTGCATTCATGCACGGTACCCACGGCAGGTGATAAATAAAAATGAAGTTTGGTTGTTAAATTCATTGGCCGCTATCATAACTGTTAGATAAAATAACCTAGATATTTGTAAACTTTTTATTTGAAAACTCACAACCCCGCCCAATGAACCCAAAAAAGATATTTGAATCAAACTTGTTATCCGACAAGTTACCGTATTCTATGTGTAAAACTATTCACCATTAGTTTCCTCCTCCACCCTTTCCAAACCTTAACTATTCGTTGTACTCTGGGGCGCAATCAAAAATATTAGCCATAGAGCTAAACGCAAAAAACATAAAAATAATCAGCAAGAATTGAAGAGGTTTAAATGGAAGGAATAACTGAATTTGTCAGTATGATCAATGGCTTTGTATGGGGTGTCCCCATGCTGGTCATGATCTTAGGTGTTGGTCTGTTTCTCTCCGTAGGTTTGAAACTGATGCCAATTTTAAAATTGGGAACAGGCTTTAAACTGCTCTGGTCTGGTCGGATCCCTGATAAAGATAAGTCGATGGAAGGGGAGATAAGCCCTTTCAATGCGTTAATGACTTCGCTTTCAGCAACAATCGGTACAGGTAATATTGCCGGTGTTGCTACAGCTATCTTTATTGGTGGTCCGGGCGCGTTATTCTGGATGTGGTGTACGGCGCTGGTGGGTATGGCGACTAAGTTTGCCGAGGCAGTACTCGCGGTAAAGTATCGTGAAATAGATGCAAATGGCAACCACATCGGTGGCCCTATGTACTACATCAAAAATGGACTCAGCAGCAAGTGGGCCTGGTTAGGTACCGCATTTGCCCTGTTCGGTTCTTTTGCCGGTTTCGGTATCGGTAATACAGTACAGTCAAACTCGGTAGCCGACGCTTTAAGCAGTAATTTTGGCGTGCCGACTTGGGTAACTGGTCTAGTACTTATGGTGCTGGTAGGCGCTGTGCTGATGGGCGGTATTAAGCGTATCGCCGATGTGGCGGGTAAGCTGGTACCACTCATGACCCTGTTCTATATCGCTGCAGGTCTTGCCGTATTAGCCGTTAATGCAGCCGAGATTCCGGATGCCATTGCCTTGATTATTCACAGTGCATTTAATCCGGTTGCGGCTCAAGGTGGCTTCGCCGGTGCAGCGGTATGGGCAGCGATTCGTTTCGGTGTGGCACGAGGCATCTTCTCTAATGAAGCGGGCCTAGGTAGTGCACCGATTGCTCACGCTTCGGCTCAGACTAATAACCCGGTCGCTCAAGGCCTGGTTGCCATGTTGGGTACTTTTATCGATACCTTAATCGTCTGTTCTATCACAGGCCTGGCAATCATAGTATCGGGTGCCTGGACATCGGGTGAGAATGGCGCGGCGATGACGTCTTTGGCATTCTCAACGGCGCTGCCTATGGGTAACTATATTGTGGCAATAGCCCTATCTGTGTTCGCCTTCACCACCATCTTAGGTTGGAGTGTGTATAGCGAGAAGTGTGTGCAGTATCTATTTGGCGTGAAGGCGGTGAAGCCTTTCAGAATTCTATGGATTCTGGTGGTGCCATTAGGTGCGGTTAGCTCACTGGATTTCATCTGGTTACTGGCGGATACGCTCAATGCCATGATGGCGATTCCAAACCTTATCGCTCTGGCATTACTCAGTCCGGTAGTGTTTAAACTGACTCGGGAATATTTTCTTAAGAAGCGCGAAGAAGAGGCGGCTGCTAAAGCTTAATCTATCAATAGCTACATAATCGAAAACAAAAAGCGCCGAGAGGCGCTTTTTTATGTCTGTGATTTCCAGATCCTGTTTATACCGATAGGTATCAATCCAGGCGCTTATTGAATCTTAGTGAGGCTATGATAATACCTATGATGGTAAAGCCGACCAGCCAGAGGGCATCGAAACTCATGTCGCTTATCTCTCCGCCTCGGAGCACCACCGCGCGAATGATGCGCATGAAGTGAGTTGCAGGAAGAATTTCGGCAAGCCACTGAGCAGGTTTGGGCATAGCCTCGAAGGGGAACATGAAGCCTGACAGCAATATGGTGGGCAAGATAATAAATATGGTCATCTGCATAGCCTGAAGCTGAGTCTTGGCTATGGTTGAGATGATCAGTCCCAGAGTGAGACTCGCGGCGATAAACAATAAGGTGCCTAACAGCAACTGAGCGATATCACCATTGATCGGCACATCGAAGATGAGGTGGCCCAGGCCAAGAATGATGGTCATCTGGATCAGACCGACGAATATATAGGGTAATATTTTACCTAACATCAATTCCAGAGGCTTGATTGGGGTGGTGATCAACAGCTCCAAATTACCTTTCTCACGTTCACGGACTATGGCGGCCGAAGTAAACAAGATCATGGTCATGGTTAAGATCACCGCGATAAGCCCGGGAATAATATTGACCGCGGATCTTTGCTCAGGATTATAAAAAAGTGCGACTTCAAATGTCGGTGCCTGTTTTGAGACTAGGTTGGTTATCTGATCCAGAGGCATGTTGCGCAGTTGCATAATTGCGCCGGCTATCATGGTGTCCGAGCCATCCACTAACCATTGACCTAAGGTCTCCTTGTTGGCCAGCTTCTCGGTTAAATTTGGTGGCAGGATGAGGGCGGCTCTGATCTCGCCGCGGGTAATAGCGGCTTCGGCTTCACCGCTGGTTTTGTAATAGGCCTCCACAGATACGACCTGGGTTACTTTAATTGCCTCGACTATCCAGCGACCCGCGGCGGAGTCACTTTGATCGACGATGGCAACGGGCACGTCTCTTACGTCTGTGTTGATGGCATAACCAAACAGCAGCAGTTGGATCAGAGGGATCATCACCACCATGGCAAAAGTAATGCGATCTCTCTTAAGCTGCCTTATCTCTTTTGTGGTTATCGCCATGGTTCTGCGAAAGCTGTTAATCATGGACATATTAACTGACCTCCAAGGCGGATGATTGCTCAGTGACAGTCACAAAGACATCTTCGAGATTAGGGGGGTTAAGTGTATTTCAGATTGTTCCAGTGTGGGCAGAGCCCGTTTTAGCCAGATATCGGGTTGGTTAACCTTGTCATCTACCAGCACTCGCAAGCGTGCCCCTATTTGGGCTGCCGATCTTACCTCGCTAAATTCGAGTAACTCATCTTTTACTTGTCTCAGGTTAGGGTGAGTGAGTTCGAGCACATTCGCCCCCATATTCTCCATCAAAGCTTTTGGGCTGTCGTCGGCGAGTATAACGCCCTGATCCATAATCGCCAGGCCATGGCAACGCTCGGCTTCATCCATATAGTGAGTGGTCACTAAGATACTGGTTCCCGCTTCGGAAAGATCGAACAGTTGCTCCCAAAAATTACGTCGACTCTGTGGATCTACGGCCGATGTTGGCTCATCAAGGAACAGGAGTTCAGGGTCATTGAGGCAAGCGCAGGCAAGAGATAGGCGCTGTTTCTGACCGCCACTTAAGGTGCCGGCAAACTGCTTAGCCAGTTTTGTTAGCTGATAGGTGCTGATGAGCTGTTCTATTTTACGTTTGCTCTCGTTGGGGGATAAGCAGTAGATCTGCGCAATAAACTCCAGGTTCTCTTTGACCGTGAGATCGTCATACAGGGAGAACTTCTGTGTCATATAACCTATACGTAGCCTGAGTGCTTCACTCTGTTTGGGGATAGACATACCCAGCACACTTATCTCACCAGCGGTAGGGGTCAGTAGCCCAGTTAACATACGTATGCTGGTGGACTTGCCGCAGCCATTAGGCCCCAGAAAACCATAGATCTGGCCTTTGGGGACGCGAAGGTTGAGATTTGATACCGCGGCGAGCTTGCCGAACATTTTGGTCAGGCCTCGGGCATCGATGGCGAGTTCATGGTCGTGTGTGTCACAGCTGTTCATGGCAGGTCCACCTGAGAGGGGATACCTGTAGGCAAATTATCGGCCTCTGGACCCAGATCTATCTCGGCGAGGTAGACCAGGCGGGCCCTGTCTTTTTGATTGAGTGCATAGTAAGGGGTAAATGCGGGTTCCTTATTCAAACGGCGTAGAGTGCCGATGAAGGCCTTGTCTATGCCGTCTACCCGTACGTTAAGTTTCTGACCTATGGTGAGCTTGGCCATATAGGTTTCAGGTATGTAGACGCGCGCATAGGGAGCATTGTCGGCTTGAATCGCGACTATGACGGCATTTGGTGGCACGCGCTCGCCAAGGTTAAAGGGTAAGCTGTCGAGCCGTCCGCTACGGGTAGCGACCACGCTTAAGTCATCTAATGTCTGCTGCTCCAGCGAGAGATTGGCAATATTAGCATCTAACGCAGCCTTGGCCTGATTGATATCCTCTTCCCGGACGCCGGCGATAAGCTTACTGAGGTTTTCCTGTGCTGCGGTTAATTCGGCACGCGCCTGATCTCTGCCGGCCTTCGCCTTGTCTTGGGTCGCCTGACTGGTTAGGTTTTGCTTCAACAGGCTGGATGTGCGTTTTAAGTTCTGTTCGGCTTCTAATAATGCAGCCTTAGTACGGGCGACATTGGCCTGAGCGGTGGCGATATCTTCGGGTCGTTCGCCGTTGGTTAATCGTAACAGATAAGCCTGAGCCTTATTGACCTCGGCTTTGGCGATGGCGACTCTTGATTCTTGCTTTCGGGTATCAAATTGAACCAGTAGATCACCTTTTTGTACCAGGCTGCCCTCGGTCTGGGGCAATGAGGTAATAATTTCACTCGCCGTGGCTCGAAGCAATACGCGATCTCGCTCTAAGGTGCCTAATGCCTGATTTGGCATGTCTCCCTGACAGGCGGTTAATAATACGAGCATAGTGATTAACAGGATTTGCTTCATCTGTTCTATTCCTTGATTAGAGCTTAGCCTCATCTAGTCATAATGGAATGCACAGAAAAAGAGATCAATCGCTTTGTTAAATAAGTTGTAAAAAGAAGGGGCTAGGGAGTACTTATGATTAGGAATACTCAAATGGTCTCATTCGAGTATTCCTCTAATCTAAGATATTAGTAAAAGTCTCCACCCATGGCGCGTTTAAGTTCTGCTTCGGCGAGTAACTCTTCTAAACGTTTTTTCACTTCTCGTCGGTGTTGCAATTCATCTGCCGCTTTAGGGTTTCTTGGTGAGGTGAAGGCTTCTATCTCTCTATCGTTGGGCACAAGTTCAATAATCTGAGCCATAACGAACTCCTATATTTTAAAAATTCTATGGCTGGTGGATCTGTGTGCCAGAGAAAAATGAGACTGACAAAGTGTCAGGAACTTAGTAGAAAAAGCGCTTTAGCTTAGGATGTTAACTCTGTTGAGTTGGAAGTATCCGGCTTCATATTAGTAAGCGCTGATAAGAAAGATATCAGGCTATTTGGAGGGAAAGTGAGATCCATTTAACATTATTTGTAGATAATAAAAAATTAATGGTTAGTGGGGATAACTTAGGGTGGGTTTTATTTAATTGTATTTTAACCAATGATTTAATGTGTTCCGTGAACTAGGTCATCGCCAAAAAAACGATAACCTAGCCGATTCTGGATCACAAAGTTAGCAAACTCTAACGTAAACTAGCATCAGGATAGTGATTTTATTAAAGGTCGAAACTGTAGCTGTAACCTAAGACAATTTTTGGATCATCATCCTTTAGGTCGGTATCGCTCAAGCTGAAAGAGATGGAGCCAAAATCTGTCTCTTTATTGAGTGAGACCGAATAATCGGTATAATTGCTGGTGTCGAACCAAGCGGTGACAATATCTCCGCTGGAGTAGCCATAGTGTGCCGATATGGATAGAGTCTCAGACAGTGGAAAACTGACTCCGGCATCTATATATCCCATATCTGTATTGTCTAAAGGCTCGCTGGCCACATCGCTGCCTGCGTTGACGACATATGAGTAGCTAAGGCTGAACCATTTCCAGCTAATACCAGCGCTGAGCTCCCCAAAATCGACATTGGAGTCACTGTCTGGATAGGCGTAATAGAGATAACCGACATCATAGCCAAAGTCTTCACCGATTGATCCTGCATAGCCAGCATAAAAATCGAGTTCGTAACTGGTGCCATCATCGAAATCGACATTAGATGCCCAAGTGCCAAGATAGAGTCCGCTATCATGCTCGTAATCAACCCCTCCCTGGACAGCGACAGCATCTTGAGTCTGAGTCACACCTCGCCATAGGTAGTTTGAGGTCGCGCCGACATTTCCCGAAACGGCAGCACTTGCTGAGAAGCTGAGCAGGATGGCTGAAGCTAAAATAGAGCCAGATATTATTGCTTGTTTCATGTTCATTCCCTTTGATGGTTAGCGTGCTTATCCCTGCAGTTGAATTGGTATATATTTTTAAGCAGTGGATGTGCTCAAAGGAAAGCGAGTATTATGCCAAAACTTAATTGTTTGAATTTAAAGGGATTGATCTAGACTTTGGCTGATTGCCGGACTGGTTTGTATGATTTTAGAGCAGATGTGCACTTTAATCGTGCAAGGAGGAAGTTCAGGTATAAAAAAACCTCCCTGTAGGAGGTTTCTTTAGACAGAAAAACCTTACTGATTAACGCTATCTTTCAGTGTTTTGCCTGCTTTAAACTTAGGTACGGTTGCAGCTGGGATCTGGATCTCTTTACCCGTCTGTGGGTTACGACCAGTACGTGCAGCTCGATTAGTAGTTTCAAAAGAACCAAAGCCAATAATAGAGATTTTATCACCACCCTTCAGGGCTTCTGTGATTGTCTCTTCAAAAGATTTTAGTGCGCGTGCAGCTTCTGCTTTAGTCAGGTCCGCATTTTCAGCCATTTTTGCAACAAGTTCAGTCTTATTCATTTGAATCGTCTCTTCTTTCCGTAGATTTAATTAAGCTAACCACATTAGGTACTTAGTAATTACTCTACGTAACATGCCATAAGCTTAGCCATTTTTAAAGGCTTTTAGCGCCCTGAAATGGCGTTTTAGGTCAATTTTCGAGTAAATAATCATCAAAATGTGCTTGTTTGACGAATCATCGAGCATTTAGCCCAGTGGTGGACCAGTTATCTGGTCCATTCTTGTTTTGCCACACTGAGCATTTCTCGGGTTAATTGGTATTATTCATCGAGCAGTTGATAAAGAAGTTGCTTAACCAGTTGAGGTTCGAAGGGTTTGTCACAGAGGGCATTGACTCCGGCATGAGACACGTTACTCAGATGTGTTTCGTTCGCTTCAGATGACACCATTAAGATAGGGATATGGGATTGTTGGCTATCATTACGAATAAACTGGGTAAGGGCGAGTCCGTCTACACTTGGCATATTGTAATCTGTGATCACCAGATCAAACATGTTCGACTTCATCAGTTCAATGGCTTCGGCCCCATCGCTGGCTTCGGTGACTAATCTAAGGCCTAAATTGTTTATGGTGCGCTTAATGATGTTTCTCGCCATCATGCTGTCGTCAACAAGCAATACCCTAAGGTTGTGGACATCGAAATGGTTGAGATCGAGTTCATCATTACTGAGTAGATCTATGGTGGCGTTAAGCGCTTTACCTAAGTGCTCAGAAGAGAAAGGCTTTGGCAATATCGATACTACACCGGATTGGCGATAAGCCTCTAGATGTTCACGACGACATTCGCTGGAGACCAACATAAACTGTATATCTTGATATTCGTCATTGCCTTTGAGCTGCTTAAGCAGATCTAATGCCGTACCATCTTCAAAGTGCATGGCACTAGCAACAAGATCCGGATGATGTCTGTCTATGATAGTGAGGGCTTCATCTAAGGTTTTGGCAGTCTGAATGTTATTAATGCCTTCCTGATTCAAACTGTTACTGATTATTTTTCTTTGAGTATCAGAGGGCTCAACAAGTAATATTGAAAGTTCACTCGGGAGTAGCATGCTCATCGTCACGATTCTCGGAATATTGTTATCATTGTGTGGCGGCTAAATTACATTAAAGATCATGCATGATCAAACAAGCTTACTCGTGTTCGATTGATTCTTCCGCTTGCAGGTAGGCCTTAGTGGATTTGGCTAGGGCAAGATAGATCTGGAATGACAAGAGTAGGGTAGCAACTATTGCTATAAGGGGAACGGGAATATCATGTCCATCTAGGATGACTTTGACATCTTGCGGCGAGATTTGATAGGCGATAATGGCTGTGCCACCCAGTGCCGATAATCCCAGTGTCTGTATACCTAAGTAAACTTTAAAGACGATGCTGGCCCAGTTAGTCCTTAGCAGCAGGCCTATAAGAACCGGGATAACCCCTAGAGAAAACAGATCTACGGCTTGAGTATTGACAGCCCGGAATAGGGCGATTAATGCCAAGGCGAAATATAGGAACATGAGTATAGATAAGCCTAAGGGTGGTTTTTTCATTAAATGTCTCATAGAACCTAAGTGATAGTTTATTTTGATGCTAGGAATTGTTGGCGAGTGTAGAAAAGTCCATCAGCGCTGTCAAAGGTATATCCCTTTTTCTTTAAGGGGAAGTTTGTAGTACCAATACGCTCGGTATTAGCTGACACCTCTATTGATAGTTTTACTGGCTCTGTCTTCCTGGCTGAGAATTTGTACTGTCTCGAGTCAGTATATTGGTTAGAATAGTCAAAAGCAGTAGATGAGAGTGAAGATAAGCCAATGACTGAAATAGAATTCTGGCAACTGGTAACGAGAGAGAGACCCGCGCAAGACCAGATAAGCCTTGCCGATAACCTTAAGAGTAAATTAGAACAACTATCTGACCAAGAATTGCTCGAATTCGATAAAATATTCGGGCAGCAGATGCGCAGATCCTATTTTTGGTCTATTTGGGGAGCGGCTTATATTATCACTGGCTGTGATTCAGAGTATGCTTTTGCCGAGTACCGATGTTTTCTTATCTCATTGGGTCAAGACTGGTACGAAAAAGTGATCGCCAACCCCGATGAGATTGCTCAGTTAACTCAGTGGCCAGAGAAAGATGGTTATCCTTATCCGTTTTTGGATGAATATGATTTGATAGCCGGTCAGATCTTCGAAGATAGAACTGGAGAAGAACTTCCTTTTATCCCTTCCGGAAAAGCGACGCCACAAGGTAAAAAGTTCATCACTAAGAAAAAGCAGCTAAAACTTACTTATCCGCAATTGAGCCAAAGATTTCCATTCTAAACTGGCTTTGTCTGGCTGATTTTTTAGAGAAGGGAACGTAAAAAAGCGAGGTTAATCTCGCTTTTTTTATTGATTTTTTATACCTATCGGTATTCGTTGCTAGCTTACTTCTGCTCGTAACAGACTTCGGTGGCATTATCGTATTGACGCCCATGTTCATTACAGATATTACTCATAAATTTGTTTTCTGCCTTTTCCAAGCCAGCGTCGAAGTCTTGTTGTTGGTTATCAATCATAGCTTCATCTGACCTGCCTTGCTGCTCTGACAATAATTCCATATGCTGATTGACGGCGGCTTGTTCCGAAGGCGTAAAGTCATTGGCGGACGCTTGACCTGTGATCATAGCGCCTATGATAAAGACTGAGAGTAGGGCGATTTTACCAGAGAAGCTGACTTTAGTTTTCGTGATTGCATGGCTCATAAAATGTCTCCAAAATGTATTGTGACCAGATAAGGAAGCGTTTGCACTTAGTCGACATCCGTCTTAACTGTCGATGAAGAAGTGTCACCTCTGGTAGTAAGCTTGTTCTTTCGAAACCTGGTCTCAAAAGAGTGCTAGTGCTCGTTAACTTATTCAGTATGTTAAACGGTAAACCATGAACCTAAGCTGAATGAAAAGTGAGCGGTTTAATTTGGAGTGAGACGCCTGATTCAGAGTCGGTAATGGCTATCTTGAGGAAGTTGACTTGAGAATGTGTTCTTGAGTAAGTTTGCTTGGGAGGTGTAAGGAAGGCGAGGCATAGATTGCCTCGATCCAGTTTATCTACACTTCTTTCGACAGCATGAGCAAGTGCAATGCTACTTGCATATGTGGATTCGTTATACGGATCATTGTGAGGTGCAGATCTCTTCGCCGGTATCCATGTCGATAGAGTATTCGGTACAAATTGGCTGTAGCAGTTCGAGGTTTTCTTGGTCGAGTTGCTGATCTATCTTGTCTAATTGGGCTTCTGCATCCATCTCATCGGTGAGGGCCTGATACTGGCTAAGCACTTCGTCGGCAGTGGCCTTAGTCTCATCTATCTCTAAACTAGATAAGTCGGTGGCACTCACTAAAGAAGATGCGGTGAGAAGAGAGATCATTAATATGTTTTTTAGTGAAGAAGTCATAGTCATAGTCATAGTGCTTGGATAGGTATTTTGTTGCATATTATCATTGCCAACTTGAATGTCTGCTGAACTGTTATGATATCAGTAAGGTTTATAGGCTAAGAAGGAGGGCTTACTCTCTTTTCATTGTTTCACATTGAAAGCCTTGTCGGCTGGAGTCGAAGCGGCATCTTAGCCCGCATTCCCAGGGGGCGTTATCAAACCGGACCGAGGTTTCTACTGCGTGTTCACGGCAGGTTTCATAGCTGATAAAGTCATCTTGCTTCTTATATCGACCCGAATTGTAGCCATTGGTATACACGAAAGAGGACCAGGTTTCAGGTGAATGACTCTTCTCTGAGCTATTGATAAGATAGAGGCTAGTACCAAGAGCGATGAAAATTAGCGTAACAAGAATAATCGCGGGGGCATTTTTCATTTGATGTTTGATAGATTAGCATTGAGTGACGCTATTCTATTTATCCATGATAATTTTTGATACAGTTTTATCTAATTATTATGTAATTAAATCTAGCATGTTACGGTCTAATATAAATGGTGCACTATACAAGTGAATAGTCATTAATTGTTTTGCATTAAGCTCATATTCAGGTTAGATTTTGTACGCTAAATGCCATGAAAAACACTTAGCCCAGGAGGCTGATATGAAGTTAACCCATCTATTACTAGCAGGAACTATGGTTTCTGGCGCGATGCTTTCAGGTGTCGCGGTTGCCGATGAAGTGGCTGAAAATCCAGTGACAGAGCAAGGTGTGGTCAAGATAACTTGGCAAGACCCTAACAGTTTTCGTGATGTCAAAGCGGTGAGTGATATTCAGTCGCGTTATGAGGCTCGTACGTTTGAAACATTAACCAAGAGCCTGAATAAAGAGGCGAGCAAAATTCTCAAACCGGAACAAAAACTTGAGTTGATAGTGACAGACTTAGATCTTGCCGGCGATGTCAGGCCGACATTCGGTGCGACCATGAATGATATTCGCTTGATCAAAGATATCTATCCGCCTCGCATTACCTTTAGTTATTCGGTACTCGAGGGCGATAAGGTGGTCATGGTAGGTAACGAGAAGCTGACCGATATGGGCTTCATGCATAATATAGGTCGCATGAGTGATAAGCCATTAAGATATGAGAACAAGTTACTTGCCGATTGGATGAAGAAAACGGTAGAGCCTAAAATTTAAGTTCTAAGAAATAGAATAGTTCTAATGTGTTAGGTGCAAAAAGGCTAAATGAGCGAATCGCTTATTTAGCCTTTTTTGTTTCGTAATTCAGAGCTCACAGCGTACAGATTATTTTGATTGCTCTTTAAATGCCTGTAATGTCTGAATCAATACGCCCAACTTGCGTACAAACTTCTCTAATGCAGCAGGCATATTTTCGCTATCAGTCGGCAGCTCTTCGAGTTCATCGGCAAGCTCCTGGACATAGGGCTTAAAGCGATTGCTGTTGGTGATGAAGCCTTCAGTCTGAGTGAAAATCCTATTGAATTTTACATGACCCGCTTTTTTTAACTCATCGAGCTTGCCATCTGCATCGATGGATTTACGATAGGCTGATTGTAAGTTTTGTTTCAATTGTTCAATAACACGTGTGTGTGGCATAAAAGCCTCTCATTGCATAAACTTTTAAATTATCGAGATTATAAGGGGCTAATCAGATGGCAACAAGTCGGCATAGGTTATTACTTGGTGTTGTATGGCTCGTTTTTTCGGGTTTTACCGCGTCGGCTCAGGCCGCAGTAGAAGATAGGCCCCCTTTCTTTCAGCTAGACTATCAGGGCCAGACAGCCTATCTCCTCGGTTCCATTCATGTGGGTCAGGCTAATTTCTATCCCATGGCCCCGCTGATCGAATCTAAATTTGAGTCGGCAGGATCTTTAGTTGTCGAGGCCGATGCCGCCAGTGCCGATATAATGGCCTTGATAAGAAAATATGGATTGAACAAGCTCCCTATAGACGTTGAAACGAAAACTGTACTCGATGCCTACTGTAAACAAAGAGCCAGTGTGTGTGCCACGCTGAGTGGATTCGCGCCTTGGTTGCAGTCGATGCAATTGGGAATGAATCGGTTCGAGGAGCTAGGTTACAGTGCTGAGTATGGCGTGGATCAGAGGTTTATTGCTAGTAATCAAGGCCGTCCCCTGTTAGAGCTAGAGAGCACCGAGTTCCAGTTCCGTTTACTCTCTTCCTTCGATGAGAAGTCTCAGTGGGCCATGGTAAGAGAAGCCATAGAATCACCGGACGAAGATATGCGTGGCCTGGTTACGGCATGGAGAACGGGAGATGCGGCACATATCGCCGAGTTGATGGAGGGGCAGATGTCAGATGAGGAGGATCTCTTGATGTTGGACAAATTGCTCTGGCAACGAAACATAGATATGGCCGCGAGAATTCGTGAGCTAATGCTAGAGCCTGGCATTCAGCAACCGCTATTTATCATTATCGGTGCCGGCCACTTGGTTGGCGCTAGAAGTATTCCCATGGAGATGACTCAGCACGGTGCTAAGGTGACAAGCTGTTGGCAGCTGGAATGCGACTGAAGCTGATACTTGTTAATCTCAGACTCAATAAGGATTAAATCATGACTAAGTATTAGGGCTAGCTTGCATTTGCCTGACTATACTTTGGACTCACTATTGGTATTCAAAACGATACTCGCATCTTAGATGGAGTTTGATTCGGCGAGATTAGCAGCAAGGAGGCTGAATGCAAGCAGTCACAATTCCTCCCCGAAATTGGGTTTCGAGGAGATCCCCAGAAACTGGGATAAGAAGCATAACAAGGTCATAGCCAGAGTCGATCCCGGCGCTTTCTATATATCTTCCCATGACGAATATATTTTCACTCGTTTGGGCTCCTGTGTTGCCGCCTGTATCTGGGATCCCTTACTGGGGATCGGGGGCTTGAATCACTTCCTCTTGCCCGAGAAGGAACTTCATGAAGACTGGCACCAACTGACCAGTTATTCATGCCGCTATGGAAACTTGGCCATGGAGCAACTGATCAATGGGATCTTGACCTTAGGAGGTAAGCGTCAGAGATTAAAGGCAAAAGTGTTTGGTGGGGCCCAGATTACTAAGACGTCAGTGCTCAATGTCGGTCAATCCAACATAGAGTTTGTGAAGGAATACCTGAAACTCGAGGGGATCGCGATAGAGTCGGAGGACTTGGGCGGTCCCTGGCCGCGTAAAGTACTGTTTCACCCCAATAGCGGTAAAGTCTTGTTGAAACGTATGTCACCTGCGCGTATAGGTCAGATGGTGACTGAAGAGAAGGTCTATCTTAGTAATATCGTCAAAAAGCAAGAAGATAATCAGATCGAGCTATTTTGAAGCCTGGTTTCCTCTAGTGCCAGGACAATACTTTCGGCGACATCTTATAGGTGGGTTTTAATCAAAACCCAGTCCAAATTCATCTCAAAATCTTGCTGTATCTGTTTTACACTTTTAACCATAGAAATCCAGTATGTTTTCATCTAAGTCTATCGCCTTGTGTACGCTCAAAACCTATTTGAAATAGATTAATTCTGTTTGAATTTAGCGTATCTAGCTTACTTTAAGGTATACTCGCTGGCTTGAAATCTGTTTGGTGAGATAAAATTTGAAAGGTTCGGTTAACGTGGAAAATGATTATTCTATTGAATTGAAGGCGATGCCTTCTCTATTTTCCCTCTATCGCAAGATCTTCTTCGGGCGTAAGCCTGGGTGGGATGAGCAGCCTTTGCCACGGATCTACGTTTCAACGCCTAATGTCAGCTTGTCGCAAGATAAAGTTGCTCAATACTCTTCGGTATGCGGCTTCGACTTCGACGGCACGACACTGCCCATGACTTACATGTATGTTATGGCATTTCGTCTGCATGCGGTTATCTTTACCCATGATGGCATTACGTTCCCTCTGCTTGGAATGATTCATCTTAAGAACAGTATTTCTCAGTACAGAGTGTTAAATCTCGATGAAAAATTCGATATTGAGTGCGCCTTAATGAGCAGCACTGTGACGGATTCAGGATTAGAATTCGACTTAGTCTCGAAAGCTTTCGTCGATGGTGAATTGGTTTGGGAGTCATTGTCTACATATCTCTATCGTATCGAGAACGGTAAGCGCCGTATTCGCCCACCTAAGGCTAATGCCATGGCTTGGGAGTCACCCGAGGCTTGGAGCTTAGCCGATGATTTAGGTCGCCGTTATGCAAAAGCTTCGGGAGACTATAACCTTATTCATCTTCACCCCGTACTCTCGAAACGTTTTGGTTTCGATCGTGTGTTAGCTCACGGTATGTGGTCTAAGGCTCGCTGTATCGCCCAGATGATGCCGCAAATTGGCGAGCGTCCCTGCAAGGTGGAAGTTGCATTTAAGCTGCCACTGTTAATGCCAGCCGATGTTACCTTCGATTCCGAGACTGATGAAGATAACTTAGTCTTCGAATTAAGAGATAAACGGGGTCGTCGCCCACATCTCTCTGGAAAAATCAGTTTTCTGTAATAATGAGTATGACTCGAATAGAAAAGGCGCCAATGGCGCCTTTTTTGTTTTTTAGCATTGGAGATTAAGCAACGCTGTGGCCTGCCAGATGTTAAACCATTGCTGTTTGTCTAACTTTATCCGGTTCGATGCCAGGGCTGCTTCAATTCTTCGGCTTTATTCTACTAGATTACTATTTATTGATTTAGATTCAAAAAAGCTTAAATAAGCTTCACTAATCTGACTTAGGCTATTTAGCCCATGTCATATATCGCCTATATTCTTGGCTGTCATCCTACACATATTTACTCAACTAAAATAAATTCATCTCTTAAGAAGAGGAGCAAAATAATGCTGTCAGATATAGAGATTTCTCGTCAATCAAAGCTTAGTCCTATCAAGCATATCGCTAATAAGTTAGGCATCGAACCTAGTGAACTATCGTTATTTGGCGATACTAAGGCAAAGATCAGTTTATCTATATTAAATCGACTGCAAGGAAATCAGGAGGGGAAGTTGGTGATTGTCACGGCCGTGACTCCGACGCCGTTCGGTGAAGGTAAGACTGTCACGACTATTGGCCTGACCCAAGGATTAAATGCCATAGGTAAGCGTGCTACCGCTTGTATTCGTCAGCCTAGCATGGGGCCCGTATTTGGTACAAAAGGGGGAGCGGCTGGTGGCGGATATGCCCAAGTTGTGCCGATGGAGGAGCTTAACTTGCACCTCACCGGCGACATTCATGCAGTCAGCAGTGCACATAATTTAGCGGCCGCGGCTATCGATGCTCGCCTGTTTCATGAATCAAGATTATCTCGAGAGGAGTATGTTGCGCAGTCTGGAATTGAGCCTCTCAATATCGATCCTAAGCAGATCCTATGGCGCAGGGTTGTGGATCATAATGAGCGCAGTCTGAGAAATATCAGCGTGGGAATAGGGGAGAATAACGGGCCCGTACATGATTCTGGCTTCGATATCACGGCGGCATCCGAGCTGATGGCTATACTCGCCTTGAGTCGGGATCTGAAGGATATGCGCCGGCGTATCGGTCGCCTGATACTGGCATTGGATACTCAAGGAAATCCTATTACGGCAGAAGATGTGGGCGTTGCTGGCGCTATGACAGTCATCATGCGCGATGCCATCGAGCCGACCCTGATGCAGACGTTAACCGGAGACCCATGTCTCATCCACGCCGGCCCCTTTGCTAATATTGCACACGGCAACTCATCGATTATCGCCGATAGAATCGCACTAAAACTGTCGGATTTCGTGGTCACGGAAGCTGGTTTTGGCTCAGATATGGGCTTCGAGAAATTCTGCAATATCAAGGTCAGAGAATCTGGCAGAGAGCCCGATGCGGCTGTTGTTGTGGTAACCCTAAAAGCACTCAAGGCCAATTCTGGGCTCGAGTCTCGACACGATATTAATCTGCCGGACATGGAAAGGCTGATGGCTGGTTTCGCTAACCTCAAGTGGCACATAGACAATGTGGGTCAATACGGCGTTCCCGTCGTGGTGGCGATTAATCGCTTCCCAACGGATATCGACACCGAAATTAAATGGCTTAAATCGGCTGTGGCTGAGACATCCGCCTTTGGCTGTGAAGTCAGCGATGCCTTCGGTGAGGGGGCTAGCGGCGCTGAAGTACTGGCAAGAGCCGTGGTGAGTGCCACGCAGCAAACATCTGATTTTAGATTTCTCTACCCGTTAGATATCAGTATGGAAGCAAAGCTAATGACGATTGCCGAAGCTGGCTATGGGGCGAAAGGGGTCACATTAACCCATGAAGCAAAACAGCAGCTCAATCAGATAAAAATCATGGGGTTAGAAGGCTTAGGGATTTGTGTGGCAAAAACTCCTCTGTCTATCTGTCATGACCCTAAGGTGAAAGGGATCCCTGCAGACTTCGAATTACCAATAATCCAATTTAAGATCAACGCCGGAGCGGGTTTTATTACGGCACTGGTCGGCAAGGTGATGACTATGCCAGGTTTAGGCGTGAGGCCAGGGTATCTGAATATCGATATTAATGAGCAAGATGAGATAGTAGGATTGGCTTAATATAATACTGAACAAGAAGCTCCTAGGATCTAGAGCCTAGAGCTTCTTGTTCGGTGGTGCTGTACCAACCGGTATTAGCGCTTGTTAGCTCTGATAAACATGTACATCGCGTTGTGGGAACGGAATGCTGATGTTCTCTCTGTCGAAGCGCATCTTCACTTCACGGGTGATGTCCCAGTAAACATCCCAGTAATCTTCAGGTTTCGCCCAAGGGCGTACGATAAAGTCTACCGAAGACTCACCCAAGGTATGCAACTTGACCATAGGCTCTGGATTCTTAAGTACTTTAGGATGTGATGCGACGATATCCATCAGCACACGTTCTGCTTTTTCAATATCATCACCGTAGCCGATGCCGAAAGTCATATCGACACGTCTCTGATGCTCAACTGTGATGTTATTGATGGTATCACCCCAGATCTTGTTATTCGGGATGATGAGTCTCTGGTTATCTAAGGTCTTAATGGTGGTCGACACCAGACTCATGTGACTCACCTTACCGGTCACGCCAGCCGCATTGATGAGGTCGCCGACGTCATAGGGACGGTAGACCAATATCATCATGCCGGAAGCAAAATTAGACAAGGTGTCTTGCAGGGCAAAACCAATAATGACACCGGCAACACCGAAGCCTGCTAATAAGGGGCCTAGTTCGAAACCGAGTTGAGATAGCGCGATCAGCACACCGATAGTGAATACCGCTTTACCCGACAAAGAGGTGAAAAACTCTTGCAGCAGCTTGCTGAACTTAAGTTTGGAGTTACCCACCGCTTTCCTGACCAGCTTCTCCACGCCTTTGCCGACTAAGCTGGCAATCATTAAGATTAGCAGGAAGATAGATACCTTGAAAACCACACTAGGGCCATTATCTATGGCCTGATTTTTGGCCGTTGTTAGCCATTGCTCGGCTAGGCTGCTGGCAACGTCTAGGTTGAGTACATCCTGAGTGATGTCGCCAGATGTACTGAACAGGGTCTGTTTTAACTCAGATGTGTCCTGGCCTAAATTATCCAGCAGTTGAATTACGACCGCTAAACTGGAACTGCTATGGGACAGTCTCTCATTAAGCCGAGTGATCTGAGTCGTTTGATCGCTCGAGACATCTTTACCCGCCAGGCTGGCATCATCCACCGCCGCTTTCAATCTGTCTTGAGTGAAATGCACCAGACTGTCTAAGTTATCGGCTCGCTCAATCAGGCTAGATGTGAATTGTTGTTTTACATCACCGGTATCGATAGACAGCTGCTCTGCCCAGCTTAAAGTATCAGATTTGGCTTGTAGTATCTCATCACGATCTAACTCTCTATTGGTTAGTTGCATCATGATATCGGCGTCATTGTCTCTACCCAACATTAACTTCAGAGCGCCAATGCTTCCTCGGTAATAAACATCGACATCCTCAATAAACTTGAGATGATCTTTAACATAGGGAGTGAGCAGCTCGGTGTTCAAGGGAGCCACATTCATTAACTCTTCGAGTCTTTGATGTAATTGAGCCGATTTTTGCTTGATACGGTATTCGGTGAATTGAGATAACTCGCCTTTGTCCTTTCGCAACTGGGTGACATCGCGATGGATTGATTGCTGCAAAGAGGTGAGTTCGTAAGTTATATCAGCCTCTTCGGCGCGTACTTGAGTCCCGATAAGCGTCATGAGAGTGAGCATGATCAGGGTGAATGTGCGATACATAGTAAGGTCCTGTTACTTTTTTAGGCGCTTATAGTATTACTTTGATCGGGCCAGTGTAAATTATCATTAGCGAATTATCGTTATTCGTTAAGTCAATTAATGCTTAAGTAGTCAGAGGGAAGGGGAAATATAGAGGCTGAATAACCAGCATTTTTTTAACTCAGATTCTGTTAAACTCTTTCACCGAATTATTGTTAAACGAAAGAGATCTAGCCTGTGTTATGTACTCACTGTAGTAAAACTTTTGGTGTCAATGCGGTCAAGAATCAGCGTGGTAAGGGGCTAAACGCGCAGATTCAATGTCCCCATTGTGATGCCTGGTTAGGTAAGAATCCTATTCTCACTCGTTTAAAAATCGCCGCCTTCTATTCTGGAGTCGCTGCTTTAGTCTACGGCTATTTTGAGCCAGAGGTGCGTAACCTAACCACACCTCTGGCCATAGTGGCTGTGATTGTCTTACTTGTCAGTCATATGATGGATCACCTAAGAGTAACCCAAGCTCCTGAGGTTAAAGAGGTCGACGATAGTGAGCATAGGCAGAAGTATCGCTAACTTTTTATGGAATGTATTTATTGAAAGCCTAACTTAATTAATAACCGTAACCTGTGCTTCCAATGCGGCATCGACATAGTAGATCCCGCCACCTATGGCGATGAAGAAAAAGGTGGTCCAAAAGATCATTTTACCGTTTTCACGTAGGAACTCTAACATGGTGTTTACTCCCCTGATGGGTTTACGCTCGCTTAAATAGGATTAGTTTATTTAGCTATCTGTTGTAATTTTAGGCTTTAGAGCTTAAGTCAGTATTAATTGTGGCCCAGAATTGAGTGATGGCGATCATATTCTATTATGATATTTTTCAATTAAGATCATCAGTTATACGCACTTTCTTCGACACTGACTCATTTCTGCTTACATTTATTTTGTGAATTTTACCTATTTTTATTAAAAGCGTAACTTGACTTAACTCTCTGTTTGCATAAAATTGTACGCGCTTTTACCTCGTCTTGATTTGAGGTAGGCTGTTAATTTGTGTCTTCAACGGTGGTATTCATGGTCAGTAATAGTGTGAGAAGAGGAATTGCTTTATGGCTATCAGCCATATTGATCTGCCTGTCTTTTGCCGCTTCTGTCCATAGCGTTGAACATATAGATCATGGTGCTAAGGGTCACTGTACCCTCTGTTTCCATAAACATCAGCTTAATAAACTCTTACCTAGTGTTCCATTTACCCTTCCGGTTTTAGTTCAAACATTTGAACCTGTCGCCTATCGGGTATGTGAGCGCCTGGCATCACATGTCAGCGTTTTCCGTAGCCGCGCTCCTCCTGTCGCGTAAATCAAATCAACCTCAGTTAACTAATTTCAATCGCGAGCTCAGTTTTGGGACGGGATGACTGTACTTTCTGTACTTGTCTGACACCCCATTTCTTACTAAAGCTATTGGGGCTAATAGCCCCTTGGCTTGAGCGTGCACCTGTCTAGTTAACTTCAGTAATACGATTTTTTTGATTTAGTCCACCTAGCACCTAATTACTTAATATTTATAAAAATGTTAGGGGACTTATGCTGTATTTTGGAGAAACAAATGACCGTTTTAAATAACCGCGTATCATGCGTGGCCGCTGCATGTGCCTTTTTTACGACTTCTGCCTTCGCTGAAGATCCCACTCTGACAAACCCGGCGATCAGTGCCGTGCTCGATGGCTACTATCAAAATACCGAGCGTCCGATGGCCGAGCGCGGCGAAGGTTTCGGCTTAGGCCACACCGAGATAGCCATGAGTGCCAATATCGACGATATGTTTTACGGTAAATTGACCGCCGTAATTGAGATGCACGATGGTGAAACTGAGCTGGGTCTGGAAGAAGCCTTCATTCAAACCTTAGCCATGCCATGGGGATTTTCGATTCGTGCGGGCCGCTTCTTGTCGGATGTGGGTTACTTGAACAATCAACATGTTCATACCGACGCCTTTTCGGACCGTCCTGCCGCATATCGTGCCTTCCTCGGCAGCCATTATTTCGATGATGGTGTGCGCGTAAACTATGTGGCACCAACGGATCTTTACTGGACCATGGGTTTGGAAGGTTTTAAGGGTGACAGCATGCGCGCCGCTGGTGGTGAACATGATGAACATGAAGGTCATAGCGACCATGCCGAGCGTGAGTACAAAAATATCGGTGTCTACACCGCCTATACCAAGATCGGTGGCGATATCGGTAATGGTTCATGGCAGGCCGGTCTAAGTTACATGCGTAACGAGAATGGCCGCATGGTCGAAGGTGAGCACGAAGACCATGCCGCATTGGCAGCTGGACATGAAGGCCACGACCACAGTCACAGCGCCACCTTTACCGGTGAGAATACCTATATTGCCGATTTCGTCTATAAGTGGGCTCCGAACGGCAACTATAAATATCAACACCTCACAGTCAGCGGTGAATACTTCAGGGTGACAGACTTTGCTCCCCTCGAAGATGGTCACGATCATGACCATGATCATGATTCGGCTGATAGTGTCGATGATATGCAAGGATGGTATCTGAGTAGTGTGTATCAGTTTAGTCCAAACTGGTCCGCCGGTGTGCGTTATGGTGAGACCGATGTTCAGGAGCTTCATGGGGACCATTTCGATGCCCAGAAGTTAAAGGAAACTGAGGTCAGTCTGGCTTGGCATCACAGCCATTTCTCTACGGTTCGTCTGCAGTACACCAATCAGAAAGGAACCAATTACTTCGGTATCGAAGACGATAACGTTCTAACTCTTCAATATGTTATGACTCTGGGGGCTCACGGTGCGCATCAATTCTAAGTTAGTAAAGTCGGCGATAGCCGCAATAGTAGTGAGTTATTCGAGCATTGCATCTGCCGAATTGAATATCTTTGCCTGCGAGCCTGAGTACGCGTCTCTGGCGAAGGAGTTGGCACCGAATGCCAGGATCTATTCGGCGACGACCGCGATGCAAGACCCCCACCAGGTTCAAGCCAGACCGAGTCTGATCGCTAAGATGCGTCAGGCGGATATCGCTGTCTGTGCCGGTGCCGATCTTGAAGTTGGTTGGCTGCCTATGCTGCAGATGAAATCATCTAACGCTAAAGTTCGCTCAACTGATCAGGGTCTCTTCTATGCCGCCGAGCAGGTTGAAACCATAGATCAGCTTAAATCTGTGGATCGAAGCATGGGCGATGTCCACGCTAAGGGGAATCCTCATCTTCACTTCTCACCTGAGAGGATGTTGAAAGTGGCCCAGGCTCTTACGGTTAAGCTCACAGCCGTCGATCCCGACAGCAAAGCGGATTATGAATCGGCCTTGGCTGACTTTAGTCTGAGATGGACCGCGGCGATCCCGGTTTGGGAGAAGAAAGCGGCGCCTCTGCGCGGCAAGAAGGTTATCGCCTATCACTCGAGCTTCAAATACCTGTTCAATTGGGTAGGCATTGAGCAAGTTGCCGATCTGGAGCCTAAGCCTGGCTTACCACCTAGTAGCAGTCATCTTGCAAGTTTGCTGACACGAACCGAGGCGGGTGATGTCATGGCGATTATCGTGGCATCTTATCAGGATGAGCGTGGTGCTAATTGGCTGGGAGAGCGTGCAAACTTACCGGTTCAGGTGCTACCTATGTCGGTTGGTGGCAACGATCAGAGTCAAGATCTCTTCAGCCTCTACGACAGTGTGTTAGATCTCTTACTTAGCGTAAAAGCTAGCTAGAGAAAATAAGTAGGGGCAGTGATTTATCCACTGCCCCTATCTTCTATTCGATTACGCTCAAAAAGCGAGTATTCGCCTATGTTTGATATTAACTTAATCTCAATTCTCTTGCCGGCACTTGCTGCGGGTGTGCTGGTGTTGTCGACCCATGTGTTACTCGGTCAGCAGGTGCTAAAGCGGGGAATTATTTTCATCGATCTAGCTATTGCGCAAGTTGCTGCATTGGGAGCGATTGTCGCCCATCTCAATCATGATATTGAGCATCTGCCTTTCTCTAATGTGTGGATGCCAGCACTTTTCGCCCTCGCTGGAGCGGGGTTTATCGCCTGGTTATCTAAGCGTATGGCCGATGAACTTGAGGCGATAATTGGTTGCTTCTATGTGCTGTCTGCTGTCGCCGCCATGTTGTTGCTTTCCAATGATCCTCATGGGGCAGAAATGCTTAAACAGTTGTTATCGGGGCAAATACTCTGGGTCAACTGGTCGCAACTCATCTGGCCTGCTTGTGTCTCCGCACTGGTATTAGCCGTGGTTTTCCTCAAGCCTAAGCTGCTCGAAGGCAGTGGTTTCTATATTCTGTTCGCCATAGTTATCACCTTATCGGTCGAGTTGGTTGGGGTCTATCTGGTGTTTAGTACCTTGATATTACCCGCGCTCGCGGTCAATAAGTTTGGATCTAAATATAGGCTGGGGGCTGCTTATATGGTGGGACTGACGGGGTACATTCTCGGTTTACTTCTTTCTGCAACTCTGGACCTGCCGAGTGGTGCCGCCATAGTCGCTACGCTCGCGGTCAGTGCCATCCTGTTCAGACTGGTATTGAGTTTGTCCAAAAAGTCCGCTCAGGAAGCCGCTATGCAGGTTAACCAAAACTAGGCTAATGCTTATGAACGCGATTGTGCTCCTTGTCTGATAATGCATTTTTAGTCTATTTGCTCTAATTGATGCATATCAGTCTCGGGCTACAAACGTAAACAAAATATTGAGTCATACCCTCTTGCTGGCTATAATGACGCGATTAGAATCATGGGAGTATGTTGTGCTGTTAATCCTCAGATCGTTGATATTAGCTGTGATGCTGTTGCTAGCATTTATTTTTGGTGGCCTTTTTTGTCTGCTCAGACCTCGTCATCGAGATAATGTACACATGTTCGCTAAAATATTTTCCTTTGCCGCGCCAGTGTTAGGCATCAAGGTCATAGTGCGTAAGCCTAGTTTAGGCTTGAAAGATGAACCTTGTGTCTATCTCGCCAATCACCAAAATAACTTCGATATGTTCACTCATACCGCTGCGGTGCCTAAGGGGACTGTGAGTCTGGGCAAGAAGAGTCTCGCCTGGGTACCTTTTTTCGGACAGATATATTGGTTATCGGGCAATATCCTGATCGACAGAAAGAACCGTAATAAAGCCTTCGAAACCATGGCACAAACAGCCAAAAAGATTAAAGATAAATGCTTATCTATCTGGATTTTTCCCGAAGGTACACGTTCTAAAGGTAAGGGCTTGCTGCCTTTTAAATCAGGTGCCTTCCACACTGCGATCGAAGCCGGTGTCTCTATGGTGCCTGTATTAGCCTCCTGTCAGGGGCATATTAAGATGAATCGTTGGAACAATGGTGTGGTTATCATAGAGATGATGGAGCCTATCGAGACCAAGGGCTTGGCTAAGAATCAGGTCAAAGAGCTTTCATCCCGTATTCACGCGCTAATGTCAGCCAGGTTGACTCAGCTTAACCGGGAAGCATCGGCGTTAATGGCCAAGTAGATCCAATGGGTAGATATTTGACAAAAAAACCTCCATTTTAGAGGTTTTTTTATGTCTGGATTAATACCAATTCCATTAAATTTATGATCACTTACTTAATGGAACTGGTATATAATTTGCCAAGATTTTTTATTGGGAGTCATCCATGTCAATTGAGCGTTTACTTAAGGCACAGAAACAAGAAAACCAAGAGATAGTCGATGCTATTCTTGGTGACGGTTCACATCCGGATGCCGACTACACAATTGAGCATCACTTTTCATCGACTAACTTCGATCGCCTGGAAAAAGCGGCAGTAGATGCGTTTAAATCAGGTTTTGAAGTCAATGATGCCGAAGAGATGGAGCTGGAAGATGGGTCTGTTATCTACTGTTTCGATGCTGTCGCAAGCCACAAGCTTGAAGTTGAGCTGCTCGATAAGGCTTGTGAAGCCTTATTAACGTTAGCGGCTAAGCAGAAAGTCGACTATGACGGTTGGGGTACGTATTTCATCGATGAAAACGGTGATGAGGTGCGCGACGATGAGTTTGAAGACGAAGATGAAGAAGATATCATCCATTAGACGCTAATCGCTATCTCATGAAAAAGGCCCATTATGGGCCTTCTCTGTTTTCATCACTCTGGTTTTGTATAAGCTGATTATGTTTTAGGCAATACCAATTCCATTAAATTTATGCGCTGAATGATCACTTACTTAATGGAACTGGTATAGATCACACAATTGTTTCGCCCCGCCTTCTTGGCTTCATAAAGGGCTTTATCGGCAAATGATAACCATTGGCCACTGTTGCCGACCTGTTCTTGTAGATCGCTGATCCCCATACTGACAGTGACCTTGATAGACTTGCCCTCATAAACCAGTTCAGTGGTTTCAATTTTATGGCGTAAACGATCGGCGAAGTTGAGGGCATCTTTGGCACTGGTTTTCGCCAGCACCACAGAAAACTCTTCACCACCATATCGACCCGCGCAATCGGTTTCACGCAGAGACTGCTTAAGCAGGTGGGAGATATGTTGAATCACCTTATCACCTGCCATATGGCCATAGGTATCATTAACCTTCTTGAAATGATCGATATCGAACATGACCAGGCTGGTTTGATCACCATAACGGGCGTGGCGATCGAACTCTTTCTGCATGCATATCTGCCAGTATCTGCGGTTATGGAGTTGAGTTAATCCATCGGTCTGACTCAAATGCTCTAAACGTTCATTTACGGCCTTTAGCTGTAACTTGTTGATGGCTACATCGGTCACATCGTAAACAATCATGCTGATGTGTGTGATCTGTCCCGTGAGCGAGGAGAGGGGCAACAGAGTGACATTTTGGTACATAAAATCTGCTCGTCCGGTAATGGGACGATAGTTTTTAAATTTAAACACATAGGGTCTCTGTTCCCAGCTGATGAATGCCCGGTTCTTGAGTAAGAAAACTGATTCCATCTTCTGTTTCAGCCAATCGGCGGGAAGGTAATCGAACTGTTCAAACAGATTGGAACCCTTGATAGAGTTAGGAGAGACTCCACTATGGTTTTCCATGAAGCCATTCCAAAGCTGAATATCAAAGTTTTTATCTAATACTACCAAGCCAACTTCTATGGTTTGAACCATATCGATTAACCAGTGGAGTTCGTTCATTGCGCTTTGGTCATATGCCATAGATGGATCCAACTTAATCTAACAGATAGCCGAGCTTATAATTGAGCGTCGGTAATGAGTCTTCGGTAAACAGCAAGAGCAGATCACATTGGATATCATGATCTTCGATTCGATAATTAATCTCCATGGCCAAGGTGCGAGACCACTTCTCCGAATTGTCATGAATAAGATCGTTCACTGTGCAGTGACGCCCGAGTACAACGGGATGGCCTTGGCTGAATTTCATATGCAGTTGTTCGGAGATGCCATTGAGAAAGGCGCCAATCAATACGTTACCCGTATCTATCATGACCTCTATCTCGGTATTCTTATCTTCGGGATTGTCGAGTCCCATTAATTTCGCCATATCTTTAAAGGACGAGTCATGGAACAGCAGTAAAGCCTCTCCGGCGATACCTGCACCGATAAAGCCTTGGCATAGTGCGGAAACCGTACTGTGCTCTTCGGTGGCTTTGAGGGTCATGGTCAGTTCGCTGACTTCGAGCACATTCACGTTTGGGATAGGTAATAGCACAAAAACATCGAGCAATTTGGCCAGCAGATCGGCTGCACGTCCCATGGCAACATTGGCTACCTCCCGACAGGCGTCAAGTAGGTCTACTTCGATCATCGGGCTGTCAGCAACCCCATCGCCTAATGCAATGGTGAGAATGCCATACTCTTGTAATATATTACTGATAGCATCGGCGCTAACGGGTTTCTGGATAAAATCCAGTGCACCCAGCGCCTTGACCCGTTCATGGGCTTTTATCTGAATATCACCCGAAACGACTATGACTAGTGCGGGGAGATCTTCTTGCTGTATGGTTTGTAGTACTTCATAGCCATCCATCACAGGCATGTTGAGATCGAGAAAAACAACTTCACCTTTGCCCGCTCGAATGGCCTCGATACCTTCGGCACCATTATTTGCAAAAGTGATGTCAACGTCCCACTCTTTGGGGAGTGTTCTCGCCATCTGTTTTCTAGCGAGCGCGGAATCATCGCATATCAGTACTGGGATCGACATTATCGTTTCAACATCCTAATCTGCCCATATATTCAAGATAACACTTATTATTGAACTCGGTTGTTCAAATGATAAATTCAGAGGCATTATTTATATTTTTGAGTTCACTTTATTATATCAATTTTTGTCTATCAGCATGAGTCCAAAGTGGAAATGTCATGCCATTTTTTTGACGTCAGTCAAATTTCCTCTATATGTTATCTCTATTAGTGAAATAATCCAAATATGTTAACCTCATGTTCTGGACTGACCAGTTTAATGGCGGAGAGTAATATGGCAAGGAAGTTTGTTAAGTTAATCGTTGATAAGCAGGTGGCCCATGTCATCTTAAATCGGCCGGGAAAATGCAATGCGCTAAATTTCGATATGTTCCGTGAACTCGATGAGGTGATACGTGAAATAAAGCATGACCGCTCGGTTCGTGGGGTTATTCTTTCGGGGAGTGATGGCAACTTTAGTTCAGGCTTAGATGTGAAGAGCGTGATTAAATCACCCATGCAGGCGGTTAAGCTGTTGTTTAAGTGGCTTCCGGGCAATGCCAACCTGGCCCAAAGGGTCTCAATCGGCTGGCGCAGACTCCCCGTGCCTGTTATCGCCGTACTTGAGGGTGTGTGTTTCGGTGGTGGCATGCAGATCGCTCTTGGCGCAGATTTTCGCATCGCGGCCTCTGATGCCCAGATGTCGATCATGGAAGCTAAGTGGGGGCTCGTCCCGGATATGGCAGGCCTTGTCTCTTTAAGGGAAGTGGTATCTAAGGATCAGGCGCTACTGCTGACGATGACGGCTGGGGTGCTGAGTGCACAAGATGCCTTGTCTAAAGGCTTGGTGACCGAAGTCGTCGATGAGCCTATGGTGCGAGCGCTCGAGTTAGCCGCAGTTTTAGCTAAGACCTCACCCGATGCCAACGCGGCAATTAAGATGAGCATAAACAAAAGCTGGAGCTCAAGCATCCGCAGCCTGTTATCCCGGGAGTCCATCAGTCAAATTAAGTTATTGCTGGGCAAAAATAGACTGGTAGCGGCTAAGCGGCAAACAAGCGAACCAGATAAGGCCTATAAAGACAGGCAAGCCAGGTGGTAAATCTTAGTGAGCCTTTTTCCTACTAGATCCTATTTTCTTGGGCCTTGGCTTATTCTTAATGCAAAGCCCTCGATGGACTTCAAGGCTGTCTCCCAGGACATGGGGTTTTTGAGGTTAAGTGCTAAAGTCTGCTGACTGTATCGATAGGGGGCATTTTGCGGCGATAGCTCGGCTCTCATATGAGCCGTTGCAGATGAGGCCCTATGACCATCGACAGATTGGATGTCCAGTACAGGAATATCTAACTCTGCAAGTTGCTTAGCTAGCGCCAAGTTTTCACCTTTCATCTTCAGGTAGGGGTTGATAAGTACCAGTATATCGGGCTTGGCCAAGAGGTTTTTGTTGATCATGGCTATGGTTAATCCAGCGCCCTGTCCGCTGGTTATCAGTAAACGTTTACCTGGATAGGGAGCGCCTATTGCGTCAAGCTGGTTCATGGTCTGACTGATGAACTGGCTCTGTTTCTCACGAATATCTTGCCAGACTGCATCAGAGTATTGCTCGGTTGCTTCATTGGCTTTTTGATTTCCCTGCATCTCACCGGCCTTGGCGATCTCTTTTGCGGAGGTGGCAAAGTTAGGTGTGGCTACTTTTTTAGGTGGTGTTATCGCGATTGTCGCCCAGCCGGCAGGATTCAATTTCCGTCTCAAATAGGCTTGAAATCCAGCGCCATCGGCACCCATGCCCGGGTTAGCAAGTAAGATGGCTGTGCCCAGTTGCTTCTTGCCACTCCAGGATCTAACTAATACCTCAGTCTGCTGCTGACCTACGGTTATTTCAATGACCTCCTCCTTGGGGAGATAATCATATTTGGTCTGCTTAGCGGCTTTATCCTCAGCCTTGCTCTCCTTGGTCATAGCTTCGTTAGGTGAGGCATCTTGGGGATCGGCTGCAAAAGCCGTTGGAGCGATGAGAAGGAGGAATAGAGTGGTAACAAGAGCTGTGTTGAAACGCATAAATACGCAAAGCTTGGGCAGAGAATAAGATAGATAAAGTATAACAGGATAAATGGGTTGGGTGATTGAAAAGAGGCCCTAGGTTCTCGAACCTAGGGCCTAGTCGCCTATGTTAAGCGTGACTCACTAGCACCAGACGCACGGCATCGAGTTGCAGCAAGCTATCATCCAAGTAACCATTGAGTTCGGTCATCTGATCCTTCAGGTGAGTGATCTCTTCGTCACGAATGTTAGGGTTAACAGCCTTGAGTGCTTCGAGACGCTCGAGCTCCACCGTAAGCTGAGAAGTCATTTTTGCTCTGGCACTCTCGGCAAGCAGTTTAAGCTCAACCTGTGCAAATTCTTCTCCCTTAGCAAATAAGGGATGTAAAGCGGTCTGATAGGCATTAACCAGCTTACTGGCAATGTGTCGATTGACCGCACTGAGCTGCTTATTAAAACTCTCGTAGGTGACGTTATCAGACAAGTCGTTACCGTTCTTGTCCAGTAAGATACGTACAGGAGTTGGCGGTAGATAGCGATAAAGCTGGCTAGATTTAGGTGCCGAGGCATCGGCCATGTAGATCAGCTCGAGGAAGATGGTACCCGCAGGGAGTGCCTTATTCTTCAATACGGCTACGCTGGTGGTACCCGTCTCAGACGAAGTGATTAGGTCTAAACCAGTCTGGACCAGAGGATGCTCCTGGGTGATAAGGGCAATATCATCACGGGAAAGGGCCACTTCTCTATCGAAGGTGATAGTCATGCCATCTTCGGATAATCCCGGGTAGGTCGGGAACATCATATGTTCACTGGTCTTGAGTACTATGGTGTTTTCACCACAGTCTTCCTGTTCGACGCCTATGATGTCCCATAAACGGATAACCGAGCCGATGAGTTGCGTGTCTTCATCACGTTCTGCCAGACGTTGCACCAGCTTAGCTGCGCGATCGCCGCCATGGGAGTTGATCTCAAGTAACTTATCCCGGCCTTGTTCCATCGCCGTCTTTAGCTCTTGGTAACGAGTTTGAGTATTACTGAGTAACTCTTGAAGTAGTGTCTCATCTTGAGTGATCAACTGTGAAAGCAGAGGTTCAGAAAATTCGTTGAAGAGTATGTGTCCACTGGGACAGGTTTGCTCGAACGCGTTGAGTCCCTGGTGATACCACTGCATCAGACACTCTTGGGCCGTGCCAGCCAAATAAGGCAAGTGGATCTCGACATCGTTGTTTTGACCGATACGATCTAAACGGCCTATGCGTTGCTCCAGCAGATCCGGATTCAGAGGCAGATCAAACAGGATTAACTGGCTGGCAAACTGGAAGTTTCGCCCCTCAGAGCCAATCTCGCTGCAGATGAGTGCCTGAGCGCCACCGGTTTCCTGAGCAAAGTAGGCGCCGGCCTTATCACGTTCGATAATCGACATGCCCTCATGGAACACGGTCGCTTGAATGCCTTCACGGGTACGCAGGGCTTCTTCCAGACTAAGAGCTGTTTCCGCCTGGCTAGCAATAATCAGTACCTTCTTGCTACGGTTAGTCTTCAAAAATTCGATGAGCCAATCGACTCTGGGATCGAATTTCCACCAACTGGCGCTGCTGCTCTCGAAATCCTGATAGATCTTCTCCGGGCTCAGGGCTTGTTTGACCTTGGCGGCAGTATCTAAGTGGCCATTCATCATGGCACCGACTCGCGCGGCCGTCACATATTGGCTTGGTATCGCTTGTGGATGTGCGTGGAAGATACGTGTCGGGAAGCCTTTAACCGATGCTCGGCTGTTACGGTAGAGCACACGACCTGTGCCATGTCTGTCCAGCAGATCTTGCAAGAGTTCATTACGGGCGGCTTGTTGCTTGTCGACATCGGCGTTGCTTGACTGAATTAACTCCAGAGTCGCGCCGATATCTTTCTCACTGAGCAGGGTCGTCAGCTGGGCAACAGCGTCGGCCGAGAGTGCGTCGCCGCTGGCGAGCGCTTCGGCTGCGCTGGCAACATCCTTGTAGCTTTTTTCCTCTTCGAGGAAGGCGTCATAATCGTAGAAACGATCGGGATCGAGCAGGCGTAATCTGGCAAAATGACTCTGATGACCCAGTTGATCAGGCGTCGCGGTTAGCAGTAATACGCCAGGTACGGCTTTACTCAGGGCCTCAACGATACGGTAGGCGCGGCTAGGCGCGTCTTCGGTCCACTCAAGGTGATGTGCTTCATCGACAATCATAAGATCCCAATCGGCATCTATGGCTTGTTCCAGGCGCTTCTTCTTACGTAATAGCTCCAGTGAGCAGATCACCAGTTGTTCGGTATAAAATGGATTTTCGTTATCGGCGTAAGCTTCGATACATCTGTCTTCATCGAATACAGAGAACTTAAGGTTGAAGCGGCGCAGCATCTCGACTAACCACTGATGACGCAGGGTATCGGGAACTATAACCAGAATTCGTTCGGCGCGGCCAGTAAGCAGTTGCTGATGAATGATCAGTCCTGCCTCGATTGTCTTGCCCAGGCCAACTTCATCGGCGAGTAATACTCTAGGGGCAAAACGGCGACCCACTTCATGGGCTATCCACTGCTGATGTGGGATCAGGCCGACTCTTGGTCCCTGTAATCCCAGAAGATCTGATGTGGCCAGCTTATTTCTCAATAATTGACTCTGATAGCGGACGCCGAATCTGTCTAAGCGATCGATCTGACCGGCGAATAGCCTGTCTTGAGGCTTATTGAATCTAACATTGTAGTTAAGCAGAGTTTCTCTGAGAGAGACTTGCTCACCGGTTTCGGTGTGAATTCCGTGGTAGATAATGAGCTCATTCTTCTCTTCGAGCTCACTGACGGTCAGGCTCCAGCCTTCATGGCTTTCAATTTTATCGCCAGGATTGTAAATAACTCGAGTCAGGGGAGCCTCGGTGCGTGAGAACAACCTGTTCTCATCGGTTGCTGGAAACATTAGTGTGACCATACGGCCTTCTAATCCTACGACTGTACCTAAACCAAGTTCTGATTCGGTATCACTTATCCAGCGTTGACCTAAGGAAAAGGGCATTAACTATTTCTCATCTACGGGTGAACCACGAAAGGGCGCGTATTTTACCTAAACTCCCTCAAAGTGCAAGGATCGGAGCCTCTTTCGAGGGGCTTAATCGACCTCAATTTTGTGTCGAACCTAAGCTTAATAAGTAAAAGCACCGATTACAAATTATACAAGTAGTTTCTTTATCTGGAATTTGTCATATCTGTGTAATCTAACTAAGTAACTCTCAATTATAGAAAGTTCTAAGCAAGTGATTGAAGCGGCCCTTTAATAGTGGCAGTATGAAATCAAGGTGATAGCTATTTCTTTACTTTTGGTTAACACTGAAGTGGATAACTCGACATTATTTTTAAAGGACTAATTAAGGACTGGGAGCTGTGAAAACATAACATCATATAGATAGAAGTAATTGGAGGCGCCATGGAACAAGACGACAGAAAGTTGTTTGTACTGGATACCAATGTATTACTACACGAACCCTTAGCCATCTATTCATTTAAGGAGCACGATGTAGTTGTCCCCATGACTGTTCTGGAAGAACTGGATCAGATTAAAGATCGAAAACGAGACGTAAGCAGAGACGCACGAGTCGCCATCAGGGCACTCGAAGATATACTCGGCGGTAAAACCACCCCAGAGCAGATACTTCAAGGGGTTAAACTGCCACGGCGAGAGGATCACGGCGATGCCTGTGGCACCTTGTCCATCTTTCCCGATCATCAACTCGAAATGACCCATGCTTCGCTACCGGACAACAACAACGATAACCGCATAATCAATACAGCATTACACCTGCAAAAAATCCATAAACCCCGTAACGTCGTTCTCGTCACTAAAGATATCAATATGCGCCTCAAGGCCAAAGGGGCGGGCATTAAACTGGTCGAGGATTATCGCACCGATCAGCTCATCGATGATATTCGCTTCCTCACTACCGGGTTTCATCAATTCAAGGGCGATTTTTGGGAGCGCAAGGAACACGTCTCTACCGAGTCCCATGGACGTCATACTGTACATACCGTGCCAGTGGTTGAGGTCGGAGATGATAATTTCTATATCAATCAATACTTGTTAGATGAAGACTCCAACTTCTGCGCCCGAGTGTTGGAAAAGACCAATGGGGATCTTAAATTGTTAGATCTCGGTAAAGACAGATTACTCAACATGGATGCGTGGGGCATACGGCCAAAGAATATTTATCAGGGCATGGCGATGCAGGCTCTGCTGGACCCGAATATTGATCTGGTGATTCTCACCGGGCCAGCAGGCTGTGGTAAGACATTATTGGCCATGGCTGCAGCGCTGGAAATGGTGGTGGAGAGAGGGCTCTACGATAAAATTATCGTGACCCGTAATACGCCGGAAATCGCCGAATCCATAGGTTTCCTTCCTGGTACCGAAGAGGAGAAGATGACGCCTTGGCTTGCGGCGATTACCGATACCTTAGAGGTGCTACACAAGAATGATGTGAACCCCAGTGGTAGCATGAACTACATCATGGACAAGGCCAATGTCCAGTTCAAATCCATCAACTTTATGCGGGGTCGCTCGATACAGAACTCTGTGGTGATCCTCGATGAGTGCCAGAATCTGACGGCTTCTCAGATAAAGACCATGATCACCCGCATGGGAGAGGGGACTAAGCTTATCTGTAGCGGTAACCTGTCGCAGATAGATTCTAACTATCTCACCGCAGTGACATCCGGGTTGACCTATATCGTGGAGCGTTTCAAAAACTTCGAAGGCAGTGCCAACATCTATCTCAATGGGGTCGTACGTTCGCGTCTGGCCGAATTTGCCGAGGAAAACCTCTAAATAACCTGAGTTCCTCACTTTACTTTAGCCCTAAAAATTAGGCCTCCATCTCTATGGGGGTCTTATTATTTTGCGTAAAGAGAAAAATGTAGCACTAGGGTAAAATTTTAACCATCTCTGTATCTATCTGTAAGCTAGGTGTTTATCTAGAGTCTTTATCTCACCTTAAGTTAAGCTATTAGACTAATATGGTGTATTCAATTCATCTATCTTCCTGATACTATACTGTTAATGAAATTTAGAGCCTGTGCAGGGAATTGCAGGTTTATTCAAGGGCTATGAATGAAACCGACTGAGCCAGATCTTCAACTGAAGTCGCCGATACAGAAAAACTATAATCGCGCTGTTTTTTATACCTATATTGGCGTGATCATTATGGCGCTGATCACTGCCTGGTTCTTCTTCGAACGCCAGAAAACTCAGCTTATGGACCAAAGAGAGGAGCAGGTTGAGCGCCATGTTTTGCAGATCGATCTCTTGCTGGAATCGAGTATCCGAGCGGTAAAGAGTCTGAGGAACGTGGCCGTCGATCATCTCAGGCTCGGTGAGTTAGTGCGTAAAGACCGCTTACCACAATATGAGAAATTCAATGAGAGTGGCCAGTATTTTACCTTAGAGCCGAGTTACGCCCAGAGTGGTGAACCTTTTACCAATATGGGACGCATCACAGGTGCGGGCTCCCTCAATGGTCGCAGCGAGAAGTTCTATCAGGAACTGGAGATGCTGTTCGAGTTATCTCTTTCCTTCCCCGTGGCAACCGAAGCAGCTCCCAAAGCCTCATCTATCTATTACATCTCTAAGCGTAGGATCATGTCCTATTTCCCCTGGCCATCGGACGAGCAAAGATTCAGAGATGAGTTACTCAATAAGAACCAGTTTCAGCTAGCGACGCCGGCGATGAACCCCCAGCGAAGCGTGTTCTGGAGCCCCGCTTACGTTGACCCGACCGGTAAAGGCCTATTGACCACCTTAGGCGTCCCCATCTATCTGGAAGATGAGTTTATCGGTTCGATCAACTTGGATATGACCTTGGCCTCGCTGGCAAGGCAGATACGTCTCTACTTCAAGATGCCGGGTACGGTTATCCTATTGGATCAAAAGAACAATATTCTTTCCCACAGCGATGATGATAACTCTGAGATTAGTCGTGTCTTCCATATCAGTCAGAAGATCCCCTCTGAGCTGCATTCGATTCCTGAGTCTGAGCTGTTCGATGCCCATGAAGGGATCATCAGAAATGGTTACTACATCCACTCGGTAGCGCTACAAAATGCCCCTTGGCGCCTGCTCTACCTGCAAGATAGAGATGAGCTATTTAAGGATTCTTGGGAAAAGCTGGAGCTGACCTTTATCTTAGTGGTATTGGCCCTGTCGATATTAGTGACCATAGTTCACTGGCAGACCCGACGTTCATTCGTTAACCCGGCTTCGCGTCTGTTGACGCATCTGGAATCTTGCTCCCAGGAGCCCCGTAAGCCCCCTGAGCAGATCACCCAGGGTTGGGAGCCTTGGTTCCAACTGGTGAGTCGAATATTCGAAGAGAACCAACAATATACCCGGCACCTGGCGGAACAAAACAGGAGACTCGATAAGCTGGTGGCTCGGCGTACCGATAGGCTGAAAGAGACAACAGAGAGGCGAGAGCGGGAATACGCCTTACTGAGATCTTTGCTCGATGCTATCCCGGAGGCGATTGTTTTCAAAGATAGAGAGGGTAAGTATCTAGGTTGCAACAAGGCGGCCGAACGTATGTTGGGCTATACCGAGAGTGAGATCATCGGCCAGGAGTCGATAAAACTTACCTCCGAAGAACAGTCGGTGCGTATCAAGGCCGAAGATGAGCGAGTTCTGGCGGAACGTACTCCGCTTCGCTATCAGGAGAAGGTGGAACTCGCCGGCAAGCCAGTGCTACTCGATACCCTTAAGCTGCCCTTCTATAATCGACGCGGTGAGCTGTTAGGCCTGATCGCCGTCTGGCGTGATGTGACTCGCGAGTATGAGTCGGCCGAGCAGTTAAGGTTGTCGGAAGAACGTTATCACTTAGCCATGGATGCGGTTGAAGATGGCTTGTGGGATTGGTATTTGGATTCGAAACAGATCATCTGTAATCCCGCTTACTACTCCATGCTTGGCTACAAGATCAATGAGTTCCCGGCATTGGTTTCAACCATAGACGATCTTATTCACCCCGACGACAGGATCAGGGTGCAGGAGTATCGCGAACAGTATCTAGGCGATCCTATTGGTGCCTTCGATATCGAATTCAGGATGCGTGGCAAGAGTGGCCAATACCACTGGTTACTCTCTCGTGGTCGTGTGGTGGAGTTCACACCCAATAAACAACCTAAACGTATGGTGGGTACCCATAAAGATATTACTCGTCATAAGAGTAAC
This sequence comes from Shewanella psychropiezotolerans, assembly GCF_007197555.1. NCBI lineage: Bacteria > Pseudomonadati > Pseudomonadota > Gammaproteobacteria > Alteromonadales > Shewanellaceae > Shewanella > Shewanella psychropiezotolerans. The sequence continues at coordinate 512,600 of NZ_CP041614.1, forward strand.
GAGGTGGCCCTACTTGAGGCTAAGCAAGATGCAGAGTCGGCCAACGTGTATAAGAGTGAATTTCTGGCCAACATGAGCCATGAGATCCGCACGCCTATGAATGCCATAATCGGCATGCTGCAGCTGGCTCAGCGCACAGAGCTCACGCCGAAACAGCAAGATTATCTGGAGAAGGCTGGCTTCTCGGCCCAGTCTCTGCTCAGGATCATCAACGATATCCTGGATTTCTCTAAGATCGAGGCGGGTAAATTAGAGCTTGAGAGGGTGGCATTCCCACTCGATAAGGTGCTGGACCATGCCCTGGATCTTAATGCACTCAAGTCCCAACAGAAGGGAGTCGAGCTGCTCCTCTACGCCCCTGTCACGGCTGGTTTAATCCTCGAGGGTGATCCCCTGCGTCTGGGTCAGGTGTTGATCAACATGCTCTCTAATGCGGTCAAGTTTACTCAAACTGGTGAGATCGAGTTAGGTTGTGAAGATGTGGGTGAGCGCGATCATCGCATCACTCTCAAGTTCTGGGTCCGTGATACAGGCATAGGGATCAGTAATGAGCAGCAGGCCAGCCTGTTCGATGCCTTCGCCCAAGCCGATGGTTCTACCACACGTAAGTATGGTGGTACCGGCCTAGGTCTCTCCATCAGTAAACATCTGGTGTCCATGATGGGTGGTCAGATGCAGGTCCAGAGTGAGATGGGGGTCGGTAGTACCTTCAGCTTTACCATCAGCTTCGAGATTGCCGAAGAGGCCGAAATTAAACCTATGATAGTGCCAGAGCGTTTAGGTCATCTTAAGACCTTAGTGGTCGATGATAACCCGACCGCACTACAGATCTATTCTGCCGTGATGCGTGACTTCCACTTTGAGGTGGATACTGCCGCTAATGGTTCTGAGGCGCTATATAAGCTGGAGAAGTCATCGGTGGATCTTCTGCTGCTCGATTGGATGATGCCGGAGATGGATGGTATTCAGGTAATCGAAGAGCTGGATCGTATGGTGGCCGATGGTCGATTAGATAAGCGTCCTATCGTCATCATGATGACTGCTTATGCCGCAGAGCCTCTCAAGGAAGATGCGGAGCGCTCAAATATTTACGCCATGTTACAGAAGCCGTTTAAAGCCTCGGCTCTGTTCGATGAAATCATTGGCGCTTTCGCCGAAGAGCCTAAGGTCAGCTCTGTGATAGAAGTAGCAGTCGAAGAGGTAGTCGATACACATGCTGGCGTGGTCTTGCTGGTAGAGGATAACCTTATCAACCAGCAGGTTGCGACCGAACTACTCAAGAGTGCTGGCTACGAGGTCGATGTTGCCGATAACGGTCAAATCGCCATAGACATGCTCGCCGAGAAAGATTTTGATGCGGTACTCATGGATATTCAGATGCCGGTGATGGACGGTTTAACCGCAACAAGAGAGATCAGGAAGCACTTTAGTCTGCAGGAGCTGCCTATCATAGCCATGACGGCTCACGCCATGTCGGGAGATAGAGAGAAGAGTCTGTCGGCGGGGATGAATGCCCATATTACTAAGCCTATCGTTCTCAATGAGTTGTTCGATACCTTAAGTTATTGGATTAAACAGAAAGAAGAAGTGAATTAAGGGATTAATTATCTTGTGGCCCACTCTTAACTTAGGAAGAATTAAGCTAATTGTATAAGAGTGAGCTAAATTAATGATTTGCACTTGAGACTAAAGGGATAGCTGTTAAGCTATCCCTTTAGTATTTTTAGTGCAAAATTAGAACAGCAGTTAAAACAAAAATTAATATTGAATTGTTGAGTACTAAAGGCCGTCTGAGCCGCATTCAAGGAGACCCAATGAAGCCCTATAATCTCGCATTGGCGATAGCACTTCTCTCTGTGCCCGTCGTCGATGTCGTCGCAGCCCCAAGTAATACCGCCACTATCATCAAGAAAAGCCAGTCTGCAAACGGTTTTATTAACTTGTTTTACGCTAAAGCCGATGGCGAGCTTTACCTGGAAGCGAACAAGTTAGATCAGCCTTTCCTGTTGCTGACAAGTTTACCCCATGGCGTAGGTTCCAATGATATCGGCCTGGACCGTGGTCAACTCGGTTATACCCGCATGGTGCAATTTGAGCGTCATGGTCCCTACTTGATTTTGAAGCAGCTCAATACTCAATATCGTGCCAGTAGCGATAACGCCGCCGAGCAAAGAGCGGTTAAAGAAGCCTTTGCCGAGTCAGTGCTCTGGCGAGGCAAGATCATAGATGGAAAACGGGATCTTGTGTCGATCAATGATCTGGTGATTAACGATCTTCACGGCATCTCCTCGGTGCTCGAAGACACTAAGCAGGGTAGCTATCAGCTAGATAAAAGCCGTTCACTCATCTTACCCGAAGGCGTTAAGTCCTTCGAGCGTAACAGCGACGTGGATGTCTTGTTGACCTTCAACAGTGCCAAGGCGGGTAACTATGTGGCCCAGGTGACGCCCGATGCTAATCATATGTCGGTTCGTCTGCGTTACTCCTTCATTCAGTTGCCGGAAGAGGGCTATGTGGCTCGCGATTACCACCCCATGAGCGGCTACCTATCCGATGAGTATTTGGATTTCGGTACTCAGGTTAATCAGGATATTCGTCAGCGTCATCTGCTGCGCCATCGCTTGCAGAAGGTGAATCCGGGATCTGAGCCCAGTGAAGTGATCGAACCTATCATTTACTACTTAGACCCAGGTGTACCTGAGCCAATTCGCAGCGCACTCTTAGAGGGAGCTGGCTGGTGGGAAGAGGCATTCGAACAGGCCGGATTTATCGGTGGATTCAAGGTCGAGTTATTGCCAGAGGATGCCGATCCTCAAGATATTCGTTACAACGTGATCCAATGGGTACACAGGGCGACGCGCGGCTGGTCTTATGGCTCGGCGGTTGCCGATCCCAGAACCGGCGAGATCATCAAGGGACATGTGACCTTAGGCAGTCAAAGGGTCCGTCAGGATCATCTGATTGCCCGCGGTCTCACTGCTGGCTGGGAAGATAGACAGGCTGCTGAAGATGCGTCTATGGCGCTTTCACTGGCTCGAATTCGTCAGCTGGCGGCTCACGAAGTTGGCCATACCTTAGGTTTCGATCATAACTTCGCCGCCTCGAGTAATGATAATGCCTCAGTGATGGATTACCCCCATCCACAGGCGACATTGAAAGGTGAGAAGATAGATATTTCGGCGCCCTATGGCGTCGGAGTCGGTGCCTGGGATAAGTATATTGTCGAATATGGTTATAGTGAATATGCCGACTCTGCCGAGGAATCGGCTAAATTATCTGAATTGATGACTCAGGTGCAGCGCCAGGGGCTACGCTACATAGGTGAAGCGGATTCTCGCTCGAAAGGGGCCAGTAATGCTTATGCCAGTCTCTGGGATAATGGTAGTGACCCCGTTGCCGAGCTTATCCGTATCGATAAGGTACGAGCCAAGGCGATCGCTGATTTTTCTCCCTCAGCATTACTCGCCGGGCAGCCTAGGGGGGAGCTAAGCGATATCTTCGTGCCCATTTATCTGCTCAATCGTTATCAGATCACCGCCGCGGCTAAATTCATCGGTGGCACAGATTATAGCTATAGCGAAGGCGTCGAAGGTGAGTCATGGCACTATATTGCGCCTCAGCTGCAAAAGAGTGCCCTGGATGCCTTACTGGAGACCTTGTCACCCAAGGCGTTAGCTATCTCCCAGACATTGCAGGAATCCTTAGTGCCCAAGGCGGGCAATTACAACAGAACACGGGAAAGTTTTGATTCGGGTCTTGGTGTCATCACTGACCCTCTGGGTATGGCCGAAGTCTTGAGCCGTCATACGGTGCAGAAACTTCTCGCGCCTCAGCGACTAAATCGAGTGAATCAGGGCTATATTGGCGACAGGGAACAACTATCTGTTCCGGCATTAGTCGATAAGCTGCTTGGCAGTACACTGTATGAGGATATTCCCAATGGTGCCGAGCAAGGGGTCTGGATGCGGGTCAACAGCGTGATACTCGATGAGTTGTTAGCGAGTTACCATGCTAAACAGACACGACCCGAAGTGAAGGCGCAACTGGCGGATCGTCTGCGTTATACCCTCAAGCAGCTTAAACGTAAGGTGAAGCGGGTCAGTGCCTACGAGGCCGCTCACTTTGCCTGGCTTGCCGATGGCGTTGAGAGAGGCATGAAAGATGCTAAGGTTAAGCTGATAGCCCAGCCGCTTAAGATGCCACCTGGCTCGCCGATTTAGCAGCTGGTAGAGCCGAGATGATGCTTCGCTGGGCGCTTCGCTGGTAGAGCTGAGATGATGCTTTGCTGGTAGAGCCGAGATGATGCTTTGCTGGTAGAGCCGAGATGATGCTTCGCTGGTTGAGCCGAGATGATGCTTCGCTGGTTGAGCCGAGATGATGCTTTGCTGGTAGAGCCGAGATGATGCTTTGCTGGTAGAGCCGAGATGATGCTTTGCTGGTAGAGCTGAGATGATGCTTTGCTGGTAGAGCTGAGATGATGCTTTGCTGGTAGAGCCGAGATGATGCTTCGCTGGTAGAGCTGAGATGATGCTTTGCTGGTAGAGCCGAGATGATGCTTTGCTGGTAGAGCTGAGATGATGCTTCGCTGGTTGAGCCGAGATGATGCTCTCTTAGGGCGCAGCCGTCGTCTTAGCTTTTAACCCCATGTATTACAGTAAAAAACATGTCGGGTATGCAACTTTTTAAGGTGACGAATGTCTATCCTTGTGTCATCCATTCCTTGTAGCATTTTTTAAGGCTGAATAATTTAACTCATGGCAAAACAGATCATACATCTGCTGTTGTTTATCGCATTAGTTGGACAAAACCTCTTGTCGCCGGCGATGGCCATGCCCGACTTTTTACATTCCATGAGTCATAAATCTGCTTTGCTACAGGAAGCTGGCTCTCAGCAAAAAGATGAGGTCCGACAAACTGTTGCTACCTCTACCCTTGAGGCTAAAACCTCAACCAGTCCAGATCTCCCCCAAAGTGTCGTTCAGTGTGACCTAGCTTGCATCATATTAGCCAGTGGTCACTGTGTGACTCATTGCGCCTCTATGACTGGTATATTTATCCAATCTTCCCTAGATTTGATAGCTTCTACATCCAGTGAACGGATCCCTAATCGACTCTGGTCTATTCAGACTGCCGATGCCGCACAAGTTTATCGCCCTCCAATAAGTTAATTCCAACTCTCTTGTGGTTTTTCTTTTCTACTCACAGTTCTATTCCTGACTTAACAATGGTCTTGTTTAGGAGTTGTCCTGTAGTGAAATTGCTCAGCCACGCCCCCAAAGTTTATTTTGGCAACTTAATCACACTTGTATTAATTTGCATCAAATGTAATTAATTTGTTCACAATTTGTAAAAACTAACTTAGAGTTGTTGTTACATACTTGTGGTCAAAAAAGATTGGAGTTTTATATGAAGTTATTAACCAGCGTGGCCTTATCTGCAGTATTTGTGTTTTCATCGGCGTCTGCTTTTGCAGATATTCCTGATTTTTCTAAGACATCGGCTGCAAAATCCAGCTACGATTTTTCAAATAATCAGCCTGCTAAGGGAAATCAGTTGCAACAAGTGTCGACCCGACATGATTTTTCTAAAACGGTAGCGGCAAGCGACAAATATTTGTTTTCTATCAATGAACCAGCAGTCGCCGAAAAGGGTGTGAACCCTTCGACTCAACATGATTTCTCTACGACAACGGCAATGAAGCGTATCTAAGAGTTAGCCGTTAAAAGTACTAATTTAATAAATAGGAAATAGTAAGAAGCAAAGGCCCGGATTAAGATGGATTGTTCTGGGCCTTTCTTTTTTCACTGATTGCTTATTGCTTATTGCTTATCGCTTATCAGCTTTATCCAGGCTCTTATCCAAAGCGTGCCCCAGTCGATAGGCATCGATAACCCCAACCAGCCAGCCAATGATAAATGTCCAAGTGGCAATAGATGCGTAGAGTGCCTTTGCGCCACTGGGTTGCTCGGTGATCATCTGATAGATCAGATTAAAATCCAGCGGAACGGCACCGGATAATATCTGATCTGAGATCTCTTGTGCTCGCTCTACCGCCTGATAGAGGAGATAGACTAGCCCGCTCAGGCTGACGGCAGAGATAAGGGTGCCGATATTATATTTCTTCAAGTAGAAATGGCCTGTTCCCGGACAGACGAAGGCTGAGATCAGCGCGGCTGTGATTGCCTTTTTCATATGAGCTTCTTTGTTGCTAGATACGTATGTTGCAATCATTCTAAATCAATTCGACGAATGGCCCGCTGTAAAAATGTCACTTTGTCGATGAATTTTTGTTTATTTTCTGAGTTGGACTCGTTTGTTTGGCTAGCGTCTAACTGGCTCTGGACGCCTGCGAGTTCCTGTACTAACCAGCCGCGGATCATCACGTAATAACGTGAATCTGTACCATATTGGCTTATGGTGGCGAGTGACTCGGTATCATTTGGCTTAGTTAAGGCGTCTGAAATTTCCTCGACCATGACGCCGACTCGATAGGTCTGCGAAGGATTATCATCTAATTGATTCCCTTGAGCAGTGACAGGCATAGTGCTCAATAGGCTGGCGGCCAAGGTAAAGGATAAGAGGTGGGCATATTTCATTTGAATCGACCTATAAATGGGGAGTCACTCCCAATACAGTATCAAGGTATTGGCATTAATGCCGCTTTAATGCTTCCTCGGGCTAAAAGTAAACCCGATCCGCAATGGGATCGGGATTGCCGGGAAGCAAGTTACTTGTTAATCGCTGAGTCGTTAGCCTTCTCCTTGTTCTTTCCTCTTACTACTTTCTTTTTTAAGCCATTTTTTGCTGTTGTTTCCTTATGCCTGTTTAGGGTAAGGAATACGGAATGCCAAGGTATAAGTGACGGGTAAGACGATGAGTGTCAGCACTGAGGCGAAGCCCAGGCCGAAGATAATGGTGATAGCCATAGAGCCAAAGAAGGCATCAGATAGCAGAGGCACCATTCCCAACATAGTCGTTATCGCAGCCATCAACACGGGTCTTACCCGGCTCACGGACGAATCGACCACAGCCCGATAAGCCTCCTTGCCTTCACTCAGTTCCAGATTTATTTGATCTACCAGTACTATGCCATTTTTGATGATCATGCCAGTCAGACTCAATAGACCTAGCAGCGCCATGAAGCTGAAGGGAGCATCGAATATTAGTAGGCCAGATACCACACCTATTAAGGCTAGTGGAACGGTAAACCAGATAACCAGAGGCTGACGCACCGAGTTAAACAGCAACACTGTAATGAGGAACATGGCCAGATAGCCCATAGGTATTGAGCTAAATACCGAGACCTGGGCCTCTCCTGCTGTCTCGTACTCGCCTCCCCATTCGAACTCATAACCACTTGGAAGTGGGATGGCTTCTATGTCCGCTCTGATTTTTCGAAACACCGAATCTGCAGTCTCATCGGTGCCGTTGATTGGATCGGCATACACGGCCAGCATACGTTTCCTGTCGCGGCGCATGATAAGCGGGTTTTCCCACTCGGTGCTGAACTCTGAGACCACCTGAGTGGCAGGCACGAAGACGTTGTTTTCTGAGCTCCAGACCTGAAGTTTCCACAGGCTGTCGGCATCGAGGCGTTCCTCGGCCGGAGCCCTGGCTATGATGGGCATCAGATGGCTGTTCTCACGATAGACACCGACTTGCTTACCACTGAAGTTGACCAGCAGTGAGTTATCGAGATCTTGTTTGCTGATCCCGGTTTCACGGGCCTGAGCGAGTGCAAGTTGCGGGCGGATCAGAGTCACCTGATTACGCCAGCTATGTCTCACACCTACGGCTGTCGGCTCAGCATCTAAAATAGCCTTGGCTTGGGTAGCAAGCTGGCGCAGTACCAGAGGATCTTCACCGTAGAAGCGCGCCTCTATCTTAGCCGCAGGGCTAGGACCATTCTCCATATATTTGAAACGATACTCGGCTTCGGGATACTTGAGGCTTAACTCCTTCTCTAAGGTGCGCATGTATCTATCTAAGCTGGTGAGATCTGTCATCTCGATCAGTAGCTGACCGTAGGAGCTGTAGCCTTTCTCCGGGACATAGGAGAGCACGAATCTTTGGGCGCCCTGACCGACAACACTGGTGAGGTTAACCAGACCGATATCATGGGTCTCTTGCTGGGCGAGCAGGTCTTTTTCTATGCGGCCGAGCAGGTGTTCTGTCGCCTTAATATCTGTGCCTTCGGGCATCCATACATCCACGAAGAACATAGGCGTATTTGAGGCTGGGAAGAAGACATTTTTCACGTATCCGAAGCCCATTACCGAAGTGAACAGTGCCGCGATAACGATGAGCAGGGTGACGGCGCGAAAACGCATCGCCAGATTTAAGCTGGTACGGTACAACTGGAATATCAAGCCCTTGTAAGGGTCCTCAATCTCATCACTGCTGACTTCGCCATCTTTAAACATCAAGTGGCAGAAGAAGGGGGTTAAGGTCATGGCGGTGATCCAACTGATAAACAGCGAGATCAGTAAGACCTGGAATAAGGAGACACAGAACTCACCCGTGGCCGTGTCTGACAAGCCAATCGGAGCGAAGGCAAGAATAGCGATGACTGTGGCGCCAAGTAGCGGCCATTGAGTCTGTGACACCACCTGTTTAGATGTCTCTAGTCGGCTTTGGCCACGCTTGATGCCTATGAGTATGCCTTCGGTCACCACGATGGCGTTATCGACCAGCATACCCAGGGCGATGATGAGGGCGCCGAGGGAGATGATCTGCAGCTCAATATTGAGCACTTTCATCATGATGAAGGTGCCTAATATGGTCAATAGCAGTACCAGTCCCATCAGTAGACCGGCACGCACACCCATGAATACCAAGAGCACGACGATCACTATGGCAATAGACTCGGCCAGATTGATTAAGAAACCTGTGATGGTCTGATCGACCATCTTGCTCTGGTCATAGACAGTGTTGAGTTCTATGCCTATTGGACGCTCGTTATCTAGCTCGACGAGTCTTTCATTGATGGCTGCGCCGACATCGACCACGTTGACGCCACTGGAAAATGAGATGCCGATAGACAGGGCTGATTCGCCATTGCCGTGGTAGATATTGGTTGGAGTCTCATCGTTATCTTTATAGACCTGGGCTATATCGCCAAGGTAGACCAATTTTGTACTGCCTGGCGCGCTGATTAACAGGCGCTCCATCTGCTCCACCTGACTAAATTCACCGGTGGGGTGGATACGAATGCGATTATCGCCCACGCGGATACTGCCGGCATTGGAGACGACGTTCTGGCTATTGATCAGGCTATAGATGTAGTCTTGATCCAGGCCTAGGGCATTGAGTTTCTGCTGGGAAATCTCGACCACGACTTGCTCGGTAATTTTGCCGGCTATGGTGACTTTTTTCACACCATCGACAAGCACAAGTTCACGCCTGAGAAAATCGGCATAATTTTGTAACTCACGGCTAGTGTAGCCATCCCCTGAAATGTTGAGCAAAATACCGTACACATCGCCGAAATCATCGATAACAGAAGGAGTCGCAACCCCTGGTGGCAGTTCACCTATTTTGTCGTTGATCTTACGGCGTACCTCGTCCCACACCTGAGGCAGTTCGTCTGCACCGTAATGCTCGTGGACCTCAATCTCTATCTGAGACAGGCCGGCACTGTTGATCGAAGTGATATGCTTGATAGCATCGAGTTGTTGCAGGGCATCTTCCAGAGGAAGGGTAACCTCCTCTTCGACCTGTTCGGGTGAAGCGCCAGGGTAGGCGGTGACAACGAGTGCCTGCTTGAGGGTGAACTCAGGGAATTCGAGCTGACCTAGCCCAAGAAATGAGATGCTGCCCCCACGAGTAGCAATAGGGCAAACATCCAGCTCACCACTTTATGTTCTATAGAGTATTGTGCGAAATTCACGGCGTAAAATCCTTGCAGGCGAAAAAGTAAAAATAAAGGCTTAGATGATATTAAGTAGGATTGGTATTACACCCCGCGTTGCCAGTGGAGAGGTTTAACTTTCTGTTCTGCTGACAAGTACTGTACACCGGCTACCACTAGTTGATCGCCCTTGTTCAAGCCTGTTAAGATCTCTATGCCATCTGTGGTGACTCGGCCTAAGGTGACGATTTTCGGAGTCACCTTGCCTGTGTCTGCATGGTAGAGCCAGATGATACTCTCACCATCTTGATCACGCTTCATCACTGCACTGGCTGGGATCACTGCCTTATCTAACTGGGAGTCTATAGAGAGATCTAAGGTCAACTCGGCGCTCATACCAGGAAGAATATTGATTTGAGTGGGTCTGGGGAGTGTGAAGACTACTTCGTAACTTTGAGTGCCTGGAGTCACTTGAGTCGCGTGCTCTTTCAGTTTTACCGGATAGGCTTGCTCCGGCTGAGCGCTGAAACGTACCTGAGGTTGAAATTTAGCATGGGGATTAAATTTGATTGCCTGGCTGGCCATAGACTCAGGTACCTGGATCACCACGTCGATATTACGATCTTTCTGTAACACGAGCACCGACTGGTTTGCTTGAATCATCTGATAATTGTCTATGGCGATCTTAGCGACCGTGCCGTCATATGGTGCGAGCAAATTGGTGTAGCTCAATTGATCGCGGGCGTTGGCCAGAGCAGCAGTGGCTGATTTGAGTTGAGCCTTAGAGAGATCGTAATCTGCCGGTGAGATCAACTGGCGGCGTAAGAGCTCACCCTTACGTTTATAGTCGGCGGTGGCGAGCTCATGATCGGCTTCGCGGTTGAGTAAGGTATTGCGGGCATCTCTGTCATCCAGCCTAGCCAAAATAGCGCCTTTTTTCACATGCAGACCTTCCACCAGAGTAAAATCGATCAGCTGACCGGACACTCTAAAGCCTAAATCTGCCTGCTTAGTGGCGGCTATTTTTGCCGGAAAGACACGAATAGAAGCAGCATTAACATCTGTGACTTCCAATAACTTCACTGGTCTAATGCTTTGTGGGGCAACTTCGATCGACTCTGCGCTGCAGCCAGCCAATATGCCTGTGATCATTAAGGCTGCGAATGTTTTTGCTAGGTACTTCATAAACCAGTTTCCATGTGTGCGACAAGATGTATCAATACTGGCTAAGATAGCAGTATCTAATATTGAACAAAATGGGAATATATGGAATTATAAGTTCCATAAAATGAGACTGTTTAGGCTTGATTGTTAAAATCAAGCGTGAGCATGATCATTTTCGTTACCGATTTGAGTGTGAAAATCATCGAGAGTTAGTGAGAGTTAGTTATGAAAACTGAAGATATTTCCCTGTTCCATCGCATCGTAGAAACGGGGAGTTTAGTAGAAGCTTCGGATCTGCTGAATCTGCCTAAGTCGACCGTGAGCCGCCGTCTGCAGGCATTAGAAGATGAGCTTAAGGTTAAATTATTTCATCGTCAGAGCCGAGCCATGACGTTAACGGCTTCGGGGAGCCATTTCTACGACAAAACCTTAGCAATCCTCGGGGATCTTGAGCAGACTCTGGTGGAGCTCACGGATACTCAAGCCGAGATTGGCGGCCACCTACGTATCCTCATGTTTCCCGTGCCCGAGCTACTGGATATTGCCAATGGCATTTTCGAGTTTATGGATCATCACCCTGAGCTCACCGTCGAGCTGATTGTCAGCACTGATCCTCAGGATATGATCCGTAACAATATCGATCTCGCCTTTATGGTAGAAGATTCATTTAATGAAAATGAGATGGTGGCGCGAGAGGTGATCAGCGAAGAGCTGCATTTTGTTGCCAGTCCGGATTATCTGGCCAAGGCTGGCACGCCTGTGTTGCCAGAGGAGCTCGAGCTGCATAACTCTATACTGTTTCGTTACCCTAACGGTCGAATTTTCAATGAAGTCCCCTTCGGCAATGATATGAAGATAGCGGTGAAAGGTAACTTGTGTCTCAATAGTATTCAGCTCTGTCTGGAAGCGAGCCTAACTGGCCGGGGTATTGCTTTTTTGCCCACAAAGCTGACTCGTGAGTATGTTGAGCGAGGTGAGCTGACTATGTTGTTTGAAGATGTAGAGCCTTACGTCGGCAAGTGCTACCTGGTCTATCCTTCAAGACGTTTCATCAGCTTAGCGAGCCAGAGGTTTATCGACCACATGCTAGGCGCGCTTGAGCGTTGTAGTGCGGGTAAAGGTTGCGGAAGGGAGGAACGGCTACGTGGATCTATTAAGTCATGGGTCTAACTTAAGCCAAATTTGAAGATGTAGAATCATATAATGTTGGCAAGTGCTACCTGGTCTACCCTTCAAGACGTTTCATCAGCTTAGCGAGCCAGAGGTTTATCGACCACATGCTAGGCGCGCTTGAGCGTTGTAGTGCGGGTAAAGGTTGCGGCCGAGAAGAGCGGCTACGTGGATCTATCAAGTCCTGGGTTTAATGAAGCCCAGGACCTAGGGTCTAGGCTTTAGATCCTAGGAACTCGTACCTTTTCCATTACCTATCCCCCTGGTTATTTGTTAATCTAAATAAACAAATAAATGACAGCGCTGTCACCTGCTTCGCTGTCTGATGCTCTTAGCTGTAAATGACCACGGGTGAGAATGAACTAATACCAATCGGTATAAGACAGATAGGGATATAGAATATGATGTTGATTGAGTCTAAGCAAAGGTCACAGGCAATCGAAAATAGTGAACGACCGATATTGTCAGAGAGCGTGTTACTGTTAATCTGGGTGTTAGCCTCCCTGTTATTATCGGCCTGTGGGGGAAGCAGTGGCTCAACGGCTAAGGTGCCTGTCGATACAACGTCTATTAGCTCTGGCAGCACGGATAACTCTGGCAATAATGATTCTGGTAATGGAAAAACCCCAAGGGCGAGTGTCACGCTAGCTGGTGTCGATTATCAACCCATCTTGGATGAACTCGCTCTGCCAACCTACTGGGCAATTGATAGTGAGCCAAGTGAAGAGATGTTATCAGGACTTAACGCTCAATTAGCCAGGCTTTCCAATGCCTTCTCTAGCCAATTTACGCTCGACACTTTTGTTTTAGGCATCAAGCTAGATCCGCTGCAAACTCAAGCTTTTATTATCGACATTTCTAGCTCCGAACTAGGTCAGAGTCGAGTGATCTTGACCCTTGCTGTAGTCCCTGAAGATAGCGTCCTTACTCAGCCTTTGGCTAGGGCTATCTATCTGGCCTTAAGACAGGCTCATCAAGTTGAAGATGGTCTGCTGGGCAAACTAGTGAGTAACGGATTAGCACTGCATTTTATTGAGTCAAAGCTCAAGCCTGCTCATTTATACCAAGAGACAGAATTGATAGGTGTAGCACTCAATGATGCAATCACTCAGGCTAAGTCAGCTATCGATAATGAAATTGATAACGGCACTGGTGTCGATGTTTGGTTTGATGGGACAGAACCGAAAGATGATGGTATTGCCTGGAAGCTAGGTTATTACTTAGTGGAGCAGCATTTCAGCCGTTATCCAGGCAGCGATGCCAGCAATGCATTCTCACTGGACCCTGGGCTATTTCGGATTAACTTAGCTTCGTCGATAACAGTGAATCATAAGGATGAGCAATACGTCAGAACTGGCGATGTGGCTAATCAAGTCGAGATCAGTGAGCTTACCAGGCAGGCCAGTGACTATATCGGGGCCTATTTTCTTGAGGGGTGGAATCGAGACAAGCTTATCGCTTTAACCTTCGATGATGGCCCCTCTATCTATACCACCCAGATTTTAGATCTCTTGGCTCAGTATAAGATCCCGGCCAGCTTCTTCTGGATGGGTCAAAACATGAAGTCCAATCAAGCCATTATGTCGCGAGCCTTAGCCGAGGGGCACACACTAGCAAACCACAGTTGGAGCCACCCTCATGGGCGCTCATTGACGAATAATGATCTGTGGCAAACGCAAATACTGAAAACCAATGAGTTGTTTGAAACTATGTTAGGTATTTCACCTCGCTTCTATCGTCCACCCTATGGCGAGATCACTGATGAGCAAGTAGCCTTCCTGGACGAAAAAGGCATGAAAGTGATTTTATGGTCGGTGGACACCCGAGACTGGAACTCACCTATAGTCACGGTAGAGAATATCAGTGATGTGATGATCAATAATCTGCATCCCGAGGTGATTAACCTGATGCACGACGCTGGTGGCAACAGGACAAATACCGTCGATGCTCTGCCTGCCGTTATCGATTACTACCGCAGCCAAGGGTATCGATTCGTTAATCTGGAGACCATGCTTGGGATTAGTGATAAAAGCTAACACAGTAGGAACGCCGAAAGTGGTTACGGATAACGGAACACTTAGTTATCCGTAAGCTTACACAGGTGTTATAAAAACTCAATGGAATCGAGGAAAGCCATGGCGGTATTTTCCTCTTGTGTATCACTGTAGCTGGCCATAAAGACCAGTAGATGTTCGCCGACAATAAACACCTGCTGTACTAAGGTGAATTCTTTCTCTTGAGCCGTCATTTTCATCGTCATCTGGTAGCCCCGCTTGCCATTTTGATCGATAAAACCACGATCCTGTTTGACGGAAAAGCTTTTGCCAGCAATATTGCCGTAGATAGAACCTAATTGATCAAACTTCTGGTATTCATCAGGGATGAACTCTATGTCGGACTCCTCAAAGTTCTCCATGGTTGAGCTCACGGACATCGCGACCATAACAATTGGCTTCTCTTTGCTTTTAGGAGCGATAATTGACTCTATATCAGAGGTGGTATCCGTGCTGCGACTGACTTGAGATCCGCTTAGCATTTTAACTTTTACGGGGACAGACGAGAGATGGTAGCCTGTGAGGGGGAGGGCGGCAAACCACTGTTGATAAACAAAGGTGATGATTACAGCGATAACAGTGATTTTAAAGAGATTATACATATCTATCCTTACATTCCATGTATGAGGCTAACAGTGCTATTCCGATACAATATTACTGTTTTAACAATAGAAAAGCTATTACGCATGTAGGTTAGTCTAAGCTTGCTTCGCTCTGTCTTGAGCCACTTATTAGCCTTCTTAGTCCGGCGCGACTATGATCCCCAGTGGTGTCAGCAGTTGCTCCTGCTGCCACTGGTTTATCATCACGCCCTCGAGCTTGACGTTGCGGGGATCCAGTCCATCCAGTTCCACCCTGCATAAGTTACTGCCTTCTAGCTCGAATGTGCCCCATTGTGATTGGGAGAACTCGCCGCCGCTGAGATCTGATCCCTTCATAGATGCGCCGAGTAGGTTAGCGCCGCGCCAGCGATTGTCCATCAGGTCGCACTTCTCTAATTTGGCCGACTCTAAATTGGCGTAAGAGAGGTTAGATTCCGTGATGTAGGCGCTGCAGAAGAAGGTCTTGTGGGTGATCTGGTTAGCAAAGCTGGCCCGGGCGAAGTCCGCACCTTGTAGGTTGCATTCCCTAAGCTCGATACCGAAACAGCGAGCCCCGATAAATAGCGCCATGCTCAGGTTACAGTGTTTGAAGCTGGCGCTAATAAGAGTGGCATAATTGAAGTTACAGCCTTCACTCGTGCCCGTCTCGACGAACCTGCAATTAATAAAGCAGGCATCGGTCAGATCGGCGCGACTGAAATCACAGCGATAAAATTCACAGCGTTCGAACCTGGCATCCTGCAGATCTTCGCCACTGAAGTTAGCATCGACAAATGTTTTGTCTGTGTAAGTATCAGGCTGCATATCAGTCAGTTACCTTTCGCGTTATTTTTTAGTTTCAGGGGCATAAGCTTGTGTGTATTTTAGCTGCTCCGGCTCGGAGATATTTTTCGCCAGAATATAACAGGCGATACCCATCAGGGTGTTAGTGATAGGCAATGCCAGTAGCAGGCCTTTGACACCACCCAGGTAAGACCCCAGAGCGGCCAAAGGCAGCATGATCAGAAACAGGCGACACACATTGAGGACCAGAGAGCTCATGGGTCTGTGGTAGGCATTGAGTGATGTGGCCATCAAGATAACGATACCCAGGGGACCGTAGGCGGCGGGGATCATTAAGATATAGAAAGACAACCACTCTACGACTTGAGGGTCGCCACTGAATAACTGAGCAATTGGCTCGGCTAATAGTAGCAGTGGCAGGTAGAGCAAGGTCTGAAACACCAAAATAAATTTGAGTGATAGCAGCAAGGCATCACGGGCACGTTCGGTCTGACCCGCGCCTAAGTTTTGGGCGATAAAGGGCACCAGGCTGGATGATAATGCCATCACGGCTATTAATAATACGGACTCGATACGGATCCCGGCGCCGAAGGCGGCGACTGCACCATGATCGATACGGGCTAGCATGGCCATGATCATCGCATTGGCGAGTGGGTTGAGTAGGTTCATCAGGGCCGCAGGCTGAGCGATATGAGCCAGCTGTTTCCAGTTGCACTTGAGGCGCTCAATGTTGAGGTCGGCAAACTCCACTAAGTGACGCTTAAATATTAACAGATAGCTGGATAACGACAGGGCTACCGCCCAGGAAATAACCGTGGCTATGGCCGCGCCTTGGATCTCTAGTCTGGGAAAAGGGCCGATGCCGAAGATAAGCAGGGGATCGAGAATAAGGTTAATCAAGGCCGCCAACATCATAATCTTAGCCGGTGAGCGAGTGTCTCCCGTGGCACGCAGTCCCTGATTACCAACCATGAGCAGCACCAACAGAGGGGCTCCCAGATACCAGATAAACATGTAGTCATCTATCAGTGGCAGGCTGGAGTCATTGGCGCCCAGCAGGCTAAATAACGGGCCCATGCACAGGCTACCCAGCATGGAGATAAGCGCAGTCAGCATAAAGGTCAGTAACAATGAGTCATGCAGAAACACCTTGGCCTTATCTGCCTGACCACCGCCTATGAGACGGCCTAAGTTAGTCGACACACCGGCGCCTATACCTATGGCTATGCTGGATATAATCAGAGTCACTGGGAAGGTGAAGCTGATGGCCGCCAGAGATTCGGTGCCTAACTGACTGATAAAAAATGTGTCGACTAGGCTGAACCCAAGAATGGTCAAGATACCAATCAGGTTTGGGAGGCTCATATTTAGCAGTACACGACCGATTGGCTGGGTGAGCAGCCCGTGTCTGTCTTTCATGGAGAAGTCTTGTCTTGTCTACTGGAGGAGGGCAATTCTATCAGGATTGGTGCTGCTTTTATAAAAGCCGGATAAAAAAAGTGAGATTATTTTTGTAAAGACCTTGGTTCTCATCTAGATGGCCCCATATATCCAACATCAAGCGACGTAATTTACAGATAATTTTGTCGTAAAATTTTTTATTTGCCTGCCTTAATATGTTGGGCAAAATCATTAGGAGAGTCCATAGATGAACATTCGTCCATTACATGACCGTGTCATAGTTAAGCGTTCTGAAGTTGAATCAAAATCTGCTGGTGGCATCGTACTGACAGGTAGTGCTGCCGAGCAATCGACTCGCGGTGAAGTTCTTGCAATAGGCAATGGCCGAATTCTTGAGAATGGTTCTGTTCAACCACTAGACGTAAAAGTGGGTGACATAGTGATCTTCAACGAAGGTTACGGCGTGAAGAAAGAGAAGATTGATGGTGAAGAAGTTCTGATCCTTTCAGAATCTGACCTAATGGCTGTAGTGAGCTAAGCACTTGCTAAGAACTCATTAAGTTTCAGCATCCCATTCAAACAAATTTTAAAGGATAAAGAACATGGCAGCTAAAGAAGTATTATTTGGTAACGACGCACGTGTAAAAATGCTTGCGGGCGTAAACATTCTAGCAAACGCAGTTAAAGTCACTCTGGGCCCTAAGGGTCGTAATGTGATTCTGGACAAGAGCTTCGGCGCACCACTGATCACCAAAGATGGTGTCACAGTAGCTAAAGATATCGAACTTGAAGACAAGATCGAGAACATGGGCGCGCAGATGGTTAAAGAAGTTGCTTCTAAAGCCAACGACGAAGCCGGTGACGGTACCACTACCGCTACCGTTCTTGCTCAATCTATCGTTAACGAAGGCCTTAAAGCCGTCGCAGCTGGCATGAACCCAATGGATCTTAAGCGCGGTATCGACAAAGCGGTTATTGCAGCCGTTGCCGAGCTTAAAAACCTATCTCAAGAGTGTGCTGACACAAATGCTATCACTCAGGTTGGTACTATCTCAGCTAACTCTGACGAGACTATCGGCGAAATCATCGCAACAGCGATGGAGCGCGTAGGTAAAGAAGGCGTTATCACAGTTGAAGAAGGTCAGGCTCTGGAAAACGAGCTGGACGTAGTAGAAGGTATGCAGTTCGATCGCGGTTACCTGTCTCCATACTTCATCAACAAGCCAGAGACTGGCAGTGTTGAGCTTGAAAGCCCATATATTCTTCTTGTAGACAAGAAAGTATCTAACATTCGTGAGCTACTGCCTATCCTTGAAGGTCTGGCTAAGACTGGTAAGCCACTGCTTATCGTCGCCGAAGACGTTGAAGGTGAAGCCTTAGCGACACTCGTAGTCAACAACATGCGCGGTATCGTGAAAGTTGCTGCCGTTAAGGCACCAGGTTTCGGTGACCGACGTAAGGCTATGCTACAAGATATCGCTATCTTGACCGGCGGCACCGTTATCGCTGAAGAGATTGGTCTAGAGCTTGAGAAAGCCACTCTGGAAGATCTTGGTACGGCTAAGCGCGTTATCATCACTAAAGATGACACGACTATCATCGACGGTGCTGGTGAAGAGAGCCAAATCAAGGCTCGCGTTTCACAGATTAAGATCCAGGCTGAAGAGTCTACCTCTGATTACGACAAAGAGAAGCTACAAGAGCGCATGGCTAAGCTAGCCGGCGGTGTTGCAGTGATCAAGGTCGGTGCAGCTACCGAAATTGAGATGAAAGAGAAGAAGGCACGTGTAGAAGATGCACTTCACGCGACTCGCGCAGCAGTCGAAGAGGGTGTTGTTGCCGGTGGTGGTGTTGCTCTGGTACGTGTTGCCAGCAAGATTGCTGATATTGAAGTACTTAACGAAGATCAGAAGCACGGTGTGGTTATCGCAATTCGCGCCATGGAAGCTCCTCTACGCCAGATCGCGATTAACGCGGGTGAAGAAGGTTCAGTTGTTGCTAACAACGTTAAGAACGGCACTGGTAACTACGGTTACAACGCAGGTAACGACACTTACGGTGACATGCTTGAGATGGGTATCCTAGATCCAACTAAAGTGACTCGTAGCGCGCTACAGTTCGCAGCATCTATTGCTGGCCTGATGATCACAACCGAATGTATGGTTGCCGAAGTTCCACAAGATGCTTCTGCACCTGATATGGGCGGCATGGGTGGTATGGGTGGTATGGGCGGCATGATGTAATTTTTGCTTTTTTGACTGGTCTAAATCGGTGATTACGGCGTTGCTGTTCGCTCGCGTAAGAAAGACTACGCGTCGCTCACAGCGCCTTGTACTAACACGATTTATCCTTCGCCAAAATTAGCAAAAAATCATTGCTGGTCTAAAGCCTCATTTCTTGAAAAAGAGTAATTAAATCCTCGATATTGAAAAATATCGGGGATTTTTGTTTTCTAGCTGTCAGCGCAACTGATTACACCGTCATTCCGGCAATGTTTTTAGGCCGGAATCTAGCTTTTAGCTAAATGTGCTCTGACCAAGTTTGTTTTCGAAGGCATTTATCCGCATTAATCCATCTATCAAGCCCCGATTAAGGGGATTTTTTGCGAGTCAGGTAGCCTCTGAATCATTCACCTCTTGGGGCTGGTGGACTTGGTTATACGGTTTCTTCTATCTTACTGTTTCTGTTAGTATTGCCATAGGAGGAGTTATGGCAAATATATCTCATAGAGCAAAGTCTGTTATCGAAGAATACTTGAAGATGGGTCAAGGGTATTTACTTGATTTCAGCGATAGAACTTTTAATGCGTTCTTTATGGACTTCGGTATAGATATGACTGAGGATAAATATTATCGGCTATCTTCTGGATCTAAAGCAAATAGGTTCAGGGTGCTTATGGAGGATGCCAGTAATGAAGAATTGGCCAATGTGCTTAGTTACCTCCTAGGTCAAAGGAAGCTACTAGATGAAAATACTCAGGGGTATGAAGCACAACCAGTTCTAGAGATGAGCTTTACTGATGTGATTAAGGAATTAGTCTCAGTAAATAAACAGATACCGCCATGGGAAAACCCTGTGGAAAAGAAGGTGCCTAATACTCTAACTAATCTCGTTGCTCAGTCATTAGTCAAAAGAAGAACACCGCGATCCAGTGCTGATACCCCTCTAGTGCTTTCCCCATTAATTACTCAGCAATCCTTTCAGCCTAGGCAGGAAAAGGTAAAAAGTGTTCAGAGTGAGGAACCGAAATCGTTAAAAAAAGTCTTTATCGTTCATGGTCATGATGAGCTGGTAACTCTTTCTGTTAAGTCATTTATTCAAGACTTAGGGCTTGTGCCGATTATATTAAGAAGTCAGGCAAGTGCGGGTCAAACTATCCTTGAGAAACTGATTAGCTATGGAAAGGTTGATTATGCGATCATCCTATATACACATTGTGATGAAGGTAGAAAGGCTGGGGATACTGACTTTAAGCCGCGAGCAAGACAAAATGTCGTGTTCGAGCATGGGTATTTTATCGGTACGCTAGGACGAGATAAGGTAGCGGCGATTGTAAAGCAAGGTGTCGAGATTCAGAATGATATCAGTGGCGTTGTTTATATAGGTTGGAGTGATGGTAGCGATTGGAAAACACAGCTAGTAATAGAGCTTGAAGCCGCTAAGCTTAAGGTTGATAGGGGGGCTGTGTTTAAGTAATTATTCTGCTGAATAAGTGGGGTCAGGGACAAACCTCCCTAGACTCTAAACCACCTGCTCCGTACAACCACACTCTTGGCAGTTAAGCGTGTAGGTTTCTCTTCGTTTCTGTACTTTAGTATTCTTACTTTGGCACTTGGGACAGGCCTGTTTCATCGGCGTGTTCTTAGTGCATATGTTGCATTTAACGTAGTAACCGAATTTGCCATACATTGGGGTGTAGTTTGTTGATTCACCACAATGTTTACAGCGTAATTCGCTCTTAATTGTTTGAGCGCTTTGTGAGTGTTGGGTGGACTGTCGTTCGGTTTTCTGTGTTGTGCTTTGATACACGGCTACGGGTACTTGTATCTGCTGGGGATTACTTGGTGCAGGCGTTGTTTCCTTGATAGTTTTTTTCGATTCTATGCTCTTTTCTATGTTCTGTTCGAGCAGGAAGGTGCCTATTGATTCTAGCTCTGCTTGAGAAAAGTTTGGCCGGGTATCGCTAATGTTTACGAGTCTCATGAATCTATTTCTGATGTTCATGAGCTTATTTAGCTTCTCTACTAGAAACTCTGATTTTACTAGTTGTTCTGATACTGGGGTTGGTATGTTTTTCCTATCGATGACGGCATCGCTGGATATGGCGCAGAGATGATCCCAGCAGCGCATGCCAAAGCCTTGCTGTTTGATGCCTAGTAACTTGCCTAACATCTGGTTTTTATGTGCCCGTAATAGCTCTTTGAGAAGGGCTTGCTGTAGCTCCACCTGTTTTATGGGTGAGGCCATGCCTTGCCAATTTTTGTTATGGCTTCTAGTCCACTCACCTTGCTTATTCACTTTGACATGGCCCTTGATGCTCTTGGATTCGATCAACACGAAGCCATAGGGATAGATAATCAAGTGATCGATTTGCGCCGTTTCATCATTGAAAGTGAATTTGAAGTCATTGATGACCAGCACTTGCTGGTTATCTTTATATGCTCGGCGCAGGAAAAAGGCGACATTCGTCTCTTGCTGTTGACCTGCAATCGCTTGAGGTGACTTTGTGTTCTGCACTCGCTTAGTTTTGAGAATCATTTATCAATAGCATCCATTCACTGCTTTAACTCTGTCGTTTGGTAAGAGCTAGCAGTTTGATAATAATCAGCATGATAATAGCGGGTTTAAATTATTAATTACACTAGTGTCTTGTTCAAAATTAACCATTCCTAAAAATGGGGTCAGACTCTGACCCTATTTATCACCAATACTCAAACTTCCCCCGACTTTTACACTACATAAAGTTTTTATGACTAGAGTTAACTAAGATAGTTTGGCTTGAAAAAATGCGTTTATTTGAAAAGTTTATGCAGCAGAAATATTGTCAATATCAAATAAATCAAATATGATTGCTGGCAATTTAGTTGCGCGCAATTGTTGTGGGGCTTAATTGAATAAACGTATTCAATGGCTCTGTAGGTGTCGCCGCCATAAGCTTATGGGCAAGAGTACAAGATACCACTGGTAACTCTGTGAATGCCTGTAGCGAAAACACGATTTAAATTTGGCTCGTTTTATAAGCTTTAACAATAAGGAACACCATGAAAACAGTATTAACTATTGGTCAATGGATGATGATTTTGTTCATTACACTGATCAGCAGTACAGTGAGTTATGCGGCAACGCCTGAAGTTGCATCCGCCGTTATAACTATCGACGAAGAGAGTTTTAGCTGCATACGAGAAATGACGCCAGTGCGCCATTTTTACGTAGACAATCTGCTGGGAGACATTGAAGGAACTCTGGCCGCAGCAAATTCTCCTGAGGGGGCTGTTTATCCGACCGGATCAGTGGTGCAACTGGTACCTACGGAAGTGATGGTCAAGCGCGAGCCAGGTACTTTTATGGCAACCGGTGACTGGGAATTTTTTGAATTGGAAGTTAATGAAAGTGGTTCTACAATTGCAAAACGTGGTTTCGTTGATGTGGTGAATCGTTTTGGTGGCAACTGCTTCGCTTGTCATGCGCCCGCTAAAGAGAAATGGGACTTTATTTGTGAGTCAGGACACGGCTGTGAACCGATCCCAATTAATCATAAAATGACCGGAGCATTACAGCGCTCAGACCCGCGTTGTGGCCCTGCGATATTGGAGTCTGGTGATACTATGGCGCTAATAAAACTTAAGGCTATGGTCGGTATTGGCCTGACCAAAAAGTGGCTGGAAGATTTGTTTTAAGCTAATCAATCGGGCGCCGTCAGGGTCAGGGTCGACTCCTTTGTAGGGGCATTCTATTTCCTGCCCCCACATATTTTGAACTCGGCCAGCTATAATAATTAACTATGGCTGTTGGTCGTGTCTTCCTCTTCGGGAAATGCCGCTTCAACCTTTTCTAATTCTTGTTCATCTCTAAGCTTCATTGCTTCTTGTGCTTTAATCTTCGCTTCTTCCAGAAGCACTGCTTGTCTTTCCTTAAGGCTGTGCTTCTCTGACTTAGTCAGAAACTTAAAGGCTTTCTTATTGGCTAGTGCGTAAGCAACGACATCTTCGCCCTTTACCCTGCGCTCATCCACTCGCTGTGAAAAACGTTCATTATCTCGGGCTTTACGCTCTTCGGCATTTAACTTGTTCATATCTTGTATCCTCATTAGTTAATCACGGTAGGTTTCACTACGCTCAGTCAAACAAATGAGATCTGTTGCACATTCATAAAGCTGATAGCAGGATTTTAGCATAAGATGCGTTTCAAGCCCCATGGTATCTAGCTTTAGCCTACCTTTAGTCAGGTTTTAGGCCGTCTTTGTTATTTTGTTGTTGTTTTGTTATTTCTACTTTTTCATAATGATAAGTCACCTGACCTGATATAGAGGATATAAGGTGGTATTTTGAGTTTAGCTTTGGCTGCTTATTAGTACTAGAATGAACGACTAACTAGCTGATCAACTGTTAAATTAACCGACGTATAATGTGTAGAGAATTATGAAAGATAAAATTGGAATTATTGAGCGCCAATCGATTTCCATCGGTCTTGTTGCCAACTTTGTGATGGCATTGAGCGGCTGGTTTACATTCTACCTGTCAGGGTCTGAAGCTCTGCTACTAGACGGTAACATGTCATTTATCCTGTTTTTATCTTCTATAGTGGCGTTTAAAATCTCGAAAATTAAGACTATTCGTTCAGAGACATTTCCCTTTGGTTTGTACGTTACCGAAGCTCTGTATTCGTTGATGAAAGGCTTGTTGTTGCTCGGCGTTATCATCTCGGCCATAACCTCTAATGCCAATAAGGTCTTCCAATACTTGGAAGGAGAGCCGCTTAATATGATTAAGACAGGACCAATCGCCTACTATGCGATAGCCATGGTATCAATATGTTGGGGTTTATCGGCAATGTATCGAGTGCAAAACAGGCGTATTAAGATGGGTAGTTCAATGCTCAAAGTTGACCAAAAAGCCTCATTTATCGACGGAATACTTTCGGCTTCCACGGGTGCTATCTTAGTTGTGATTGGTTATGTTCAACCCGGAAGTCAATTTGACTTTCTGCTGTATATTGGTGATGCCTTGTTAGTGATACTTCTCGCTATTGCAATACTTGGTCAGCCTGTAGGCATTATTAAAGAGGCATTTGTTGAGTTGGCGGGTGGTAAATTGCAGGATGAAGCACAACATCAACTTATCGAAGATAAAGTAAATCGCCAACTTGAACTGCAAGGAATAAGCTCCGAGTCACTCAATATCGGTAAGACTGGTAGTAGCTACTTGGTGATTATTAGCTTGTCTTTAAGTAAGTTATCAGGGAGTAATAGCAATGCCGTCATGATGATGAAGGAATCTTTGAAGGCAGAGCTTACAGATGAGTTTACTTTTGTTGATGTTGAGTTGGTATTGGTTTAATTTGTTAGAGTCGTTGAGCATCTTATATTAATCCTACTAATAATGTGATCTTTCAGCCTGAGTGGCTCTGAACTGATCACCTATTTATAGTGGGACTGGTATTATCAGCTGACTTCTCACTAGCGGTGAACTTCCCTGATATGAACTTAGCCATCTTCTTACGTGCCAGTTGCGCTTCAGGAATATAATATGAAAACGCTTGAAATACATGCCACATTCCTTCGTAGATATCTAATTTCACCTCACCACCTTGACTGTCAATTTGTTGGTAAAGACGTACCGCATTACTCAAAAATATCTCTTTAGTTCCAGCTTGAATCAAAGTAGGTGGAAATGGCTTGCTATAATCGCCGTATACAGGTGAAACATAAGGATGCTTTTGATCTTTAATATCAGCGTAAGCATCTGCCGACGGTTTCAGGAGTAACTCATACAGATAAAGTGGATCGGCATCTTTTAAAGTATGATAAGTATCGCCTGTTTCGGTTATATCAGCCCAAGGAGACCATAATACCAATGCAGCAGGAAGCTCTTCACCTAGATCACGCATCTTAAGTATACTGCTTGCCGCTAGCCCTCCGCCTGCAGAGTCGCCATATACAGCGATATCTGACATTTTGTAGCCAAGCTTTTTTAGCCCTTTAAACACACTTAAGACTTGATCGATAATAATGTCATATTGTGCATGTGGCGCGAGGGTATAATCGACTGAGATGACTCTAGTCCCGGTATCTGCAGCGACAGGGACACTACTGGCTAGTGTAGATTCAGGGTTATAGGCAACATAAGCACCACCATGAATATAGACAAGGACTTTAGCGTTATCTTGCCAATTTTGAGGTTTAATATCGAGTATTCGTACACCCTCGAGCATCATTTCCTCTATATGAGGCTGATAAAGTGATACCACTGAATCATTGAATGATTTTACCTGTTCGTTTGACAAATCTTGCAACTGCTTCCAGCCCTCACTATCAAGCTCAGAGGGAATAACAGAAGCATTTCTAATTTCATGGGAGAAGGTTTTACTTAGGAAAGCCTGCCCCTCTGCAGAGATGGTTGATGGCACATAAAAATCAGCCGCTATCGTCGTAGAATTCATACGTAATTATGATCGTCCTAATACTTTTCTATTCATCTTTCACAACCATTTTTAGAAGATTTATTGGTGGCTATAAAATCAACTTTGGATTAATAAAAAATCAAGCCATTCACTGGAAATCAATAACATCCTAATCTACAGCTAGTTACCAATTTTCTACTTACTTATAAAAGCCAATCGAGCTGAACGATGGCTAATTCGCAGTCGGATAAATGGTGGGTGTGCAACTGGTTTTCTAATGAAGATAGTAACATGGCCATATATGGCCTTCATGTGTTATTTAAAAGGCTCAGCGGTTGAAGTCAATACAAAGCAACTTCCAGAGCTTTACACTCAATACTTGGCCTGCTGCGCACGCTTAGATATGCCTGAACCACCTAAGGTGTATTTATTGGCGGCCGACGGTATGTTGAATGCGTTAGCGACACGTTTCTTGCGTCGTAATTATATCGTGCTTTTTTCTTTCATCGTCGATGCGTTAGAAACCGATAAAGATGCACTCAATTTTTATATCGGTCACGAGCTTGGTCACATTCGCCGTAATCACTTGGGCAAGGGACCGTTATTGGTATTTTCGGCTTGGTTACCTTTGATTGGCCCGGCCTACGCAAGAGCGTGTGAATACACCTGTGATTTGCATGGCGAGCGTTGTTGTAACAACCCCGGTTCTGCCACTAATGCCGTAGCGGTACTCGCAGCTGGGGTAGAGCAATGGAAGCGGATGAATGTCGAGCAATACATTAATCAAGCCAAAGAAACAAATGGCTTTTGGATGTCACTGCACGAGCTAAACGGCAGCTATCCTTGGTTGACTAAGCGTATGGCTCGGGTGCATGCACGGTCTACCGGCAGCACTTATTTCCCACCATCACGCCACGCCGTCGCTTATTTATTTAGTATGTGTGTACCACGTATGGGCAATGGTGGTGGGGGATCATCGTATTAGCGGCAATCATAGGTATTATGGCTGCTATCGCGATTCCTCAATATAAACAATATCTAGAGAAAACAAATTCAAGCGTAGAAGCCGCGGAGATGAGTCAGTATGACACTGACGAAGTGGAGGCTGAGGCACAAGTAACAGATATCACTCTGGCGATTAAAAGTGTCGAAACCAACCACAAGGCGATGATGCCTGTGAGCGAGGCGGTTGAAGCCTATTATAAGACCCGCAATGAGTGGCCTGGGGATGTGGCTGATATCGCATTAGAGCGTGAGTTGCCTACCTACTGGTTATACAGTGATGGCATTTTAAGTTTTCTAGGTTCTGCAGCTTTAGGTGATTATCAGCAATATGAGATCTACTTAATCCCGAACGTGGATGAAATGGGCTACATCAGTTGGAGGTGCACTAGTGAACACATTCCAGATGACTATTTACCAGTAGATTGCCAAGGCTAACTTGGCTCCAAGTCTATGCTATTACATTAAATGCGAGACTGTCTTGCGTTTAATGTGGATGCTTAAATTAGGTACTGGTGAAATAATAGACACCTATAACAGATTGGGTCAGATTCTGACCTCGCTTTTCTCACTTTTCATTGTGTTACTCCACCCAATTGAATTCTTCCTTTAGAACCTCATAACGGCCATTTTCCCGGAGTATAATTAACCCCTTGTTAAAGGCGTCAATTATGTCCTGAGCCCGTGGTATTTGTTTGGGTACAATCACATGAAGCGGGATTTCTGTAACAACAAATTCAGATCGTTGAACCTCTTGTGGCGATATCTCAGCCTCTAAAAGTGCTTTCATGGCATCGTTGGGGGCCGCACTGACGAAATCAACCCGCTTTTGCAGCAACATTTTGAAGCAATGCAGCATACTATTGGGTGTCTCACGGCGGAGTAGGTTTCGATCTATAAGTTCCTTTATTTTCCCAAAGTCCGCATATCCGCGCGGGTTACAATAAACCGTTCCCTGTAAATCTTCTTCGTTCGTTAATGTGTTTGCTTGCCCCAAACGCGACCAAGCATATTTTTTTGTCGGAAAGAAGGGAGCCGAAAAATAGAAATATTCTGCGCGTTCTGGGGTCCAACCATAGGGGAATGTAGCATGGTACTGTCCTCGCTGTGTGAGCGTAACCCCTCTTTTCCATGGAAGCCATTCGATTTCTTCAACCAAATAACCAGATTTTTTGAAGGCGTTGATCACCAGTGTGGTCGCCATGCCGCCTTGGGGAAGTTCACGGCTTGTAAAAGGCGGGTAATTGTCACCCGTTGTCAGAGAGAGCGTTAATATATCGGCTTTTACGGGGTCGATAAACAGCGAAAGGATCATCACCATTAATGGCAATAAATATCGGATTCGGGCAAGAATATGTGAGAAATATGAATGAAGCGGTTCAACACGAGTCTCTCTTTCAAAGCCCATCCAGTTTCCTCTTCATCATCTTGACCAAAATATATTAGTTTTAAATATATCAGATTTGTAACAAGTAGGGGCTGAGTAAACTAATACCGACTTTTTATATCTCAGGCGACTTGGGTATCGCTACCCAAGTCATCCTACTTAGAGTCGGCAAGATGTCAGGCAAAGCGCTGTGCAGATGAGCAACTAGGCTCGATTGATCGTAATATCTGACACATAACCATGATCTGTGCTGACCAGAGCCTGTTTTAACATGATGGCGGCCTCCTGGGCGGTCATAAACCCCGAGGTATCGAGCTCCTTGCCACTGGTTTTCCAGAAATCAGTGGCCATGCCCCCGGGGTAGACGGCGATCAACTTCATCGGGCTACCTTTGAGCTCCAGGCGCAGAGACTCGACCAGTCCCCGTATCGCCCATTTGACTGCGCAATAGGTGGACTCGCCGGCTTTGGCGACCTGGGCCGCCGTCGACATGACTACAACGACACTGATCTTGTCATTGCGATAGCGCTTCACCAACTCCCGCAGCAACAAGATCGTCGCCGTCAGGTTGTTGTGGATCAGTTCACCGATCGAGTCTGGCTGTTGCTGTTCGATTGCACCGAAATAACCACTGCCAGCGCAATGGATCACGGTATCTGGGGCCTGTGGCAGTGAGTCTAGCAGCGCCGATATTTCCCGGGATTGGCACAAGTCGGCGGAGATGGTGGTGACCTCACCGGAAATAGTGCTCACCACTTGGGCAAGGCGTTGCTCATTACGCCCGGTGAGCAATAGCGAACGCCCCTCGTTGCCATATATATTTGCCAGCGCGGCCCCTAAGCCACTGCTGGCACCAGTAATTAAAATCATGAAATTCCTTAAGGTCAAAAAAGACTGCGTCAGTTTCCAAATATGCATGAGATTCGCATCTGAGTGCAATCAATAAATTAGGCCACCCATAGTTAATGGCATACAGTTACTCTTCTTACTAAGCTTAATGAAGAGTTTAAGCTGGAGATTATTATGCCCTGCCCTCGAAGTACTCAAATTAGTCTCGAAGACACACCTTACTATCACTGCTGTAGTCGCGTAGTCCGCCGCGCCCATCTCTGCGGAGACGACAAATATACAGGCAAAAACTATGACCATCGTCGGGGTTGGGTAGAAACGCAGCTCCTCAAATTGACAGAGGTGTTTGCTATTGATGTGGCTGCCTATGCCGTGATGAGTAATCATCTGCATTTAGTGCTGTATATTGATTTAGAGACGGTCAATACCTGGTCCGATAGAGAGGTGGTTGAACAGTGGCATAAATGTTTCAAGGGTACAGAGATTACACAGAAGTTCGCTAAAGGAGAGGTTATTGATGAGTACCAAGTGGCTCAGTTAAAACATCTCATTGCCACTTATCGCTCACGTCTCAGTGATATTAGCTGGTTCATGCGTTGTCTCAATGAACCCATAGCTAGGAAAGCCAACGATGAAGATAACTGCACCGGGCATTTCTGGGAGGGAAGGTTTAAAAGCCAAGCTTTACTCGATGAAGCGGCCGTTTTAGCGTGTATGGCTTATGTTGAACTGAACCCTATCCGTGCGAAGGTAGCTCAAACACCAGAAAATTCTGATTATACCAGCCTTCAGCTAAGAGTTAAGGCGGCCTTGAAGGGGAAGCAACCGGTAAAACTATTATCTTTTATTGGCAATGAGCATGAGCAGCAAGCTAAAGGTATCAACTTTGACCTTAAAGACTACTTAGATCTAGTTGATGAAACGGGCCGTATACTTCGTGATGATAAGCGAGGTGAAATTTCAGTCAATGCAGCAAGAATACTGACACGACTCAATATTCCCAGTGATAACTGGATAAAACTCACTGCTGATTTTGGTAAGCTATTCCATGGGCCTGTAGGCACCTTGCAGGAGCTAACGAGCTACTGTGAACACTTAGAGAAGCGACGACGGCATTTCTCTCAATGTTGTCAGTATTTACAAGCAAGCTGATACGTTCAATCATTCCTTATTCCAACTAACCTATTCATTTAATGGGTTGGGTAGTCCTGCATTTAATTCACCTCCCCCCTCTTAAAGCGACCAACTTTATGGATAACCAACTCTGTATAGCCCTATAACAGGCTGAGTTAACTTTGTCGCTTAGCTGAGTATTGATAATCATGGATTCGATAGATATGTTGTTGATTAATAATGGATGGCCTAGTTAGTTTCTGTATAGCCCTATAACAGGCTGAGTTAACTTTGTCGCTTAGCTGAGTATTAATAATCAGGGGTTTGGTAGGTATGTTGTTGATTTATAATGGGTGGCTTAGTTAGTTTGCTTAGTTAGTTTTGAGCCAGCTTGTTGATTCTTAAAGGGGTGACGGAGATTAATGGTGCTGGGAGTTATGTAGCAAATTGAGCCGGTGACAAAAAGATAAGGCCGTCCACAATTCTTTGGATTAATTGTGGCTGGCCTTATTTTTAAAGAAGTGTTTTTAGCTGTGTGGGCCTACTTCTGTAGTTGTGCTTTTGCGGCTTCAACTTTCGAGAAATCCAGGCCTAGTTCAACAACGGCTTCTTTTATCAGGGCAGGGTTCTGCATGACTAGCCCCATGAGCTGTTGTAGCTTCTCTGGTGGGATACCTAACTGGCCGATTGTGGCCATAGCAGCCATAGGGTTTTCGGTCAGAGTCTGGAACAGGTCTTTGATCTGTGCGTCGCTAACATTGTGCTCTTTTAAGATCGCAAGAATGGGATTCATTGCACTACCTTGTATGATTTTTAAGTTAAACAGGCATCGATTCTATCACTCATCGGGGCTGTGAAAAAATAAATGTACCAGCTTAGTTTTCAGTGAGCTCGCTAGGCGAGGGCGTTCTTTCGATACTCTTTTCGGTATTGGGTGGGTGTTTGATTGAATAAGCCTTTAAACGCATGGATAAAGGCTGAATCTGATTGGTAGCCTAGATCCAGGGCGATGCTGTTGATTGATTGTTTGCTTTCTAACAGTTGCAGCGCCAGCACTAGCCGGACATTCTGCCTCCATAGTGAAAAGGATTGATTGAACTCCTTGGCGCACAGCCTGGATAGTGTTCTTTCTGATGCTCCGACCCTTCTCGCCCAATCAGATAAGGTGAGTTGTAAATCTGGCTGTTGCTTTAGCTGAGAAAATATCGTTTTTAGTCTTCGGTCATCTGGGATTAATAGGGGGATCTGATAACTGTTTGCTAGCACTAGCTGATCATTGAGGACTAAAAGCAGATGTGCTGTCATCTCTTCTGTCTGTGTGGCTTTATCGCCTTGTATCAAGAGCAGGATCAGTTCTTTTAGAAACGGTGTCACTAAGCAAGATTTTGGCTCATTCAGAAATTTCATGTTTTGCCCCATGGCTGAATGGCTCGGGTTTAAGTAGAGGGATAAGAACCGTGTTTGAGTCACGGCGACTGATTTATGTGGGGTATTTGCCGGAACAAAGAGTATGGCATTGTGTGGAACGATAAAGCTGCTCTTGCCAATATCAGATTGCAGTAGCCCAGTGACTGGAAAAATGATCTGATGCCAGATGTGTGTATGCCAGTCATCAACAAAATTAGCGGGCATATGGATAGTCTTAGCTATGACTTGGCTAGTGCTAGATGCGCTGATTTGTTCATTGGCTAACTTTTTATTCATGGTGGCGACTTATCGATGCTTTATGGCTTATAGGATAGGTTAAGACACGCCTCTTTTCGATAGCATTATGCTTCATTCGACAAATTTGAGGGGTATAGCAATGCATGTTCATTTTATTATTCACGAATCCTATGAAGGTCCCGGGGCTTTTACTCAGTGGATATCGGGCAGAGGTTTTAAACAGACCAGTACCCGGTTATATCTGGGGGATGAATTACCAAACCTGCTTGATTTCGATCTACTGGTTATCCTTGGCGGGCCTCAATCTCCGTCAACATCAGTAGAAACGTGTTCTTATTTCAATGCAAACAACGAAATAAGTCTTATCAGCCGGTGTATTGAAGCTGGTAAGGCGATTCTTGGTGTTTGTCTGGGGGCGCAATTGATAGGTGAAGCGCTAGGGGCCAAATTTGAACTTAGTCCGTCTACCGAAATTGGCTATTTTCCTATCATGCTTACAGACATAGGGCAGAGTCATTCCAAACTCAAACACTTTAAGCACCAAGAAGTTGTTGGCCATTGGCACAATGACATGCCGGGAATCTTGCCATCGACTAAGGTACTGGCATCGAGTATTGGCTGTCCCCGGCAAATTGTTGAGTATTCAGAACTTGTCTACGGCTTTCAGTGTCACCTAGAGTTCACCAAGGAAAGTATGCAAGGGCTAGTTAACTCAGCGTTAGATACAAGTCTGGTGGCGAGTGAGCCTTGGGTTCAGAGCAGGGAAGTCCTGCTTGCAACTGATACTACAAGTATGAACACATTGTTGTTTTCTTTCCTTGATGACCTAATCGATAACTATAGGCAGACACTGTAAGATTCTGACATTAGGGGCCTATTTAGAGGACTACTTAATTTAGGGGTAGATGGTGGGCCTAGTTTAGAGCCCTGGTTTAGGGATTAGGATTAAGGCTTAGAAGATGAATTGGATCGGGAGTATATCTGCAGCACCGATACGCAGTAGCATTAGCTCTTTTTCTAACTTATTTTCTTCTCGTTTCAGGCTCTTTTTGTCTTCTTTGTTATTAGCGACCTCTTGGCCTGCATTAATTTTTTTATTCAGGCTGGTTATTTCATGATTGATACCTTTCAGTCTCGATTCAATACTTGAGATCCGCTGTTTTATCTCGTATTTGCGATGGCCTTCATTATATCTTTTTAGGAATTCATTATTGGAGCAAACACCATTGTAGTAAGCCCCTTGTAATCCCAGCTTGTAACCATTTTCTGTCTGGCAGTAGTTCTTAAGCCCGGCTTGATAGCCTGCAGTCCACTTTTCGCTATTCACGGCTAAACCGAACTCATTACAGTCTTTGATATAGTCATTGACGGTATAAGACACTGCGCCGTTATTACCGTCACTCATACCTATGGAATACCAATCTGCAAGTTGGCATTGCTCCATATTCATACTTGTACATTGAGTCAGGCTTAAGGCTGTTATTACTGCCAGTATTTTAAATTTCATGATTTCTCCCCATCGAATATAGGGCGGTAATTTAGCAGAGGTATCAGCGTGAAATCTTTTGTTTCTGCATTTATTTACAAATGTATCAATTTTCCAGTTTTATAGAGTGACCTCTTTAGTTTTTATGTCTTTATGTTTTTATTTGGTTTTTCTTTTGATCGGGTTTGGTTGTATTTTTATTGGTTTTTCGTTCGAGTTTAACCGAGCGCTAACGGGCCGCTGTACTGATTAATATGCTGGTAATAGTGGAAGCAGGATTTAGGGAGAAAATAGGTGGCCCCTATATTGTTATCTTGCTAAATATTTAACGTTATCTTTGTGAGGATTATTGTTTGATGTTATCGGTAACGAATTTATGTTCGCTAGTGGTTATTTCATGCATGTTTCCGTCGGGATCTTTGAAGTATATTGACCAAGAGACTTGGTGATCGGCGACTCTTAATTTTATCTTTTGGTGTGCAAAATGGATTAGCCAGAGTAGAAACTGTTCACCACTGGTTTTAAAGGCAATTGAGGTAACGGGAGGCTGGATATCACGGGTGAATAAGGCAAGATGAATAATACCGCTGGCATCTTCGATAGTGAGCGGACCCGATTCGGTATTCCAGTCAGCTAGCGTGTCGACTGGGCTAAAACCTAATATATTCTTATACCACTCAAGAGCTGCTTGCTTGTTTTCCACGTACAAATGGAGATGATCTATGCCTGTTAGCGCTGGTGCCTTTTGTTGAACCTTCATGTTTGTCCCTTACATTAGTCTTCGCTTGATTTACTATTTCGATGAGTGTAAAACCTATGGTTAACTATAGGTAAAGTGTTTTTTTATGAATTCGAAATCTATCAGTTCGGCGATGGATTCTGTGACCCCGACTGAGTTAAGTGTTGGAAAAGTGGCAAAACGTGCAGGTGTAAGTGTACAAACGGTTCATTTCTATGAAGAGAAGGGACTTATTCACAGTGCAAGAAATTCGGGCAATCAACGCCGTTATCACGGTAATGTATTGAGACGAATTGCTGTTGTTAAGTCGGCGCAACGATTAGGGATATCGTTAAACGAGATTGCAGAGGTATTTGCTAAACTACCAAAACATAAGTCCCTTTCTACGGCGCAGTGGCAGCAAATGTCATTGAGTTGGCGCAAGCAATTACAAGCGCGAATCGATCGACTTACTCAACTCAGAGATCAACTCGATACTTGCATAGGCTGTGGGTGTTTATCCATTAAGTCTTGTAAGTTGCGTAATCCTGGCGATGAAGCCGCGAACAAAGGTCCTGGCGCCGTTTTTTTGCAGCAGTAAAGCTGTAAATAAACGCATTCGTCGGCCGCTAAGCATTTTATCTTTGCCTGCTTAGGTAAAGGAGATTGATACAAGCGCTGAGTGGATAATGAGATGCTACGGATTGATATAGCTATTGAAAATTGCGTCACCTTGCTCCTCTCTCACTTCAGCTAATGTTTGCCAAAATTTTAGCGTAAGTTCTGGATGTTGCCGGTACCACTGGTGAGACACAGGCATATACCAATTTACGTGCATAAAATCTTCCTTTAATGCAGTGAGCTCATCGGTTAAGTTCAGCTGTTTAATCATGTTTTTCCCTATGTATGTCTCAATCACATAGCCATCGAGCCTTCCTTTGGCGAGTAGGATAAACCCTTCACTCGGCGTTAAGTTGTTGGCGGGTAATGTCCCTAACTTAGACAGTTTCTCATGGGCGATATAACCTAATGGCGCAGCTACACCTAATTTCAGCCCTGAAAATTGTCCGTTGCTCCATTTAAGATTCGAGTGTTTATGGGTAAATACACGATATCTGCCCCGCCATAAACGTTGATCTAAATTGATATTGCCATTTAGCTTAGGGAATACCCCCCAAGTCTCTCTTTCTTGTGTCCATATAGCCGCAAAAATAGCATCGGTTTTCCCTTGGGCTAGATGTTGAATACAGCGTTTCCAAGGTAGCCTAACGAGTTGTATAGGCAGGCTTGAAGTGTGTGCGGATGTCATAATTAGGTCCGCCAAGGTGCCGCGTAAACCAAGGGTATTGCTATCGCTGATGCTCTCCTTAGTTGTGAAGGGAAAATGGGTTTTATCTTCATAACAGATCCGCATGGTGGCTGGTTCGCTTTCCATGAGCGGATCTAGGGCGACTAAGCTGTCGGCATAAACCCTCTCTATGCTCCCTAGGCTTATTATTGATATTAGTAGCGCCAACAACTGGCAGGTATGCTTAGGCAAAAATGAAACGAATGAGGTTATATATTGAGAGTCATTTTGATGCTTAATCATAATTTGATTCATACACGCTTTGCTCCCAATATCGATGACCCACTGAGCAGCGGGTTATACCGATTGAAATTATTTCGCAATCAATATCAAACGAAATTCACTAGTCTCAAGTTTAGTTGGTTTAGTTGGTTTAGCTTGTTTGGTTAGCTTTAGTGTAATCGATGGGGAATTTATGAGCTGGCGTAAGCAGAAAGGAAAAAGGTGACTAGGCACTTAATTAGAGAGCCCAATCACCAACATATATTCAGCTTAAAAAGCGCCTGCTGCGCCGGGGAAGACCACCGGGCTGGTGTTGCCGTTAGCACTTACGCTAGCGACGCCGTATAAGTAGTTATCTATGACCATGTTTTCTAATTTGAATGAATTCACCTTGCCGACATATCGACTGTGCTTCCATTCAGACTCGGTAGTGAGCCGCCAATAGACGCGGTAACCGATGACATTATTTTGCTCAGTATTATGCTGCCATTTTAAGGTGGTGCTGGCGGAGACTTTCCCTTCTATGGTGACAGAAGCTGGTGGTGCTGGAGCCCAGGCCATTGATGCCAGGCTGATGGCGTTAAGCGCGGTGAGCTTGGCATTGAAGTTGAAATCCACCCCTTCAATCACATCGCCGTAGGCTATGCCGTTCTCGACACGAATATCTTGGTGCTGACGGTTGTAATTCTCGTTGGTTTCCATGATGCGTACGGCGGGAAAGCCTGCCTTGTTAAAGGGGAGGTGATGGCCGCCGCGGCCGAAGCGATCTAAACGATAAACCATCATCACATCGAGATTCGTCATGTATTGGTCGGCCAAGGTTTTTATCTTGCGCGCCAGGTTGCGGGATGCCGAGTCGTTTTCGCCGCCGCTGAAATAACGCTGCTTGGCTTCTTCGGCAGTTTCGGCGATGCGAACCCCTTCAGAGAAAACCCGTACCGTGTGGTTGTTGATGACGCCATTGATGCCTTCGATGTTACCTATCATGTCGTTGTTTAGTACCGCTTGTACCTGCCAGTGCTGATCTTTGGCGTATTGAGCAAGCGCTGCGCCGCCATAGAGGCCTTGTTCTTCGCCAGATAGCGCGGCATAGATAATAGTGCCTGCAAACTGATATTTAGACAGTACCCGGGCGGCTTCGATGGCTCCGGCAACACCGGATGCATTATCGTTGGCACCGGGTGATATAGAGGTTGAGTCCATCACATCTGTGACGCGAGAATCGATATCGCCGCTCATCATCACCACGCGCTTAGGCTCGAGCGTACCGCGCTGGATGGCAATGACATTGACGACTTCAGTAGCATGAGGGATACGTTTGCCAGTGACGGTATCGGATAAAGTTATCACCTCCAGACAGCCGCCGCAGTCAGCGGATATGCGTTCAAACTCATTTTTAATCCAACGTCTGGCCGCGCCTACGCCCTGGGTATCAGACTCTGTCTCTGACAAGGTGTGGCGGGTGCCGAAGTTCACCAACTTCTCGACATCACTGCGCAGCCTGTCGGCGCTTGGCGCCGTGGCAATATCATAGAGGCGCATATCTTCCTGAGAAGGCGCCACAGTTGGCGCCGTACTCTGCGCACGACTGCTGGTGGCGAATAATACACAGGCGAGTGTACCAGTCACTAGCAGCACGGAAACAATGCGTTTAGCTGTGAATGAGTGGCGATTCATAAAGGGAGTCTGGGTGGGCATGGAAACCTCGATTTATTATTATTCTGCTTCTTACTCTATCAAAAAACAGCTCATAAATGGCAGGGTTAAGCCGAGGAATTGTTAGTCGATATGTCTTGCTAGTTATCCAGGTTTAGCCAGTAAATCATGCCGAGATTAACAGGAATACTAGATCAATCTGTGTTGAGTTCCGTTTCCCGCGAGGATAAGGGCAAGTCTATTGCTAGACTGCGTGTCACTAAACTAGCGGCTGGCACAGAGTTGTCATGGAGCACAAGTAATGGAATTAACGAACATGTTTGAATCTCACCTGAATACTTTTCGCAAGTTACATTCACAGTCATCACCTCTGATGCTCGTCAATGTTTGGGATGCTGCCAGCGCGGCAGTGGTGCAAGCGTCGGGGGCTAAGGCATTGGCGACCAGTAGCGCCTCATTAGCCTGGTCATTAGGTTATGCCGATGGCGGTGAGCTCCCCGTCGATGCATTGCTGCTTGCTGTCGCAAATATCATGCGAGTGAGCCAGCTTCCTGTGACCGTCGATATAGAGGATGGCTATAGTGACAAGCCTGCAGATGTGGCGTCCTTAGTGACTAAGCTAGTGAGATTAGGCGTGGTCGGTATCAACATAGAAGATGGCGATAAAACGCCTGAATTGCTGGTGGCGAAAATAACAGCGATACGGGCATCTGCATCTTGTGGGCAGGTATTTATCAATGCCAGAACCGATGTCTTTCTACGAGGGCTGGCCGATAACCAAGAGGCGCTAACTATGACCGAGGCCCGTTTAACTCGTTATCAGGCCGCTGGTGCTAATTGCGGTTTTATTCCCGGATTAGATTCAGACAAGGCTGCTACACGTTTAGCTAACAATCTGGATTTGCCTTTGAACTTTATGTTGGCTGGTGATCACTTAGCTGTTTCAAAGCGAGCCGATACTCTGCTTAAATTTGGGGTTACCAGATTTAGTGTCGGGCCAGGGAGTTTCCTCGATGCATACTCGACTTTGAAACGTACATCGAAAGTATCTGAGGTCTCTTGTAAGAATACTGAGCAGTGTGAATTACTGAATTATAATGAAATGAATACCTTGGTTATGTGTGCAAGGTAAATTTGTGCTTAAAGGAGTGGCGAGTTAAATCATGGAAGATAAAACTGTGGATTCAAGCCCTTTCTGTGGTTTCAGGGTATACTTTGTCTTTATTATTTTTTCTATCAAAGCGACTTATCATGATTATTTTTACCACCAATTTTGGCGATATTGAGATTGAACTCGATATGGAAACTGCGCCAGTGAGCTCGAAGAACTTCTTGAAATACTGTGAGGACGGTTTCTATGACGGAACCATTTTTCATCGGGTGATCAAGGGATTTATGATCCAAGGTGGTGGTTTTACAGTGGATATGGATGAAAAGCCCACTCGTGCAGCAATTGTCAATGAAGCCAATCGAGGCTTAAAAAATGTTAAAGGCACCTTAGCCATGGCGCGTACCGATGCGCCTCATTCTGCAACGGGTCAATTCTTTATCAATCTTGGTAATAATGATTTTCTCGATCACACTGGTACCACTAATTCTGGCTGGGGTTATGCGGTATTTGGCGTAGTCACTGCTGGCATGGATGTGGTAAGAAAGATAGAGAAGGCCAGAACCACGTCGAAGATGGGGCATGACGATGTGCCGCGCGAGCCTATTATTGTCGAGAAGGTCACGATTAATACTTAGGGTAAGCGCTAGGCGTTTATCTTGCTGAAATGGAAAGTAATCGTTATAAATCAGTTGGATGGAATGTAATTCTGATTCCTATTGTTTAATGTGGTGTAAATGTTATTGAGTTGTGTGTTTTTGCTCGCTAATATTCGCGCCATCTCTCATATGCTCAGACGACTTATGAGGGAATACATTTCATAACAAGGAAACCCAATGAAATACTTGAAGTTGATAACGCTAATCGCGATCATGAGTTTAAGCGGTTGTGCAGGTAAACCATTCATCACACCTTCTACTCAACAAGTTATTGAACTCCCACAAGCCGACAAGGCACAGATCATATTCTTAAACCCCGCTAATAGCATAAGCGGTGCATTTTTGGTTGGCCTATATGATGTAAAAGGCGAGGATAAGACCTTTTATGGCATGTTAGGCTCTAAAACTATGATGGTGCAAAACGTTGAGCCTGGCCATCATCTGTTTATGTCCCATACAACACTGCCATCGGTTGCAACTTTCTTAAATGCAGATGTCGAAGCTGGTAAGCGCTACTATGTTTTGCTGCGCTTTGTTTATGGCAATGGTTTCCAGCTTCGTCCTATCAAGGCTGAGCTTGATGGGAAATTTAATCCTGAGTTTAGTCCACAAAACCCTGAATTCGATTCATGGTTAGAGGAGCTGAAACTCGTAGACCAAACTGAGCAGGTCTCTGTCTGGTATAAGGACTATAAAACTAATGTTGATGAGGCTCAGGCTGAAGCTTGGACTCAGTGGCAGAGCAAAGATGCTAGTCAAAAGGGTCAGCTGACCTTAGGTAAAGATGACTTTTTAACGCCTAAAATCACACGTTTATAATATTTATAAACCCCAAATCTCTTAGTTTTGGGGTTTTCTGCTGCAAAGCCGTGGCTTTCTTATAAGCTCAGTTTTGAAAGTAATACTATTGTGGAGAGCGACGACTTGCTTTAGTTTACAGTGCTAACCTTTCAAAGCACTGGAACTAAAAATGGAATTAAGCTGTCATTGCGGCAATGTGAAAATCACAGTGACTCACTCCCCTGAATCACTCACTTCCTGCAACTGCTCCACCTGTAATCGTTATGGTTCACTATGGGGTTACTATACGCCGGACCAAGTTCAACTCTCGTTTATCACAGATATTGCGGGAACGAGTGTGCCGGCCACTCAGGCTTATCGATGGGGAGAGGAGTATATCGAGTTTCATCACTGCCAAAACTGTGGTTGCTTGACCCATTATGTAACGACGGATAAAGTCCCTGATGCTAAATATGGCATTAATTTTCGCATGGCCCCTATCGCTCAGATGAAAGATATCAAGGTAAGGCATTTCGATGGCGCAGATAGCTGGAAGTATTTAGATTAATATCACCATGAAAGCTAGATGTCGATGTGTAAGGTGATTAGCCATCCACACCACTATATTCGGTCTAATAGAATCGGACATCTTGATTGTGGAACGAGAGTGTCGCTCAACACGTGAGATAAGCGCAGCTAATTATCTGCACCTTACCTAGGTGCTCTTAGTGCGACTGGTATTTTATTCATTGTAGATGTCCTATATTGATTGCCTACATAATAATCATGCTTCCTCTTATGTGAAGTTAATGACTAACTTTATGCTCTACAGCCCATAGTGCAGCCTCGATACGAGTTTTAAAACCCAGCTTTTTCAGAAGGTTTTTGACATGTACTTTCACCGTTGATTCTGTGATATCGAGCTTATTAGCGATGTATTTATTGCTCTTTCCTGATGCGATAAGTTTTAGGTTTTGTAACTCTCTTGGGGTCAACTTGTCTAAGGGCTCGCTCTGTTTATTATCGTTTCTTAGGCTACGCGCCAGGATCTGAGTCAGCGGTGCACTGATAACAAAATCGCCTGCTAATGCTTGTCTTAATTTATCAATCAACTCTTCCGGTTCTGAGTCTTTTAGCAAATAACCATCGGTATTAAATCGAATAGCCTGTAGTACATCGCATTTATTGTCTGATACAGTAAATATAACTATTTTACTTTCTACTCCCGCACCTCTAAGAGAGATGAGAGTTTCGATACCAGTTAAACCTTTCATATTGAGATCTAACAAAATCAGATTTGGCTTATGCTTAATCGCGAGGCTAATTGCTGTATCACCAGAACTGGCTTGTGCAATTACCTCAAGATCATCTTCGAGTGAGAGAAGTTGGGCTAACCCTTGACGTAGTGTAGGGTGGTCGTCGACGAGCAATATAGTAGCTTTGGTCATTTTTACTCTTACTTAATCGTTATATATCAAAGGTTAGGGAAATTATGGTACCCGCTTGGAGATTAGATAACATGTGAATATCGGCACCGAGTGACTTAGCACGTTCTTTCATAATACCTAAACCGAAATGGCCTATCTGCTCGATATTCTCTGGTAGTCCAATGCCGTTGTCCCAGATCTCAAGCAGAATCTTACCATTGGCTTTTACTAATTTAACGCCCGCGTTCGAGGCTTTGGCGTGGCGGTGTATGTTAGATAACCCCTCTCTGATGATTTGCAGTAGGTGGATCTCTCTATTAGCAGTGAGTGAATGCTGCGGGAGATCTAAAGTAAATTGGATTGGGTGTTGACACTTTTCTGTGAACTCAGCAACAGTGCCTTTTAGGCTACTTTCAATAGAGGGGTCGTCTAACCTCAACCTAAAGGTAGTCAACAATTCCCTTAGTTGTATATAGGCACTATTAAGACCACTTTTGATCTCATGGATGGTGCTGTTTACTTGATCTTCAGCTACTTTTTTTTCTATCTGTCTTGTTAATAGACTCATTTTCACCTTTAAAAAGGACAGTGACTGCGCCAAAGAGTCATGTAACTCTCTTGCTATTACGGCACGTTCCTCTGAAATCAGTAGCCTATTTTCGGTGATCTTTTTCTGTTCCAATTCAATCGCTGTAGCGACAATGTCCGCCATCGCTTGTAAAAGTTGAATTTGCCATGATTCAGGTTCACTCTTCTTAGGGTATTGCCAGATAATATCTCCAAAGAAATGGCCCTGTTTCTTCAAAACAAATTGCCTTATATTCATATCCTTATGTTTAGTTTTTCTCCCGTTCACTCTGTACTCTATAAGATTGTCAATGTGGTGTTCAGTGAGCGCAATGGAGATCGTTCCATTATTGATAATGTGCTCAAGTTCATCGATTATCTGTGGGTTTATTTTTCGATATTCATAGTTAGCCAGACCTTTTGCGGCTGTGTATAGTACCTTTAAGGATAAGTTACTATGAGTAAGCTGCCTGGTCTTTAGCTCAACTCGACGTTCATATTCTTTATGAGTATCAGAAAGTTGGTCAGCCATCTGGTGAATGGTGTGAGATAGCACACCAAGCTCATTATTTTCAATTTGAGCCACTTTTAGATCAAAATTGCCTTTGCCTATCTCTGATGCAATATTGACTAACTGTTTAAGTGGACTGATGAGTGAGTTGTTTAACTTAATAAAAACAAAGATGGATATCAGCAGGATCATTAATACGTCAAAGCCCTGAATGATACTTAACAACATTAGTTTCTTCTCAGACTCCGTTTGTAACAGGCTAACAAGCTGATCAATTGTCTCAACAAATTGATCATATTCAGTTAGTTCAATCTGAGAAGTATTGTCTTTAATATTATTCCATTGAGCAATAACCCGTGTATGTTGATTAATTGTTTCCGGATTGCCGATGGTACTATTGGTTAAATAAAATAAGATATCATTTATTTTTGTATCAAATACCCTCATTTCATTCCGTAATAGGTTTGTGCCATTACTCTGGTCTGAAAGGGAGGTTCGGGACATCTTGATAACTTGCATTCTTAATGAACCGACACGATTAATATGTTCTGCATCGCCACGAAGATCGTCTGTAACAACAATAGATGCGAACATACTCAATAGGCAGGATGTAATGATAATTGCCGTATATAGGCGAGCACTAGAAACGAGTGAAGATTTTTTATTAAGCGTGTGATCTGAATTACAGTTTAATGCAGCCTGTTGCATCTTTTTAAGCCACCCATCTATTGGATAAGTGATTAGTAACATTTCGCAGGGGAAATGTGTAATTAATCTTTATACCACTTAATAGTTCATATTTTTCTCTTTCAAATCTTAAGTACACATCAATGATTTTTAATCAATATATTACAGCAACTTAATTTGTTTTCGGTGCTAATACTTTGGTAGTAGTGTTAATTATACGGCCTCAAGTAACCAATGAAAACTATGATTTAGATCAACTTGCTGTTTTCTTCCAGTGATATT
Organism: Shewanella psychropiezotolerans; assembly: GCF_007197555.1. Lineage (NCBI taxonomy): Bacteria > Pseudomonadati > Pseudomonadota > Gammaproteobacteria > Alteromonadales > Shewanellaceae > Shewanella > Shewanella psychropiezotolerans. Next base: position 555,710 of record NZ_CP041614.1, read on the forward strand.
TTTATGTCGATTTCAAAATATTCCATGAAGGGTGTCGATATGACATCAATGGCTATATAGCCCCCTTTATATTGGCCTAGGAATCAAGATCGTCTTGTAATTATTGGAGGAAATAATGTCGGATATAAATAAATGGGACGTTGAGGACCCCACATTTTGGGAGCGTGAAGGGAAGAAGGTGGCTAATCGCAACCTTTGGATCTCGATCCCAAGTTTGTTGTGTGGTTTTGCTGTTTGGATGTATTGGGGCATCATTACTATTCAGATGTTGAATTTAGGTTTTCCATTTGCCACATCTGAACTGTTTACCTTGATGGCTGTTGCTGGTTTGACCGGGGCAACACTGCGAATACCAAGTAGTTTCTTTATTCGTCTATGTGGTGGGCGCAATACGATTGTGTTTACCACGGCACTCCTGATGGTTCCTGCCATTGGAACTGGCATTGCGCTGCAAGATATGAATACGCCACTTTGGATTTTCCAGTTACTCGCTTTGTTATCGGGTTTTGGTGGCGGTAACTTCGCCTCATCTATGTCAAATATCAGCTTCTTTTTTCCTAAGAAGAAACAAGGTTTGGCACTTGGCTTGAATGCGGGGTTGGGTAACTTAGGTGTGACGACCATGCAGATCTTAGTGCCGCTATTTATGACTTTCGGTCTGTTCGGTGGTGAGCCGATGCAGTTGATCAACACCTCCGGAACCTTGATTGGTAAAATTCCAGCAGGTAGTGATGCGTGGATCCATAATGCCGGTTATATCTGGTTGCTATTCTTGGTCCCACTCGCCGTTGTTGGTTGGATGGGGATGAATAATATTAAAACGTCTCACGTCACACCTGAACTACCTGGTACAACGCGATCATTTGGCATCATCTCAGGCATGTTGGCTATCGGTTTTTTAACGTCGATCTTCGGCCTGTGGTTAATGTTACCGGAGAAGGTCGGTGGTTCAGGCTTTGAATTGAGCAAGTGGCTTGTATTACCCATTATTATTGCACTGACTGTTTTCCTCTTGAAGCTCATTCCTGGTCAGGTAAAACAGAGCCTTAATCATCAATACAAGATTTTTGGTAACCGCCATACCTGGGTAATGAGTGTTATCTATACCATGACGTTCGGTTCATTTATCGGATTCTCTGCAGGTTTTGGTCTGTCTATCAAAGTGATTTTTGGTTATGAGCATGTGATGGTCGACGGAGTGATGAACCACGATCTCATCAACCCCTATGGTCCAAGTGCTCTGATGTATGCTTGGATGGGCCCCTTTATTGGTGCACTTATTCGTCCTGTGGGCGGGTGGATTGCAGATAAGATGGGGGGCGCTAAAGTGACTCAGATCTGTGCGATAGTGATGGTTGCAAGTGCTGTGGGTGTTGCTTACTTTATGAAGGCTGCATACGCTTCTGCGACGCCTCAAGATTTTTTCATTCCCTTCTTAATACTTTTCCTCGTGCTGTTTGCAGCCACAGGGATCGGTAATGGTTCAACCTTCCGTACCATCTCTATGGTATTTAACAAAGAGCAGGCTGGACCTGTACTGGGTTGGACTTCCGCCATTGCTGCCTATGGTGCGTTCATCATTCCCCAAGAACTCGGTGAGCAAATTAAGTTAACTACACCTGAAAATTCCTTGTACGGATTCGCAATATTCTACGTGGTCTGCATCGTCATTAACTGGTGGTTCTATCTTCGCCCTGGGGCTGAGCATAAAAATCCTTAACATGTGTGGAATATTTTACGGGGGAGTGACTCCCCGATAAAACCATGGGTGATAACAATATCGATGACCGGTGTTTAGTGATTGGATGACGCTAATCTGGACTATCAGTCATCGTTAAACGGAGTAAATAGATGAGTAATTTTCTGGATCGCTTACAATTCTTAAAGAAGAAAACAGGCGAGTTTAGTGATGGGCACGGTGATACCACCAGTGAAAATCGCGAATGGGAAAATAGTTACCGGCAACGTTGGCAACATGACAAGATCGTGCGTTCGACCCATGGTGTTAACTGTACAGGTTCTTGTTCCTGGAAGATTTATGTTAAAAATGGTCTTGTTACCTGGGAAACTCAGCAAACTGATTACCCAAGAACACGCCCAGATCTGCCTAATCATGAGCCTCGTGGCTGTCCTCGTGGGGCAAGTTACTCTTGGTACCTCTATAGTGCCAACCGATTAAAGTACCCTAAAGTACGTAAGCCGCTTCTTAAACTGTGGCGCAAGGCGCGTATAAATCAAGATCCAGTGAATGCCTGGGCTTCTATTGTTGAAGATAAAGCTAAGACTGATTCCTATAAATCTAAGCGGGGGATGGGGGATTTATTCGTTCAAGCTGGGATGAAGTGAATGAAATTATTGCCGCAGCGAATGTCTATACGACTAAAACATTTGGTCCAGACCGTGTAGTGGGGTTCTCACCTATTCCTGCAATGTCTATGGTCTCTTACGCTGCCGGTTCTCGTTATCTTTCACTTATCGGTGGTGTGTGCTTAAGTTTCTATGATTGGTATTGCGATCTTCCGCCATCATCGCCAATGACGTGGGGTGAGCAAACTGACGTACCAGAATCTGCTGATTGGTATAATTCTAACTACATTATTGCCTGGGGTTCTAATGTCCCTCAGACGCGTACACCAGATGCTCATTTTTTCACGGAGGTTCGCTATAAAGGTGCAAAAACTGTTTCAATTACACCCGATTACGCTGAGGTTTCTAAACTGACCGATGAGTGGTTAAACCCTAAGCAAGGTACGGATGCTGCACTGGGAATGGCATTTGGTCATGTTATTCTGCGTGAGTTCCACTTAGATAATCCAAGTGAGTATTTTACTGATTATGTACGTCAATACACTGACTTCCCCATGCTTGTCGTACTTGACAAGCATGATAATAACTCACTTAAGACGACTCGTTTCCTACGTGCGTCAGATCTAGTTGATAATTTAGGTCAGGAAAATAATCCTGAGTGGAAAACTATTGCGATTGATGAGAACTCAGATGAGTTTGTTTCTCCTACTGGATCCATCGGTTACCGTTGGGGCGAGAAAGGAAAGTGGAACATTCAAGAGCGTGAAGGTAAAGAGGGTAAAGATACCAAGCTGCAACTTTCTTTGATCGGTGGCGATGTGTCAGCGGTTTCTTTCCCGCACTTTGCTGGCGACGATGCTAATAAGCATTGGGTTGCATGTGATCAAGCGTTAGTGCAGGTTCGTAATGTTCCAAGCAAGAAAGTCACAACGGCTTCAGGTGAAGAGCTTATTGTTGCAACCGTATACGATTTGATGATGGCCAACTATGGTCTTGATCGTGGATTGGGTGGCGAGAATGTTGCTTCTAGCTATGATCAAGACGTTCCAGGCACTCCGGCATGGCAGGAGAAGATAACAGGCGTATCCCGTGATAAAGTAATCAAGGTTGCACGTGAATTTGCTGATACTGCTGATAAGACTCACGGTAAGGCAATGATTATTGTTGGTGCGGCAATGAACCATTGGTATCACATGGATATGAACTACCGTGGCCTTATTAACATGGTAATGATGTGTGGTTGTGTGGGTCAGTCTGGTGGTGGTTGGTCACATTATGTTGGCCAAGAAAAACTTCGTCCACAGACCGGTTGGCAACCATTAGCGTTTGGTTTAGATTGGTCACGTCCTCCACGCCAGATGAATGGTACTTCTTTCTTCTATAACCACTCTTCACAGTGGCGTCATGAGAAAGTCAGTGTTCATGAGGTCTTATCGCCCCTAGCTGATAAGACCCAGTTCTCCGAACATATGCTTGATTACAACATCAAAGCTGAGCGTATGGGGTGGTTACCATCAGCTCCTCAGTTAAATAGAAATCCACTTCAGTTGACGAAAGATGCGGCAGCTGCAGGCATGTCTCCTAAAGATTATGCCATTGGGCAATTAAAGTCTGGCGAGCTTAAGTTTGCTTGTGAGGCTCCAGATGCTCCAGAGAACTTTCCGCGTAACATGTTTATCTGGCGTTCAAACTTACTTGGTTCATCGGGCAAGGGGCATGAATACATGCTTAAGTACCTGCTTGGTACCAAAAATGGTGTGATGAATGAGGACGTTGGTAAGAAGGATAAATTCAAGCCTGAGGAAGTTGAGTGGGTCGAAGAGGGGGCTACTGGTAAGTTAGATTTGGTTGTAACCCTTGATTTCCGTATGTCATCGACCTGTATGTATTCAGATATTATTCTTCCGACGGCTTGTTGGTATGAGAAAGATGATCTGAACACATCAGATATGCACCCATTCATTCACCCACTATCGACTGCGGTTGACCCAGCATGGGAAGCTAAATCTGATTTCGATATTTATAAAGGTATCGCAAAGGCATTCTCAGAAGTCTGTGTTGGACACTTAGGTACAGAGACTGACTTTGTCACAGTACCTATGCTGCATGACACACCTGGTGAGCTTGCCCAACCATTTGACGTTAAAGATTGGAAGAAGGGTGAGTGTGATCTGATTCCAGGTCTGACGGCGCCGAATATGGTTGTCGTTGAACGTGACTATCCAAATACTTACAAGAAGTTTACCTCATTTGGCCCGGCGCTGGATGAGCTAGGTAACGGTGGCAAGGGAATAAGCTGGAACACAGATGATGAGATCATGTTGCTCGGTGATCTTAACCATCGTAATACCGATGAAGGTATCAGTGAAGGTCGTCCAATCATTGAGTCTGCTATCGATGCCTGTGAAGTCATCTTAACTTTAGCACCGGAGACTAATGGTAACGTTGCTGTTAAAGCTTGGGCTGCACTTGGTGAATTCACTGGTATTGACCATACCCACCTTGCTAAATCTAAGCAGGAAGAGAAGATCCGCTTCCGTGATTTACAAGCTCAGCCACGTAAGATCATCTCTTCTCCAACCTGGTCTGGTCTGGAAGATGAACATGTGAGTTATACCGCTGGTTACACCAACGTTCATGAATTGGTGCCATGGAGAACCATTACTGGTCGTCAGCAGTTCTATCAAGATCATAAGTGGATGCAGGCATTTGGTGAGCAGTTCGTCTCTTACCGCCCTCCTATCGATACTAAGACTATTGAGCTTGTTAAAAACACTAAGCAAAACGGCAATAAAGAGATTGTACTTAACTGGATCACACCTCATCAGAAGTGGGGCATTCATAGTACTTACTCTGACAACTTGTTGATGTTGACACTTTCTCGTGGGGGGCCAATCATCTGGATGAGCGAGGTTGATGCGAAAGATGCGGGTATTGTGGATAACGATTGGGTTGAAGTATTCAATGCCAACGGTGCACTCGCTTGTCGTGTTGTTGTTTCACAACGTGTGAACCAAGGCATGACCATGATGTACCATGCTCAAGAGCGTATTATGAATGTACCTGGTAGTGAGATGACCGGTACTCGTGGTGGTCACCATAACTCAGTGACTCGTATTGTGATGAAACCTACTCACATGATAGGTGGATATGCACAGCAATCTTGGGGCTTCAATTATTACGGAACGGTTGGTTGTAACCGCGACGAGATGGTGGTGGTTAGAAAGATGGATAAAGTTGATTGGTTAGAGGGTTCTAATACTGATGATCTGCCGCGTCCGTTACCAACTAACCCAGATGAAGCTTAAGGAGTAGAACCATGAAAATACGTTCTCAAATAGGTATGGTGCTAAACCTTGATAAGTGTATTGGTTGCCATACTTGTTCTATTACATGTAAAAATATATGGACGTCGCGTGAAGGCGTTGAATACGCTTGGTTCAATAACGTTGAAACTAAGCCTGGTATTGGTTATCCAAAAGAGTGGGAAAATCAGGATAAATGGAATGGAGGCTGGGAAAGAAAGTCTAATGGCGATATTCAACCTCGTATAGGTGGAAAGTTTCGTGTATTAGCGAGTATCTTTGCCAACCCGAATATGCCAGAGATCGATGATTATTATGAGCCATTCGATTATGACTACCAGCATCTGCACACTGCCCCGATTGTAGAACACCAGCCAACAGCTCGTCCGCGCTCTGTCATCACAGGAAAGCGTATGGAGAAGATTGAGTGGGGGCCGAACTGGGAAGAGATCTTAGGTACTGAGTTCGAAAAGCGTAGTAAAGATAAAAACTTCGACAACATGCAGAAACAGATGTATGGCGAGTTTGAAAATACATTCATGATGTATCTTCCACGTCTTTGTGAGCACTGCCTCAACCCAGCTTGTGTTGCATCTTGTCCATCAGGTGCCATCTATAAGCGTGAAGAGGACGGTATCGTTCTTATTGACCAAGAGAAGTGTCGTGGTTGGAGAATGTGTATCTCTGGATGCCCATACAAGAAGATCTACTATAACTGGAAGTCAGGTAAGTCAGAGAAGTGTATCTTCTGCTACCCACGTATCGAAGCTGGTATGCCGACAGTTTGTGCTGAGACTTGTGTTGGCCGTATTCGTTACTTAGGTGTGCTGCTTTATGATGCTGACAAGATCAAAGAGGTGGCATCTACTCCATCTGAAAAAGATCTGTATGAGAAACAACTCGAAGTATTCCTTGACCCATTTGACCCAGTTGTAATTTCTCAGGCGCGTAAAGATGGTGTGGCAGACTCTGTAATCGAAGCTGCACAGAAGTCACCGGTATACAAGATGGCGATGGATTGGAAGTTAGCGCTTCCTTTACATCCTGAATACCGTACTTTGCCTATGGTTTGGTACATTCCAGCATTAAGCCCAATTCAGAATGCTGTTGAATCAGGTACCCTTGGCAAAGCTGGCGTTATCCCCGATGTGCGGGCCCTACGTATTCCGGTTAAATACCTTGCTAACCTTCTAACTGCGGGCGATGAAAAGCCTGTTGTCAGAGCGCTTGAGCGTCTGCTTGCAATGCGTGCTTATAAGCGTGCTGAAAACGTTGAGGGTATTGAAGATCTAGAAGTTCTGCAGCAAGCAGGTCTTACTAAGAAGCAAGCTGATGAGATGTATCGCTACCTTGCAATCGCAAACTATGAAGATCGTTACGTTATTCCAAGCGGACATCGTGAGATGAATGTACCAGAGGCTTACGGTGAGAAGAGCGGCTGTGGTTTCACGTTCGGTAATGGTTGTAGCGATGGTAGTAATGGCGTGAATATGTTCGGCGGTAAGAAGGTCGCTCGCCGTCATATTATTAAAACTGTGAGTGTGGAGGAGTAATACTGTGCTGATCCTTAAAGTTGTTTCACGTCTATTAGATTATCCAACTGAAGCGCTGTTTGGCGCTGCCGATGAAATGATAAGTGTAGTGGAGCAGTCGGATGAACTCAGTGCTCAAAGCCGTGCGGCCTTGGTGGAGTTTATCCGCCAACTGACTGCAAGGGAGTTATATGACGCTCAGGAAAGTTATGACTTACTGTTTGATCGTGGTCGTGCACTTTCTCTACTTTTGTTTGAACACGTTCACGGTGAATCCCGTGACCGTGGGCAGGCGATGGTAGATCTGATGAATGTCTATAAGTCTAATGGTTTTGAAGTTGATTCATCTCAGCTGCCAGATTATATCCCTCTGTATCTTGAGTATTTGAGTGAGAAATTGCCAGTGTATATCCAAGAGTGGTTAGGGGATATTTGTCACATTTTAACAATGTTGTCAGAGCGATTGATTGAGCGCAAGTGCCATTATAATGTGCTTCTAGATTTACTTATCGAAGTGTCCGGAGTCGAAGTCGACCGCGCAGAAATTGTTGATACAGTCAGCAAAGAGGTACGAGATGATACTGTCGAGGCAATTGATAAAGAGTGGGAAGATAAAGAGATTCGCTTTGATGATCCTATGGTTGGGGACTGCCCGAAATCAGGTATTCACCATTCGCAGAAATCACTTGATCCTAATACTGTAAATCAAGTGCCTATTAGGTGGCATGATGCCGATGCTGCGCAAGTTGCAGGATTGTAAGGAGAAATAATGTCAAATTTAAATTTTTTACTTTTTGGGATATATCCCTTTATTGCTTTAACTGTGTTGGTTGTTGGTTGCTGGATTCGATATGATCGTGAACCATATTCATGGAAAGCGGACTCAAGTCAGCTTTTAGACCAAAAAGGGTTCCGCGTAGCGAGTAACCTGTTCCATATTGGTGTCATTTTTGTTTTAGCGGGTCACTTTGTGGGTCTATTAACACCTGAGTCTGTCTATCATCATGTGATCTCTACGCCAAATAAACAGTTATTGGCAATGGTCAGTGGTGGCACATTTGGTGTTTTCTGTCTTATTGGTCTGGTCATGTTGATTAAACGTCGTTTAACTAACGCACGTGTAAGAGCCAACTCCAAGCGTTCAGATATCTTGGTATTGTGCCTGTTGCTGATACAGGTGCTACTGGGATTGATGACTATTGTTGTGTCTATGGACCACTTAGATGGTTCTGTAATGGCATTACTGGCTGATTGGGCACAGAGTCTCGTCACACTACAAGGTGTGCAAGCGGCAGAAGCGATTAATTCGGTCAATATTGTCTATAAAGTTCATATCTTAGTCGGCCTTACGTTAATCATGATCTTCCCATTCACACGTCTAGTCCATGTAATCAGTGTGCCAGTGAAGTACTTTGCACGTAACTACCAGATTGTACGTCAGCGCTAATTCGGTAACTTCTAGGGCTTACTTTACTTATATAGTGAGCCCTAATGATTAAGGTTAGCTAATCAATAATTTTGGCGAAAAAAAGCGTTTTAATTAGCTGAACAATCCAATAGAGATAGACCAATTTTTTAAACATGTCTAATGAAAAGAGTCGTAATTATGAGTTCATGTGGCGCAAGTACCCCTATAATCCCTCTAAAGAATCACTGCCTGTTATTACAGTTAACGGGGTCACCATCGAAGAGATAGCTCTTGCTAATGAGTTGCAATATCATGCCAATAGTTATTTTGATGTGGTTGTTCAGCAGGCTGGACAAACACTCGTTATTCGTCAACTCCTTATTGAACAAGCAAAAATTAAAGGTTTTGATATCTCTGAAAGCAATGAAGAATCAAACGTTCAGCGGCTACTTGAGCAGATGGTCAGTTATGATGATCCTAGCGAAGATGATTGCCTTCGTTACTTCGAGAACAATCGCCAGAAATTTGCTACCAGACCATTAATGGAAGTTGATCATATTTTATTAGCAGCCGCAAAAGACGATTTTGAAGGACGTGATGATGCTAAAACAGATTCAGAAGATATCATTGCACAACTGCAAAAAGATCCTACATTATTTGCATCACTTGCTAAGCATCATTCAGCTTGTCCCTCTAAAGAGACCGGGGGAGCGTTAGGCCAGATCAGTGCTGGTCAAACAGTGCCTGAGTTTGAGCGTCAGTTGATGTTACTGCCTGAAGGATTAGCGACAAAGGCAATCGAATCTCGTTATGGACTTCATGTTGTTAATATAGCACGTAAAATTAAAGGGGAGTCACTTGATTATGTCATGGTTGCAGATAAGATCCGTGGCTATCTGGTTCATCGTTCATCACATCTTGCGATTCAAGCCTATATACACCGTTTAGTTGAGAAGGCTGATATTTCTGGTATCCAAGTGAGATTTCTAGATGAGAATATCCATGTTTAATCACGTGTAAATATGACAGGTTCATGCTTTTACTATTTGATAAGTGGTGACTAGTTCTGCTAGTCACTACTGAGGTAAGATTAATCGTTTATGGCTAATTCGATGGGGTTTTCATCTTTGTCAAAGATGACATAGCGACCCATTCCATTGCCTGTTTCAATATCATTTACCATTTTATTTAAAAACGGCTCTGCATCTTCAGTACTTGGCGCTTGCCCCTCTTCCCCACTTAAGCTTGCAATAAAAATGAAATCCCAGTCTTTATTGATCGCGTCGGCCTCTTTAACTAATGTAGCGAAAGTGCTGATCTCTTCTGGTAACTTGTCAACACACATAACAGGTGAAATAGTTCCACGCTGATGTTTCTTGCTCTTTTTAGTATTGCTTGCTTCAGCCTTGGCGAAGAGCAGTAAAAGACGTTGTGGATTTGATTGTTCTTGTGTCATTGTTAATAGCTCTTTAAACATTTTTATCATCTTGCTTAAGCCTTAATTTAACCATAAAAAAAGTGTGGTTATTATATACCATTCGACTATGAGGGTAACTAATAAGTCGTTATCTTTAAGCCTCTGTCTTGTGGTTAATCGGCTAAGCCAACTCTATAGGGTGCCTACTGTTGTAGGGGGTTACCAAGTCGTTGATTTAAATGTAATGGCTTGCGGGTCATGCTTGGGCTGACTAAACTTTATTGAAAGTCAATTTTGGTGATGTTTTCTCAGTAATGGTGGACAGTGTGATGATTAAGAAAGGGGAAATATCTTCTCGTTTTATCAGATTTCTATGCATCAGTTTTATGTCTGTTATTTTCTTCGTTCAAATGGCGTTTTCTGCCGATGTGACTCAATTTCCTCTCAGAGAAAAATATCGTGACATTCCCACCATATCTCATCAAGACTTGTATCGGCTGTTAGACTCTACTGTGCTGGTAGATGTTAGATCAAAATATGAATTCGATACCTTACATATTAAGAATGCGGTCAATATTTCAATATCCAACGCAGGCTTTATTACCCGCTTGATGAAGATTAGAGAAAGGGACTCAAGACCCATAGTGTTTTATTGTAATGGCATCACTTGCGCAAAATCCTATAAGGCCTGTGATAAGGCAGTTAAGTTCGGCATCAAAGATGTGTCGACGTTTGACTTAGGGATCTTTGGTTGGACTAAGGCACACCCGGATGCGGCAGTCTTATTAGGTGAGAGCCCGGTTTCCTTGGATAAGTTAATCGATGATGATTTGCGTCAGGCTCACCTGCTTCCGCCCGCTGATTTTGTTGCAGCAATAGGCAAAAAGGTCATGGTGATAGATATCAGGGAACACTTTCAACGGGATGTGATCATATTGACTAAAGTCACCCGCGTCGCTTCATCTGACAAAATTATAGGCTTAATTAAGAAAGCGAAAAAGGATGGGTTAACCTTACTCATCTATGACGCAGTAGGTAAGCAAACCCGCTGGTTACAGTATTTACTTGAGAAGGAGGGGATGAAGAATTACTTTTTTATGGCTGGAGGTTTGAAGGGCTACCTAGAGGCTAACTTAGGCCCTTCAGAATATGACTAAATCTAGCCCCGAGCTGAATTTCAAAGTGAGCTTAATCAAACAGTTCATCGAGTCGATAGTATTGCAGCTTAGGCTCGTCATTATTATCTACACTCGCTACTTGTTGAAGTGCAATTTGGCACATCTTAACGGCGACCTGTTTACCTGTTATTGGACGGTACTTACTCAATACCGGAAGTCGGCATATTAAGGGAAGCAAGCTTGCGCCTAGTTTCTCTCCAAATCTAAAATCTTGACGATTGCCCAACAGCAGGGAAGGTTGAATAATGCTGATCCGCGTAAAGCCTAGTTCAGCCACCTTAGCTTCTAATTCGCCTTTCATTCTTAGGTAGGCACTTGAACTGTTAGGCTTAGCCCCACTGGATGAGACTAATAGATAGTGCTTTATCCCATTGGTTCGAGCTAATTTGGCAGCTCGATGTTGATAGTCGACATCGACCTGTCTTTGTCGTTCGATTGAACCTGCCTGCTTTAATGTGGTGCCTAAACAGGAGAAGATAATATCGGCTTTGAAGGCTGATGAATATTGCTCTAGTCGGTCGAATTCCACCACACAATTAATGATTTTATCCGAACTGTATTCTATGGGGCGGCGAGTTACCGCAGTCACCTTTTCTATATCGGCTGACTGGCTTAGTAGCTCGACAAGCTCACGACCTACTACTCCGGTTGCGCCTATAACTAGTGCGGTATGTCCCATTATTATTTCAGCCTGTTATCTTCAACTTTATTTATCATACGCTAACTCTCAAGATCTGCGAATAGAGAGAGGAGTGGTCTAAGCTTCTGTTTCTGAATGATAGTGGTGGCTAATTTTCTGGAGTGTTCCTGGAGAAATCGAGGGGAAATCCCGACGTTGATAATACTCAAGGTAAGTATCGGTAAATATCTTGCTACGACTTACCTTGTCCAGTTGCGTGACGAGCTGCCAGCCAGAGCTATTTTGACGTAAACAGCACTGGCTATATTGCCCTATGACATGGGTGAGATCTGTTCCTCGGGCGATTAAGGCCCTGTCAACTTCGGCAAAGTAGGCGGCTCCCGACCAATATACTCGGGTAAAGGCACCTCTGTTCCACATATCATCAGACACATCACTGAGCCTTCCTGGATGTGAGCGGGTTCTTGCTTTACCCCGGTCAAAGCCATCTTTCATGCGAGCTTCATATTGGCTTAGATCTATTACTTTAGCGCCTAGCATGGTCAGATATTGCATATAGGTGGCAAAGCCTTCGTTTAACCAAAATGAGGGGTGTCAAGATAAGGCAGATAAAGGTGGGACAGCTCATGATACAGGGTCCAGTCATCGACAAATTCCTGCAAGGATGCATTGGCATCAACCTGAAGCTTCACTTTAGTCGGTGAGCCGCGATCCACTTGCGCAAAAGGTACAGGTTCTCGGGCATATCTCTTTCTTACGACCTCTATGGTCAGCGAGTCCATAGGGATAGGTGAAAGCGTCTGTTCAACCGCATCGATACCTTGAGTGATCCATAGGTTTACCGTTTTGGCTTGCTGCTTCGATAATCCACTATGCTTGATATCGAGCTGGGTTGCATGGCTGAGCTCGAGAGCTGAAATAACAAAGCAGATGAATCCGACGGCGATAGGCAATAGTACCCGATAGGGGATCTGTGGTGCCGTTGGCTTCATATGGACGTTTCCTGAATGATGGAGTCAATCTTAACTTAAGATATTTAAGCGCTTTTATCAGGTGTTTGAGTGTTACAAAGGATGAATAGTCAGCTTTTATTGAGCTAACAGAGCCAGTCCTGTGGGGATGGCAGCTGGAATCAAACAGAGGAAATTCAAGGCTGGCAGCTCTGTGGAATAGGAGTTGTAGTTGGCAGTCGGCATAAAATAATCTGTAACAATTAGCTCACCTGTATCACTCGAGATTAATTGGACATTACTGTACTAATACCAATCGATATTATCAGTAACCTGATGCCCGTTAATCATGATAGCTAAATCCAATATCTGCTTACTCTGAATATAAAGGAATGATGATGAGAATCTCTGCTCTAGCTCTCTTGCTGGCAACAAGCTTTACCGCAACGTCTGTGCTTGCCACGCCACTGTCCATGTTGGATCTCAATAAACTGATGGTGAGCAGGGCGCCCTGCTAAAGATAAGGCCCGCGATGAGGCACGTAAGCCTGCCGAGGTGATGCATTTTTCTGGAGTGGAACAGGGAGATAAGGTACTGGATCTGTTCGCCGGTGGCGGTTGGTACTCTGAGTTATTTTCGATGGCCGTAGGCAGTAAAGGCAAGGTATACGCGCAAAATGATAGCGTGATTTGGCGCTTCGCCGAGAAGGGATTACCGAGCGGACTAAGGCTAACCGTCTGTCCAATGTTACTCGTCTGGATAAGATAGATATTGCTGATATGGACATTCCAGCAAAGAGCATAGATATCGCCTTTACGGCACTGAATTATCATGACCTTTTCTTCACCTATAACATAGATGAGAAAACGGGTGAGAGAACAGAGTTTCGCGAGCAGGCAGTCGATCATAAGGCTGCGCTGGCTAAGATAAAGGCATCGATGAAAGATGATGGTGTATTTATTATTATCGATCATGAAGCCATCAGAGGTTCAGGCTATGATGCGCCAAATTCAGTGCATAGGATTGACTCGAATATCGTCAGGTATCAGATGGCCGAAGCTGGCTTTAAGCTGGTCGAGGAGGCCTTTTACTTAAGAAATCCTAACGACAATAAGTCGATCAATGTGTTCGAGAAAGAGACACGGGTAAGACTGACAGATTTATCTATAAATTCGTGAAAAAAGCGCAGTGATAATTTAGACGCAGGCTTTGGACATTGTCGGATAACAAGTTGCTTAAATATCTGTTGAGTTCGGTTCATTGGGCGACTTTGATGTTTGGCTAGTTGATTGAAGATCGCAACTTTAATTTTATCTATCACCTGCCGTGGGTGCTGTATATGGATATACGAATGTCGTGAAGGCATGGATGCCTAAGAGCGACCTTAAGTGCAAAAACTTCTGTGACACGGCGTAAATATATCCCTATAGCCTCGGCCGTGACATCCTTGTCACGGACGGTCACAGCCGCGTTTACACCTGAATGTTTGCTTCTTCGATTTGAATTTTACTGGCCTGTGATTACCGAGGGAGACTGACGGATTAATTACCGTGGGACTTTGTCGTTTTACACTATCGATATTAGTCCATTAATATCACTTTCACTAAGGTGTTTTTTCTAATGCCTCTGCACGCTCGATCCGTAACACCTTAGTATTCAGTTTTTCTCTTACCCAGATGTTTCTGATTGTAGAGTGACTGATTGATATATTGTACCTTTTCATCATTTCACCGCTGATATGGATTTGGGTCAGGTGGGGTTTTTCTAACGTTAAGGTGATGATTTTATCCTCAGTATCTTGGTCTATACGATTGGTATGACGAGGGATGCCATACATCCTTTTGAGCGCCAGAGGTCCCTGAGTTTCAAGCAGCCGTCGATTATTGTAGATACTTTCCCTAGAGCAACCACTGATCCGAGCCGCTTCAGATAAGTTACCTAGCGCTTCTGCAAGTTTGATGGCATCGAGTTTTCTCTGCACTTCCTCTCCATATTCCGTGAGCTTGCTCGGCTCCTTGATTTCAGAGATGGCGAGCTTACGATCGGCAAAATAAGCGGCGAAGTCGCCATCTAACTGCTTTCGTATTTCAACTTTCTGGTTCACGATTGAATGCCTTAAGGGGAGTCTATCGTGTACATGGTGTTGCTGAAACTGAAGGTATGATCGCGCCGGATTTTTCTATATTCCTTTTGGATGCAGATCGCATCAAGGTCGATATACTTAGGAACGGGTTTGAATTCTGAGCGGATATTCTTTGCGTTGACGGTAAGTTTCGGCAACCAGTAATCTGGAATGAAAACGTTTTGAAGGTAATCATTGGCACTGTCCATATCCGCTATTTCTGCCAGACGAAGCTCAGGAACCAAGCGGTCTTGGAAGGTATCGAACGCTCGTTCAACCCGCCCTTTACCTTGAGGAGAGTTAGCAAAAATAATCTCTATCCCAAGCTCCTTACAGGCCCTTTGCATTTGTGAGAAGTTACAACGCTTCGGTCCACCAAAGATGCCCGCTCTATCGACGTAAAGCGTCTTAAACAGCCCTCGCTTCTTGATATAGGCTTTCATGACCTTCATACAACCAACGGTGGTCTCGGACGGGAAGAACTCGGCATGAATATCGCTGGTCGCATCGTCGATAATGGTGATTAAGCAAGACTTATTATCACCGAACCACAGGTGTGGACTGCCATCCATTTGCAGCATTAATCCCGCAGACTCCATCCGCTCACGCCTTCTTCTCACTTTTGAACGGCGATGCTTCGCTCGTTTCACATGGTGAATATCATGAGCCCAAGAGCGAAGAGTCTCACGCTTAACTTGAATACTTTCCACCACCTCTAACATGTCAGCCAAATGCTGTAGGTTGAAGTCGTAGTATTTTTCTTTAATGAGTGACTGAACTTGTCTTTTCAATGTGCCAGGGATCTTGTTGGCAGGGGCTCTCCCCGTATTGCCATGGACAACAAAACGAATGCCATCTTTTTTGTATCGACTGAGATAGCGTTCAATGGTTCGACGGGACTTATTGAGCAGTTTTGAGGCGTTAAGAATGCTGATTTTGCCTTGAGCAACCTTAGCAATCACATCAACAGTAAGTTGGGATTGAGAATCCATAATGATCATCCTTAGTAACCTCTGAAAAGCTCACAGTGGCAATCAGAGAACTACTAAAAGTTAGATCCGTCAATTTCCCTTGGTAATTATTAAAAACGACAAAGTCGCTTGGTAGTTAAGGTACGACAAAGTCCCTTGGTGATCACATTTGAATTTTTACTGGCCATTAACTCGTTTGTGGACAAAAGTTAGTTAGTGCTTAAGCTCTAAAATTTACGATTCACATTATCATAAGTAATGACTATCTTAAGAAACGGGATTGTACTCACTAAGGATGGATGGATCGCAGTTCATCTACAACCAGAAAAAAAGTTTAGGTTAGGCGTTCTAGATGAACCGCCCTCGGCAATATGCTCCTGCGTTGCTCTACCTCCTGAATCTATTCAGTCGTGTGCGGAGCCGCATGCAGGGTGGTGTGGGGGCTGGAGGTTAGAGACCTCCAGCTACCCGATTAAGTGCGATCTAAAGAATACCACGAAGTTTTTTAGATAAATAATCAAGATTTATCTCTGATATCAATGTTGCAAAAGGAGCTCTGCCCAAATGTTTAGGGTACAAATCTTCGCGTAACTCTCCAACTTTGAAGGCAGGAATATCTGCCTGTTGAAGCATCGAAATAACCTTTAATGCATGATTATGATATTTTATTTCATTCAGCTTTCTCGCTGATGCACCTTTAGGTTTCCCCCACCCCAAGACAGCAAAGTCCACAGTATTTAATAACAAAGAAATTCTCTCAAAATTCAATTCACTTTGTTGTTGGTGCAACTCCAATTCAGATGAGTAAGTTTCATAAAGAGGATATAAGTTTACGATAATAACTTCTTTGACTTCCCGGCGCTCGTTATAGATTCTGGTCAGTACATTATTAATAGTACTATCTGATACTAAATTATTTGCAGTTGCTGGATTCATCATGACTACAAGTGCAATTTGAGTACCCGTTCTCACATATGGAATTCTAATCGAATACCGAAAATCATTATTTCCAGATGAATTGCCATCAACCACGATATCGTCTTTTTCACGATATCTTTATAACTTGTCATTTTATGATGACTCCAAATTATTAACGTAAGCACTTAACACCGCACTAAGTGGATTAAAACAGTTGGTTATAATTTGTGAGGCACGAACAAAATCAACTGTTTTTGTCCGTTTAAGCAATTTATTAGCTGATTTTAATTGCGAGATGAACGCACACACAGTCATATTGGTTACAGCCAGAGCATCGGATCATATGCTCATCCCAACCTTTAAGGGGAGTAACTATTGTATATATTTTCACTATTGACTTCCTTTTACTTTAATTAATCTTCATCATCAGAGTCTTGGAACCAAGCTGGTTCATCACTATAACCACTTTCATCACAAGCACTGCAACCATTACCACTACAGCTTTCACATTCATCCACTTTATTACCTCATTTTTTATTACAGGGAAAACTTAATGTATATGCAAATCAGCCAACGCTCTGTTAAAGTCTGAGCCACGCAATACAAAAGCCGCTGTAAACCGTCTTAAACACTGAACTAAACGCATTGCGAATTGATCGGGGGTTTACCTAATTTCTTGCCTAATACTGTAATAGGCATCATTTACTGGTTTAAATACCATACCCAACTCACCATTTAATAGAGAGTGAATATGTTCTAAAATACGAGCTTTTACATTGTCACCATTTTCAGGATGTTCCCAAGCTTTATAGGGAAGGGAGCAGTTATCTCGAATATCAATATACGTCGCGTTGATTCTTATCACTTCGCTATACCATGAAATGTTACCGACCCGAGAACTTCGTTTTAGATAATTAATACAAGCATCCCCAAACACCTTAATTAACTCTTTCTCTCTAGATAAAAGCAGGACTTTATCAAGACTTTTTAAACTATTCGCAAAACTATCAGAGGCTTCACGCTCAGCCAAAGCTGTCAACCGACGTCCCTCTAAGAATTTAGATAACTCTTTATTAGGATCTTCATCATTCTCAATACAGTTTTTAGCCGCTAAAAATCCTGCCATATAATCTTTATGGATTAGAGTCATTTGATTATAAAGAGGCTCTATGTGCTCTTCCAAAATCTCACCACGCTTATCGTTAAACCCAGAAATAATGTTACTGAAAAAATAGGTAACATTTTTCATGGCCTCAGAAACAGAAGCTATAGTATTTGCGTCCATATTAAATTTTCCCCATTCGACTTTACGTCTTAGTATTTATGCGTTGCACTGCTTGCAAGGCACAAATCGCTTGCTAGACTTGGCCACTGCCTAGTCCAGGTTAATTGGTTTGCTTTTTTGATGCTGACTTTGGGGTGTGGAGCAGGTATAGGGCATAAATTCGTTATTGCTTAAGCTCTAATGCGTCATTACCATTTCCTATCTGCGGCTAATTATACAGTTAACTACTCTCATGTAAATGATGGTGTGCTTTTCATTTGCTATGACTTAGCATCTTGATAATCGAGTTGTAACCTATGAGAAAATATATGGGAAATGGGTAGGATATATGTGTAACTAAATGTTGATGCTAAAACATAATGGGGCACAAACGTGCCACTCGAATACTTAAGTTTGCCTGTAGATATTCATGAGAACGGAATACTGATTATGGGGAAGTTTTAGATAATTTTTTCTATACCAACATGAGTCAACTTTAAATTAACGACCAATTGTACTGTACTTGGCTGCTACAAAGTATTTCAAAGGCACATTGTCAGCTGGGACATTTCGAACAAATGTATCCTGTTGTGATCATCCACAAGTCCCTCAATCCGTTCGAATATTACATTTCTCTGGTTACATGGATAATAGGTGACCCACCATTGACAATTTGGCCTGACAATCTTGTTTACATAGTCAAAGTAAGTTTGATCAATTTCAGTTAAAGAATGACCTAGGATTATCACTCTATCAATATCTGATAAAGACTGTAGGAACGCGCTAGAAGCTTTGATACAAGCAGCTGTGTCCTTGTAACTCTTTTTAAAATATTCATGAGCTTCACGAACAGCACACTCGTAATCAGGTGAGTAAGAATCAGAGTGTGCTTCCCTCGCTTCTTCAGAGAGTATGGATATATCAATTTGGGGCTGGGGATTGTATTCAGAATCCTCCATACCATGCCCTATAACAATTGGAGCTTCTTGGCTATTCAGTTTGCCATGAATGTAACAAATATGGTCTGGAGATATGTTATAAATCCGCTCAAGGGTGTTGGTGTAGTTGAAACATAGAAAACGAGCATTAGTATCGAGCTTCAATATATTATTTTGCTCAACAGCCTGAATTTCAGCCAATGATAAATACCCGCTCAAATCAGCTCGAAGTCCGTTGGTAAGCACGTCAATGGCATTTTCGACCTCATAAACAAATTGATTTTCATGAGGGTCATCATCATAATATTCGCTAGCATGTTCAATGAGTTCATCGACATCAAAATTAGCAAGATTTATCTCTAGCTGCTCCCAGTGTTCATACAAATTCTGTTCAGCTAACATCATAAAAACACCATTTTCATATAAGCGATGAAAGGAACTATATTTGGAATAGTTACGAAAACCTTTTAATTATGTGGACAAGCCATGATGCAAATCAAATCCATTGCCAATGACGTAGAGTGTACTCATGCTGGTATCATCCTGCCTTGCGAAGTTTAGGGAAGTAGCCCATAGGTTAGAAAATAGATCGCTAATTACTTTGTCGCATTACGAAAATTTGGTCAATGTTCTTATGCTCGAAATAACCAAAATCATGTAGCTAACTCGGAACGGGGCAATAACGTCTTGGGTTATCACTCTAAGACGTACCCGAACAATAACGATTGCCCCTGATTAAGTTGGGCCACTGGTGTACTAGCTACTGTAGAGTTTTTATATTACAGTTAACTGTTAATAGAATACTTCCAGAGCCCACTTAACTAATGCAGATTTATTTTTAATTGGTTTTGATGAAAACTCTAAAATATTTTGCCCATCAACATTACCAGTGATTAGCATCCCGCCCTTATCAACAGTCCAGTAACTTGTACTTTGCACTGCTGTTATTTGGCCATTCTCTTCTTTAGTGGTGAAATCGCGAGAATTCAATTTGTTATTCCTTTGCCATGTCATTGTGTAAGTTGAATATTCAATCAAAAAAATAAGGTTAGATCAACTGGTCATACTTAGCTTGTTATGTGCCGATTACCACCTATTTATCGTCGTTTTCCAATATAGGTTGATCGTCCTGCGGCTGATTACCATCTACTCCTACTTTTTTCAATCGTTTCTCTTCCTTCTTTTTCTTTTTTGCTATTTCTTTCTGGCGCTTTTCTAAACTGTAATTTTGCTTAGCCATTGATATTATCCTCTACATAAATTCGGGGTTATAGCCTTTAGAATACGGTATTTTGCAACCGATTGCGCTCTTCATAGCATCGTAAGTGCCCACGGTCGTGATAGTGTACAGAGCAATAAGGAATGTACACAGTTCCTCAGGCTCGTGAGCCATGTGCTTAGAAAATCGCATGAGATCCTTGGCGAACCTGGATTTAGCTGCTGGTCAAATTGATATATTTATACGAAACCAACCAAAATCCCGATTGCAAAAATTGGCCAATACCATACATCGTTCATAAATCTGTCTAGAAGACAAAAGTAGATTGCCGCAAAAACAAATGAGATAGTAGCCCCAATAAGACTACCAACAAATCCTGCACCAAAAAGAAGAGACAGAACAAGGAATATTGATGTGTAAATACCTGCATAAAGGAAGGGTTTCTCATTCTGTTCAAGTAATTTTGCAAGTCCGAATATAATTAATATTTTTAGAATAAATATCATTTTTAAATTGTCACATCCATCTCTATTTAACTTTGTATACACGCCTTGTGCGTTTTTAATCACCTGAATCTACTCTGTTTTTTATTATCACTCAATAGTAAATCGTGAACTGAATACGCAAAAATCGGTAGATATCCGCAAAAAGCCAATAATACTGTATATAAACACAAGCACAGGTTAACTAAAGAGTTGTCGCTAAACAGAAAGAATTACTTCTTTAACTGATGAGAAAAAGTATTGCAAAGAGTTGAGTGCTGTTTTGGGCGAATTGCAGGTACTAACTCGCATCGGTCGGATAAGCGGCACCTGTTACCAGGTGCCGCTCTCCTAAGAACCGTACGTGCAACTTTCACTGCATACGGCTCAAGCCTCCACTAAGGCGTACTATGTTACCCGGTAACCACAGGGGTTACCTTTGCAATACTCACTTGAAGCTTTGATACTTTCTGCTCTGTGACTTTCCTATCGAAGGATTGTCATTGAGCAAGCAAGGAGAGGCACTAACTTCATTTGAAGTCATCATTTGCGTTTCTCCATCAACAAAGTTCTTCAAACTTTCTTGCAACGGGAGACCAGCTGGAAGTGGGCTCACTTTTGTGCCAGACACAAGGTCTGTATCTGCATCATTACAATGCAGCTTTGGCTTTCTCCAGCCTCCTTTACCTGCACCACTATCGGCTATCTTCACAGATAACTTTCCCAATGGGAGTGATACAGGCTTACCGTGTTCCGTATGTCGCGCAATGTCAGGTTAGATGCCCACTCTAGTGCGGAGAGCTTTACAACCACGAAAGAGCATTGCCCAATCTCTTTCCTACTCTCGTTGCCATTTTGGCCACAGCGTATAAACCACTTCCGCTGCTTCTCATATAACGCACCTTACATGGATTCACATATGTTCATCATACTGACTCCCTAGCACTTACCCGACTTGTGGTTATCAGGAAGAACGTCCTCTCACGATTCTGTTCCCATTCGGTATAAAACCAAATTTCGTTACATTGTCTGGCTCGCTACTTTATTCAGAGCCATAGGGTCATCTGGTGATACAGATGGTTCACTCAAAAGCGGTGAACAGCGCTTCATACGACTTCACGTCGCACGGGCATAAGTGAGTTACGGAACACTAGCCATAACCACAATCGAAGAGAGAAATAACCGAGTGTAGGTGCGGCTGCGGACTTCGGCTTCAAGGATGAAGCCGCAGAGCGTATAGGGATATATTCACAGCGCGCCGCAGAAGTAGCTGCACATTCCTCGCCGGACAGGCGTTTGGTTACATTGAAGGTACGACCTTCAATCACAAATCCCAATACGAATTAAGCCAAGTGAATCGAACAAAAAATGTAATCAGTCTTCATTCGAAGGCTAACTAACTTTGGGGCATTTCTGAGTTAGCTGCTCAACCAATAAAACCCAAATCGAAGAGAAACCTTTCTTGTGAATCAGCCAGGTGTAGATGCGGCTACGAGCTTCCAAAACAAGGATGTTTTGGTAGAGCCTCCATGGACGGATTGACGGCGTTTCGTAGAAGTATCTGCACTTAAGCACGCTGCAGGCGATAGATAACCATGAAGGAACGATCTTCAAACACACTCCCCAATATCAACTCAGCCAGAAGCTAAAAACAGAAAATGTATTAAGCCTTCATTCGAAGGCTAGCTAACTTTGGGGTACAAATGGTTCAAAATCCCCAGTCTTCCTCCTTTATTTTTGGCATATCTTGATGGCATTGATAGCATTGTAACTGCTGAGATTCATAATAGTTATGGTCCTCATCGCTGCCGCCTTTGTAGGCTATTACTCCCTCAGGAAGTTGATGAGCTATGCCCTTGTGGCAATCGATACAGGTCTTATCTCGTTTCTGTGCATGCTGATGAACCAGACCGCTGCGACTCTGTTGAGCCGTGATATCCATTGCATCAAAGTTATGACAATTACGGCACTCCCTCGAGTTTGTCTGCTTCATACTTGCCCATACTCTTTCTGCCAGCACTTTACGCTTTGCGGTAAACTTCTCAGTGGTGTCGATAGAGCCTATCAGTTTATGAAATAGCTCTCTTGATGCGTTAATTTTTCTGACCATCATGTACTCCCACTCCTTTGGGACATGGCAGTCAGGGCATGTAGCGCGAACTCCGGTACGATTTTGATAGTGAACCGTCTGCTGATATTCCGGATAGATGTTATCTTTCATCTCGTGGCAGCTGATACAGAAGCTCATTTTGTTAGTCTCCTCCAGTACGGTATTGAAGGCACCCCAATAGATCACGCCAATAAACATAAAGAAGACAGCGACTCCCACAGTGCTGCCGAAGATTATCTTTCTGTTGAGTATCTTCCTATAGAGGCTTAGCATCATCAATCCTTGGTTTATGGAGCTCAGCATCGTCATCAAGCTTGGTGATGGTCAGGTAGGGGATATATTGCCGATCGTTGCCTTTGATATGGTTCATTAACCAAGATTGTAGGAATTGGAGAATATGATCGAGTGCAACATCGGGATCGCTGCGGTACTCCTTCATATATAACTCTATTTCATCGATCATCTGTTGATGTTGAAGCTGGTGCTCCTTTAATCCAGGGTACTGATTGAGCGCCATCAACTGCTCTTCACGATTAAAGTGGTATTTGGTGTAACGGATCACTTCATCTAGTGCTAACTGTACCTTGCGCTCTGAAATATTAAATTCAGTGGCCTCTTGAAATATATTGGTCAGCATGATGAGTCGCTTATGGTCATGGTCAATAAGCGCTATGCCTGTAGCCATGCTGTCTTGCCATACCAGTTGTTTTTTCTTAAGCAACTTGTCATGAATAATACCGATAGTGACCAAGACGCCAATGACAATCCAGGGCAGTGGGTGACCAAAGCCCAGCATGAAACTTAGGATGACAATGATAAGTAGCGCCATGATCAGAATTGACAGAAGAAACATGTTAATAGTCCTACTTATCATGCTCATGATATCTGCCCTGTTTCAGTAGATTGGCTATCGGCTGGACCGAAATGACCCACCTCAATTGCCTTCGGCATAGTGATGCAGGCTTGTACACATTGACCGCAACCCACACAAGTATCCACCTTGATGCTGGGTTTCTCATTGTGCCAAGTTAAGGTGTTCTCAATAGGGCAGCTACCAAAGCAAGCACCACATTCTGGGCCAGAATAGGGCATACATAGGTCAGTATTAACTCTTGCTATGGCCATAGGTGGACATTGATTGGCGGCGGGAAACGATTCAATATGTGTTGCTGGATCTGCCTGTTCGTCTGGGAATGCACCTTCAACAATAGGGGGCTCAGCCCTCTCCAGCTCTGGTTGCTTTGCAGGAAAAGCTAGCGCCTTGTCTTTACATACCGTGACACAGGGCCAATCACAGCAGAGCTCGCATGCTTTGTTGGGGATATCCATCGCTGGGGTTGCAACTGCTACAGTGCCACGATGAAGTGGCAGCTCAAAGATTACTTGGTGTGGGCAAGCCTTGATACACTCGCCGCAGCGGCTACAGTTGAGTAGGAAGTCGAGTTCATTGATGGCAAAGGGAGGGCGTATCCAACCTTTGGCATTGTGCTCGACTTTTTTCAGGGCATGCTCGGAGCCTATATCAGCGATCTTACTGAAGCTAGATTTGAAAAAGCTGCGACGATCCATTAACTGTGTTTTACTCTGATCGCTCATCGGCTACATTCTCATCGTCATCGGTTGCACTAACATCCACAGGTTAAACCCAGTAACAAGCGCAGCGAATAGGATCATGGGCAGAAGTGTGATGCCTTGGGCTGCAAATAAGCGGTGACCTCGATGGCGTATCACCTGAGTCGCGATAACAAATCCTATGGCTATAATGATTCCCTGCATGATAAATAGGGTATTTTCTGAGACCATCATCTCCATATGACGCGTATGCTTCTCCATCATACTCAATGGCTCAGCCCCCGTGCCCAATGGATTCGTCACCAGTGATAACCAGTCGCTGCTTTCACGAACAAAATGGGTGAGGTTATGAGCAATGTGATAACTAAATGCCAGCGGAAGGGAGATAAAGGCAAAGCCAGAAAATAGCTTGTTAAAGCTGAGTTTAGTCACCATTGCACCAAGCCTTTTCTTCAGTAATCCTTGGGTCAGGCCTATGCAGAGGCAATAGATAAAGATAGGCAAGATCAGGGTGACGCCTAAGCCGATAGAGAAGCTGATAATCAGCTGGCCACTGTCATTAATCAGTTGTGCCATCTCGCTTAAGTAGCCCTCCCAGTAGTCAAGCATGGTTAAGCCATGAAAGAGGGTGAGAGATAACAGGATTAGCAAGAAAAAGGCCTCATCCATGTGAGGCTTAGCCTCTTTTATCGCTTCACTGCTTGGGGACCTCAATTGCCAGCTGACATTGCTTGAGGGGCAGCTTTGGGTGCAGTTACCGCATGAGGTGCAGTAGGTGTTCTCCTGCAATCGCCCCATGACTATCTTCGTTGGGCAGGGCGCTATTTTGTCACTGCCATGGAAACACTCCAAGGTTTTACAGTTACGGCAGATCTCACTATCTATCGGCCTAAGGGCGATAGGGGCGAGTTGCGAGTATGCGCCAACGGTTCTTCCTACCGGACACATGTAACGGCAGAAGGCCTTACCCTCAAACAGTGCCAGCGTGGTGGTGGCTAAAATAAGCATCAATAGTGCCAGCATGGCTGTAGCGTAGGGGCTGGCGACAATACCAATTCCTAGCTCTAACCAGGTGAAACCGATAAATAACAGGCTTGCAGGCCAGACACTGCGTAACATATTGGGTACTTTTAGCTGCAGTCGACTCTGTGAGCTGGAGCGGCGCCAGATGCTGTGATTGACTAACCAGCTGGCGATATTGTCCCAGGGGCAGAGTGCGCACCAAGCAGAGCCGCTAAACACGATAGCAATAATAATTCCCGTCCACCATAAGTTCCAAGTGAGTGTGGTGGCTAAGTTGCGCTCAACAATCGGCGTGCCCCACAAACCTGCGGTGATGACGGTGATAAACAGTGCGGCAAAGATAATCTTTAGCAGTAAAAGTGGCCAGGTATACTTGGCAAGAAAACGAAACAGGTCACCAATAAGCGGCAATTTAGCTAAAGATATGCTGCGGCTAGCACTCGTTGTCGGTGCTTTGATAGCCATGGTTAATAGACCCAATAACAGCATCATAATGCCGATAGCATAAGCCCAGTAGAGGGGGAGTCCAGGGTGGGTCATTATCATACGGTTTGTCCCTGTTGGATCTTAGTGCGAGCAATCCGCTTACGTTGCACAATATTGATCATCAGTAGGAGAAAGAAGATAAAGCCCACAGCAGCGCCAATAGGACCGACAGGGCTTGCAGCCCCCACTTGCAGAGGAAAATCTATCTCGTAGGGCTCACCATTATCTTCAAAGTAGGCACGAATGATGTAACTGCCGCGACTCTTAAAGAGGAAGCCTTGGCGATATACACCATCATCAATATTCTGCTGGCCTATCACCTCAGGTTTTGCGCCGTCGCCGATGCCTATGCTCTCACCCCAAAAGGTATCGTCACGCACGGTGAAGGTGATCGTTTGGTCGAGCATCTCGCCATTATCTATCCGTGTGGCGTATATATTGACTCGACCTGGCTCGTTGGGTTTAGGGAAAGCGGGAAATACCATATAGGTGATAAAGTACTCGCCTATCTGAGTCTCAATCGCCATGCTCGGTGGTGTATTAGAGTCCTCATTAAGGCTATATGAGGGACGACCCAGTACGTGATGCGCATGAGTTAATGCGCTAAATAGTGCCAGAGCACACAGTAGCAATCCCGATAATATTGGTGTTGTTTTACTTGTTATTTTTATCATCTATTTACTACTCATTAATTTTAATCATTCGCTAGGATGACAATCACTAAGCTGATCCTCACTAGTCGATATTTTTAACTGAAATCGTTTCGCTATTGGCTATCTTTTGCTGGCGATACTGTCGGCTTTGGTGGCCCGGGCCTTGGTTGGGGGTATCTGAAATTGACAGCGTCAGGCTCATTGCATGCTTAGGGCAAACAGAGATACAGGCGGTGCAGTTATTGCACTCGGCGCCAAAACTGTCCCGCATCGGATCTAAGCCAAACTCACATACCGAATTACACTTGTTACAGTCATTGCAGGGCTCAACTAAGCGCTTTACTCTGACTATTCTGTATCGTCCAAGCAGTGAGTAGAGCGCGCCACCTGGGCAGAGGTAACGACAGATCCCGCGGCGGCTGACAAAGGTGTCAAACAGCAGAGTGAGGATAAAAAACAGGGTACCGGCGCCGAAACCTGATAATGCGATAGAGAAGTACAGCTCTCTGCCCAGTACTGCTGGTGGATAGATGCTGGCGAAGGCGAGTGTGCCTGTGTATGCCGATATCCCTATGCCCAGACCCAGTACTAGGTATTTAATACTCTTGTGAAAGCGTCTGTTGTTATTGATACCAAAGCGGCTGAGGTAAATTGATAGGTTGGAGTTGAGCTCATAGATAAAGGTGGCTGGACAGATCCAGCCACAGAAAAAGCGTCCAAACAGCAGGGTGGCTAATAGGGGAATAAGTGCCGTGAGTAATAAGGGCCAATAGATCTTGAGGCTTGCTGCAATCTGTCCGACCACGGCTAAGGGATCGGTGAGCTTGACGCCAAATAGCTGCCCCGACCAAGTCGTCCCTTTAATGGCATCGAGATCATGCTCAGGCTCATCGACAAACGGGGATGAGATAAACTCCATGGTGTCATAAAGCAAGGTTTGCGATGGCAACAGGTGGTTATATCCCTGCGCTGCGACGTAATGCTGGTAGATGCTGAGCAGCGGGATCAAGATCAGCATTAAAAATACCACCGAGAGTGAAAACCAGCGCAACTTATTGAGGTGTTTCCACAGTGCGAATGGTTTGCTGCTTGTTATCGGTTTACCTTTGTTTAGACCCGCTTGGGTAAACTCCTTATCCATCATGAGCTCCTAAGTTGATCTAAGGTGTGGCTGGGGATGATCTTGATAGCTTGAGGGATCTGAATACAGCTGCTCTCGCATAGTCCACAGCCTACGCAGGCATCGAGCACCTCTGGCTGCTCCATAAAGCCCACGATAATTGCTTTATCTTGTAGAGGGCAGGCGCGGTAACAGACGCCGCAAGATTTCCCCTGCCAAGAGAGGCATAGCTGTTTATCGACACGGGCTATGCCCATGTTGACCTGTTCGATTATTGGGGTGAGTTCGCGTTTAACCGGTTGAATTGCACCACTTGGGCAGACATCACCACACTTCATACACAAGATGCAGGCTTTCTCTCTTGGGCTGATATAAGGGGTGCCATGGGACGCAATGCCATTTTCACTGCCGAAGAATTTGATACAGTTATTGGGGCAGATCTCGGCGCACTGATTACAGCGTATACACTGACTGATAAAGTCATCTTCAGCCAATGAACCCGGTGGACGAACATAGCGTTGGGTAAACTGCTTAACCTTGAAGGCCGCGTTGACCAGTGAGGTTTTAAGCGTGACTCCAACAGCGGTAAGTACACTCAGTTGTTTAATAAAATGACGTCTATTCAAATTACTACCACTTTAATGATTATTAGAAAGAGCTAGCACTCGACCTGTAAGGCTAGTGCTAGCTCTTAGGTCTATTGGCTAGATCTTCTCAATCCTTGCTGCCAACTTCTTAAAGTCCACCTGCCCAGATACCGGATCCCAGCAACGGTTGGAGATACCATTTGCCAGCCACTTGTTCTTTTTAGGGTCGGCACTGTCAGCAACAGAGAGGTTCCACGGGCCAAACATATAGCCTCTTGGCACACTGTTACGTGCGGGTTTAACTATGCTGTCGGTGCCGCCAACCTGAGCACGCGCCTCGAGTGAACCTCGTCTGGTCACGACGCGCACCCACTCGCCATCTTTAATGCCAAGATCTTTAGCATCTTCACTATGCATCTCCACATACATCTCAGGCACTAGACGTCGTGTGGTGGGGCTACGATTAGATTTCGCGGTATGAAAATGCTCATAAACAACACCTAGACCCATCCAATAGGGGTATTTGTCGTTTGGAACTTCCTTCCAGGGAATTCCTCTGAACTCCTCATCGGGAAGATCGGGCGTTAATCCCATATCGCGTGCCTTGATGATCAGATCTTGGTTATCTATGGTGTAGTGATCTTTCTTCACCCCAAACTCCATCAACTTCTTGGTGATCTCTTTACGTTGACTGTAGTCCTGCTTACACAGCTTCATGTTGACCTTGCCATCTTTGGTACGGAAGTAGCCGTATGGACGATTCTCCCACTGGCCCTCCTGCATCATATAGCGGCGCTTAGTGCCGCCATTTTTGGCTGAGTCATAGTTAGGCGCTGGCCACTGAATACCGCGCAGGGTTTTCAGTTGCTCGTAGGGGCTAATACCATCGAGTTTTTCACGCTCCAGGATCCCGGTAAGATCGGCATCGGTGCCTACCGATGCACGGCAGACATCTCTAAACACCTCCTCGGCGTCATACTCACCATCTTCACCCCGCTTGTAGGGGAAGATAGCGTCGCCATCCATGCCCAGCAGGTCAGCGATCTCCTTACCCTTGTCGATGACCATATCCATATCTGGACGACAGCCCTTAGGACCTTGTGCCGCCTTTTCGGTGATATTGATACGACGCTCTGAGCTGATGTAGACACCGTTGACTTCACCCCAAGTACAAGCCGGAAATATCACATCGGCGTAGAGGTTATTGGGTGCATGACGATAGATCTCCTGCACCACGTTGAAGGTTTTCAGCAATGCAGGCCGGACTAAATTGTATTGATCGGGAAGATCGATATGGGTGGCGTAGACCAGGAACATCGCCTTAAGGTCGTCCTTAAGTGCCCGCTCCATCATACCCACCGCAAAACCTGGATTAGGGGAGTTGGCGGCATTATCGAGGTTTTTCTCCGGGATGCGCCACATCTTAGCCATATGTTTACGGTGCTTAAGATTACTTAACCCTTCGTTAAAAGGCAGACGGCCGGTTAAGCCACCGGTGAAACGCTCGCCCATCGCATTGGGCTGACCCGTCATCGAGAAGGGGCCACATCCGGGCTTAGCGAGGTTGCCGGTTAAGGTGAGTAGGTTGATGATTGAGATAACATTGTGCTGACCGTGGATATGCTGGTTATAGCCAATCCCCCACATGATGATCACGCCACCAGTACCTTTACCATCTTGCTTACCCTTACCACGGGCCAAACGTTTGCGAGTTGCATCGGCAAACATCTGCGCCACTTGGCGGATCTTCTCTGGGTTTACATCGTGATTAACGCCGCCCATTCTGTCTTGAACTTGCTCTGGGCTGTAGTCATTCTGCACCCCTTCGACATATTCCTCCCAGCCATTAACGTGCGCCTTGAGAAAATCCCAATCGATCACATCTTTATGCTCTTTAAGTAGCACATGGGCAATCGAGTTTAGGAAGCTGATATCACCATTAAGAATTGGCACATGAACATGATTCTTGCTGTTAATATCCTCATAGCCCTTGCTGGTACCCGTTTCACGTGGGTCGACCACTACTGTCGGGATATCATTTTTCTTCTTATAGTCAGCGATACGCCAGAAGATAATAGGGTGTGACTCACGGGCATTATGACCAAAATGCATCACCATATCGGACATCTCGATATCGTCATATGCCAGCGGCGGTGTATCAGAGCCTAAGGTGGCAAAGTAGCCCGTTACCGCTGAGGTCATGCACATACGTGCGTTGGCTTCGATGGTATTTGATCCCAAAACGCCCTTCATAAAGAGGTTCTCTAGATATTGCCCCTCCATGGTGAGCTGGCCAGAACCATAAAGAGAGATAGAGTTACCCGAATATTTCTTAGCGAAGTGAACGACTTTACGCGCCACCATATCTGAGGCGTCATGGTATGGAACCCGGATAAAATGCTCTTCGTCGAATGAACCTTTGGTGTTACTGATATATTCGATATTACCGTGATTAGGCTTTTGCCATTCTGCCCAGACATCCTTACGTACGTAGGGGTCTCCCTCCATACGGTCAACATACATAGGCTCTGCAGCCGTTAAGCCTTTGATACACTGCAGTCCGTAGTTGGTTGGGTGGTCCTTGTCGGGACGCATTGAGACAATTTTGCCATCCTCAGCCTGAATAATGGTGCCACAACCGACTCCGCAGTAGGGACATTGGGCTAATGCTGTGGTTCTTTTCTTAGGTGCTGCAGTTGCTGGTGCGGCTTCAAGTTCTGGGTTGCTCGCGACAAATAATCCGCCACCTGCTGCAGTTGTTGCAATAAAACCACTACCCTTTAGGAAATTTCGGCGTGATACATTGTTTTCCTTACTTCGTTTCATCTCAAATTCCTTACTTATTTAGGGTGCGCAGATAGGTGATAATGTCTTCAATCTCTTGCTCATCTAGATTGGCCAGTCCAGCAGAACCGTAGAAGGGCAACATGCGGGTATTGGAGCGGCCGTATTTGATGGTTTCACGGATAAAGCCGTCACTCGCCTTGTTAAGGAAACCCGGTTTACCAATGGCGGTGCCCGATGACCCCGCTAAATAACCGTCACCCTTGGGGCCGTGACAGGTAGAGCAGATATCGTGATACCAAAGCTCCCCTTTGCGGGCATCGCCCTGCGCTGAACGCTGCTTATCGACTTCGGCTGAGCGGTGTGGAAGGGTTTCATGGCTTCTGAGGTAGGCTACAATCGCGACAATTTTCTCTTTGCCAAGATGGGCATAAGGACCCATAGCGGTACCAATACGGCCGTCTCGGATGGTGGATGCCAAGTATTTATCCGATGCAATTGCCAACAACTCAGGGTTGGAGAGCGAGGGGGCAAAGCCGGTTTTTCCAATTGCGTCAGCTTGATGGCAAAAAACACAGTTTTGCTTGTATAGCATCTCGCCTTGATCGATAAGTTTTTGACTGTTTGCGCTCACATTCACATTGCATAAAATGCTGAGAAATAGGATTGCAGACAGAGAAGATAGCTTTCTAACTCTTGTCATATAACACTCCGAAATAATCATATTATTCATACTTTTTGATTTTCATTAGCAATTCATGGTAAATAAACGATAATAATCAATCGCCTACTGGAAAGTCGTGTTTAACTTCGACTTTTACCGTCCTGTTAATAAAATGTTGCTCACTCTTTATTTAACCTAATACACCTATCGAATTAGTGTCTATTGCTTTTATGGCAGATCAGCAGGAACTTAAAGCTGGGTTGATGTGGATCAAGAATTTCTTGCTATTGTGATGGTGGTCAAATAACAATCTATTTAATTAGTGGTAGATGACTTTAAGGCTCACTTGGTAGCAGGCTAATTTGAGGAGAATATGAATATATGAGTCGTGAGGTCATGAATGATGACGATACCCATGACTTAGCTGGAATATGACTAAATTACTTTTATACTGGCCTGAAGATGATGATTTACTGGTTTTTCGGGTTATTTTTTATCGAACCATCAAACTTTCAATAATTACTTTCATGAATTAATTTTCATTGTGGTTGAATTTATATTCACGTGCTAGGGTGCTTTGCATGCTTAGAGAGTTTTTAATGGAGTTGTAGATGCTAGCAGTAAATGAGTATTTTGAAGGCAAGGTAAAGTCTATCGGTTTTCAGGGAGAGGATAAACCGGCATCTGTCGGTGTGATGGAGCCTGGCGATTATGAATTTGCTACAGCTGCACCAGAAGTCATGGTCGTAGTTTCAGGCGCATTGACCGTTTTATTGCCGGATAGCGATAGCTGGCAGACTTTTAAAGCCGGAACTCAATTTGATGTGGCTGGTGACGCTAAATTCCAGGTGAAAGTTGAGACTCAAACAGCTTATCTCTGCTTGTATGGCTGATTTTAAGGGCTGATGCTTACAAGAGTTATTTAACTTGTATATACAGGCTAGCCTAAAGCAGCTAGCCTGTTTTTATCACTTATCACTTATCACTTATCACTTATCACACTTGCTTGTTTCTCTTTATTTAGCGCCGATCTATTGCGTATAAGTCCTATGACCTGTGGCATAAGAGAGCATAAAATCATGCTGCCCATCAAGGCATATTGGTGGGGCGTAAACATCTCTCCCAAGAGCAACATTCCTGTGATTATCCCCGCAACCGGATTGGCAATACCACCGAAAGTAAAATCGACCACAGTCATTCTCTGCAGTAACCAGACATACATTATGTAGCCTAGGGCAGTATTGAGCAGTGCTATCCACAGTAGGCCTAAGCCATGAGTTAGGTTGAAACTATGTAATACCTCAACATAGACATCGGGGAGATAAGGGCGTGGATCCCAGCTGCCACCGCCAATATGCTCCCTCCTAAGATCAGTTGCCATGTCAACACGCTCCACCACTGGATACGGCTTCCCAGTGCTTTTGTGATGCTACTTCCCACTACGATACAGATGATCGCGCCGAGCATGGCGAGCATGCCGATAGGATTAAGGCTTATTGAGCCCGGATCGAATAAGAGCCAGGCTAACACGATTAACAAGAAACCGAAGAAGGCTTGTATAGCCTTGGGTCGGCGCTTGCTCACAATCCAGTGATAGAGCATGGCAAATACAGGTACAGATATCATGCCGACACCGGAAATTGCCGAGGGTAAGGTGAGTGCCATCACGAATATCAGGCTGAAGAAGGCGGCGATATTGATGCTTCCTAACTTGAACAAGATGCCCCAATCACTTCGCCTAGGTAAGTTAGGCTTAATCGCTAGCAAGATGAGTCCGGTCGGAAGTGCCCTGAGTGCTCCCAGTAATAGTGGGGGCCAATCCGGTAGGCTAAACTGGGTCACGGCATAGGTGGTCCCCCAGAAAAATGCTGGGATCATCGCGAGTAATATATTCATAAAACAGTCTCAAAATCATCTTTAAGCTTAGGTTTAAGCTCATTCAAAAACAAACTATCTTCATGTGAAGATAGTTTGTAGTCTGCGCTTCATTTTACAATTTGTAAAGTACCTTCGCATGAAGTATCTTTTCATTAAGGTAAAATATGTTTTACTGGTTAATCTAATGTTTAGTTCAATAAACCAAGTAACGTCAGTATAAACAATAACAATAATAGGATAAAACGCGTGGATGGATTAGATCGTGTCGTCGCCCAGTGGGGAGCTGAGAAGCCCCATTTAGATACCTTGCCCATGGAGCTGATCGGTAGATTAATGCGCTTGAGTAAGCATATAGAATCACAAGTCACCGAATGTCATAAGGCCTATGATCTTAAGCCCGGTGAATTTGATGTTATCGCGACCTTAAGGCGTTCGGGAGGCGAGTACTGTTTGACCCCGTCCGAACTGATAGATTCCATGATGCTCACCTCAGGTGCCATGACTAATCGTTTAAGCAGGTTGGAGTCCAAGGGCTTGATTGAACGTGTGAATAGCAAGGAGGATAGGCGCAGTGTCTCGGTGGCGCTGACTCAACAAGGAGTGGTATTGATAGATGAGGCGATTGAGGATCATGGTCGATTGCAGCAAGCAATAGTAGAATCTTTGTCGGAGTCCGCTAGGCTAGAGCTCAATGGGTTATTAAAAACCTGGCTAGCCCAGTATGAGTCTTAAACCCTAAAAACTTGGTAATAGTATAAGCAGTGAAATGGCGATTAACACCAGCCCGAGAAGCTTGCCGAAAATATCTCCTTTAGGTGCTAGTTTCTCAATGAGCACCACTAAGGTTAATATCGAGATCCAGAATAGGTCCATGACCCCGAGTACAAATAAGAGTGCCATCAATACCCAGCAGCAACCAAGACAGTATTGCCCATGGCTAAAGCCCATCTTAATGGCATTCAAATTACCCTCACGCCAGTGAGTCGTGATTAGGCTTAAGGGAGAGCGACAGTGTTTGAGACAGCTCTGCTTTATCGGCAGCCACTGGTAAGCCCCAGCTAGAAAAAGTAGCAGGCTGGTGAACCAGACTTGGCCACTGTGCATCATAGGCATGAGTATTGAGAGGGTATGTAGCCAGTACTGAACACCTGTGATCGCTAGACTATAGAAGGTCCAGGTCAGCAGATAACCGCCAATGAAATAAAATGTTGAGCTATAGCTAGCTTGCCGTGATCGTCTGTTTTCATTTATCTGCTCAACCAATAAGATCACCGGCAGTGCCGAGGGCAGCATCATCCCCGCCATCATGATACTCCACATGATGAATAGCATAAGGATATCCAGGCCGCTCCAGTATGCGATGGGCTGCATATTCATCGACATGAGTGCTGCCATGTAGTACCAAGACATGCCGATGAGAATAAAGATGCCAAGTAGCAAGCCGCCTTTAGCGTAAGTGACTCGTTTTATTTTCATCTTTTCTTACTCGTTTTTTAAGCTGACTTAATTGGCGCTCGGCCAGAAAAATCAGTCTAGCTCTGGCTCTTGAGTACTTGTATATACAATGGCTTTAATCTTATACCAATTGGTATTAGCTATTGCTCCAGTTGACTTCAGCCTTAGCGGCGAAGCGTCCCACATGTTCAAATGAGAGAGCATCATGTTTAAGGCTCATGGACTCTGTGGTGCCTATTATCCCTTCATTCCAGAAGAAGCCACCGTCAGGAAAGCTGATCCTCACTTGCTTGTCATTTCCCGTCATGGGATCGACGAGTGGTATATGCCGCACGTTCATTACATTTTCGATGGAAAAGCCGGCTCTATTGTCATCAGTATCCATGGTGATGGCATGTATTTGGGGGCCGACAAAGGTGGAAAATGTGCCGGCTAATGCTTCGAATGGCATGCCGCCGGCGGAGCCTGAGAAGATAGTGACGATAGCGTCTACCTGTTCGGTTGAAGCGGCGGCGTCGATAAAGATAATCCCTGTACCATCGCCTTCATGGATAGCCTTAGGCCAAGAGGCGGCCAGTACGACTTTAATTCCTGTAAGATCAATCTGGTTGAACCGTCCGGATTTAACATAAAAGCCGATTAAGGCCTGGCATCCCCCCGTGTCGCTGTCGGGAAAGCCGGCAAATTGACATCCGCAGCCGTGGCTACAATTACAACATTCTATCTGATGCATAGACAGAGCCCAGTTTTGTTCATCTGACATAGCGATCTCCTAAAGGTAAAGCCAGATATTGAGTATAGTTCAGACATTTTTAGACGAGCGAATCTAACGGTTAGTCACGAATTTGCAACATTTTCTTCATGGGGGAGTCAACTTCTCCCCCTACCCTGTGGGTAAACATAATGACAATGGTGATCACGCTATGTCGACAAGCTCGATAATCGGCAATCAATGTCAACCTCAATCTAAGAGCAGGCCAGGTTCGCTGTTAAAACACAGTTTCAATGCCCTCTGGCTATCAGATATCCACCTTGGTAGTAAGGATTGTAAGGCCGAATATTTGTTGCAATTACTCAGGCAGACTCAAACTGAGTCCCTTTATCTGGTCGGCGATATCATAGATATCTGGGCGATGAAGCGGCGGATGTATTGGCCCGAGTCCCATAATCAGGTGTTACAGCAGTTGTTCATCATGGCCAGAAATGGCACTAAGATCATCTATGTGCCGGGCAATCATGATGAAGAGTTCAAAGCTTATGCCGGTTTTCATCTGTGGGACGTGTCCATTGCTAAAGAGCATATCCATACCACACTCGGTGGCCAAAAAATTTTGATGCTACATGGAGATCAGTTCGATTCTCAGGTCTGTGTAGGTAAGGCGTTAACCAAGCTTGGAGATCGACTCTACGATCTCTTGCTGTTACTCAACAGGCAGCTGCACAGGGTTCGTACTCATCTGGGTTACCCCTATTGGTCATTGGCTAGTTATATCAAGCTCAGAGTCAATAAGGCGCAGCAGGCGATCGGTCTGTTTCGTGCGGCGGTTGTCTGCTATGCCCAAGATAAGCGGGTCGATGGGGTGATATGCGGCCATATTCATCAGCCTGAACTGTCTCAACAGGGCAAAATCTTCTACGCCAACGATGGCGATTGGGTGGAAAACTGCACCTTTATCGCCGAGTCGGAGCTGGGTGAGTTACAGCTACATAAGTGGGATGAGCAGGCAAAGTGCTCATTGGTTATCGCATCAATCTCATTAAAACGTAAGCCTAAATCATTAAAGCAACAGGTTGCTTAAAGAGGTGCAAGGATGATCTTTACCGTCGATAATATGGTTGAAAAAAACTTACCTAAGCTGAATCAAACGCCTTGGCTGGCGGCTCCGACTAAGGCCATGCTGAGATACCTACTCAATGAGAAAGAGTGCAATGACATTGCTGCCGAGTATGCCTATCTCAAAGGCGTCGATTTTGTTGAGCAGATCTTAACGAATTTTAATTTTAATTACTCGGTGCCCAGCAGTGAAATTGAGAATATACCCTGTGAAGGGCGGGTGGTGATTTATGCCAATCATCCCATCGGCTCTCTCGATGCTCTGGCCTTGATCAAGCTCATCAGCAAGGTGAGACCCGATATCAAGGTCGTCGCCAATGAGCTCTTGATGGCGCTGGAACCTCTGCATTCAATCCTACTGCCGGTACGAAATATGACTGGGGGAACCCCAAAAGAACATCTGGAAAATATCCATCAACATCTGCGTGGAGAGGGAGTAGTGTTAATTTTTCCCTCGGGAGAAGTGTCCCGCCTCAGGCCCTATGGAGTAACGGACTTGCACTGGCATAGCGGCTTTCTGAAAATTGCTAAGGCCTGTAACTCGCCTCTGTTGCCAATCTATGTGGATGCTAAAAATTCGGCAGCATTTTACGGTGCTTCTATGATCTACAAACCATTGGCCAGCTTGTTATTGGTCAAAGAGATGTTTAAGCAGGCCAAACGCACCATGCCTGTCCGAATAGGGCAATTGATCCCCAAAGAGGTCGTGAGCAGCAAAGATTTCCCGCTGAAGACTAAGGTCAAACTACTGAAGAGTCACCTTTACCGTATCGGCAAGAACCTTAGCCCCTTATTCACCACGCAAAACGCTATCGCTCATCCTGAGTCTAGAAGTGAATTACAGCAAGCACTCAAGGCCTGCGAGTTACTGGGGGAGACCAGTGACAATAAACAGATATTTCTCTATCGGCACTCGGGGTCTAATCCCATCATGCGTGAAGTGGCGCGACTCAGGGAAGTGGCATTTAGGGCGGTTGGTGAAGGCTGTGGTCAGCGGCGTGATACCGATAAATATGACGCTTATTATCAACATATCATCCTCTGGGACAGGGAGGCGTTAGAGTTGGTGGGATCTTATCGGTTTGCCAGTGCTACACAGGTCCACGAGCTAATAGGTAAAAAGAGTCTGTATAGCCAATCTTTGTTTCAATACACCGATGAATTTAATCCTTTTTTTGAGCAAGGGTTGGAGATGGGACGTAGCTTCGTACAGCCAAAGTATTGGGGCAAACGCAGTCTGGATTATCTCTGGATGGGGATTGGGGCCTATTTAAGCAAACATCCCGAGATCCGTTATCTGTTTGGTCCGGTTTCCATCAGTGACCAGTTACCTGAGCAGGCAAAAGAGATGCTGGTGTATTTCTATCAGACTCAATTTCAGGGCTGTGTCGACTTGGTTCGCTCGAATTCACCTTATACCTTTACCAAGGAACGGGAATCTCAATTAGCGCAATGGTTCGATGGGCTGGATTATAGCCAAGGCTTCAAGGTGTTAAAGCAAACCTTGGCCAGCATGGATACCGCGGTTCCGACGCTCTATAAGCAATATGGCGATCTGTGCGATCCCGGCGGGGTGCAATTTCTGGATTTTGGTATCGATGCAGAATTTGGTGATTGTATCGACGGCCTGGTTCTGGTGGATCTGCAACAACTTAAGCTTAAGAAGCGTAGCCGCTATCTGGATTGTCACCGGCCAGAACTGAATATGAATTCGGAAGATGTGATTATCGTTAGGTAATTATACCAATCGGCATCAGTTATCGAGTGTCCTTTTATCGGCAGTCTTCAGCTTATGATCGGCCCAGTCAAAGTTAGCTAATGGGGGAGAGTTTGTTAGTTTATCCTCTATAGCGGTGAAAAATAAACAAAAACTAACTTTCAGGGATTGAGCATGGACGAACATATAGTCATTTTAGTTATTGCATTGGTTGTGCTGTTCTATGGCTATATCTCTAAGGCATTATCGCGGAAAAATATCTCTGGCCCCATGATGTTTACCGGGTTCGGGCTATTGCTCTCGCCCTTCGGTTTTAATATTACTCAGGTGGAGGTCAATGCCGAGTTTGTGACGATTATCGTCGAAATTGCTCTGGTGCTTGTGCTCTTTGCCGATGCGGCCCTGCTGGATCTTAACTTGTTACGAAAGTCCTGGAAGATCCCCGCCAGGCTGCTGTTTATCGGTCTGCCAATCACTATTCTTGCCGGTATTTATGTCGCGACTCTGATTTTTCCCGATGAACCCCTGATCTATCTTATTCTGCTAGCCTTATTGCTCACGCCGACGGATGCGGCATTGGGTAAGGCGGTGGTGTCTGATCCTAAAGTGCCGAAGAAGATACGCTCCAGCATCAATGTGGAGAGTGGCTTAAACGATGGTATCGTCTTCCCTTTAGTATTAACTGTGGTGGCCATGATCAGCAGTGGCCTGACTCAGGCCGAAGATAGCTCTTGGGTCGCCTATGTGTTCGAGCAGATCATCTTTGGTGCCTTGGTTGGCGGCGCCGTAGGTTATCTGGGCACAATACTCACGGTCAAGGCGGTTAAACGCAATTGGATGGAGTCAAATTATCAGAATCTGATCCCTATAGCATTAGCCATATTGTCGTTTTATCTGGCGGAGTCTCTGTCGGGTAATGGCTTCATCGCCGCCTTCTTTGCCGGGCTTTATGCCGGTAATACCTGTGAGACAACAAGGCAGCATATCGAAGATTTTGCCGAGACCGAAGGCGAGTTATTTGTCCTAGTGAGTTTCTTTCTGTTTGGACTCGCGTTTGTGCCTATCACCTTGGCTCATATCAGTTTAGACGTTGTCCTCTATGCCTTCTTAAGTCTGACTGTGCTGCGCATGCTGCCGGTTATCATCAGCTTAATCGGTGCTAAGTTGGATCTGTCGACCATGTTCTTTATCGCCTGGTTCGGGCCCAGAGGCATCGCATCTATCCTTTATGTATTGATCGTGGCCCATGAGATGGGATCGATAGAGGGCTTTGAGACAGTCTATGCCGTAGTCACCGTGACCGTATTGATGAGTATCTTTGCCCATGGATTGACGGCGCAACCCTTCGCAACTTGGTATGCCAAGTCTCATCGGGAAGATAATTAGCTTTCTATCAGACAATCTAGATCTAACAAGTTTAAGGGAGCGATTCACTGCTCCCTTTTTATGCTTATATGACTAATAAAAAACAGTTTTAAAAATAATGAATAATGTGTGAAACAATTTGAAATATTAAAAACTAATTAATTAGTTGATACTAATCTGATGCTTTGTTAGCCTTAAAACTAATTCGTTAGTTCTAACGTTTAGCCTAGTTCAGGTTACTCACAAATCATCGGATGGAACCATGGCGAGAAAGAAGCAAGCTGTATTGACCGATTCAGAGCAGGAGATCATGGAGATCCTCTGGCGCGTTAAAGAAGCATCGGTACGTAATATCACCGATGAATTGTTAAAATCGAAAGTCGTCGCCCACACCACAGTGCAGACCATGTTTAAGATTTTACATGAGAAGGGTCATGTAGATTATCGTAAAGAGGGCAGGGCTTTCATCTATTTTCCGTTGAAGAATAAAGCCTCGGCCAGAAGCGATGCATTGAAGAATGTTTTAAAACAGTTTTTCGGTGGTTCGCCAGATGTACTGGCTCAGCATCTGCTCGAAGAGAATGATATCGATCTCGATACCCTGCAAACCCTGCAAGATAAGATAGACAAGAGTAAGCAGGACAAGGGGGCGTGATGGCTAACTCGACCTATGCCTCCGTGATTGCCGAGCTATTTCATTATCTGAGTGAAATCGTCGTCGCTCATCTATGGCAAAGTCTGTTGATACTGACCGTATTAGCGATGTTTACCCGTTTAGTTAACAGGCTAGGTGCTGAGATTAAATCCAGTCTTTGGATGCATGGACTCGTGTTATCTATACTGCTGCCTGTGCTCAGCAGTGTGTTCATCCCTCAATCAACAGCCGTGACGATTGGCTCAATAGAAGTCAGTGAAAATAAGCATGGCCAAGTTAGCCTGAACACTCGGAGTCAAAACAAGCAGGAAGTAAGAAGAAGCGGATTAATTCAAGATTCAGATGCTGCGAATACTCGTCAAAAAGATACTCAAGTATTGGCATATTTGTTAGTGCTGTTACTGGTCATCATGGCTTTTGGCACGGTAAAGCGCTTGATAGGCTTAGTCATCGCATGGAGCAGCACACAAGGCTTGATTGGAAGAGGGATCCGTGTGCCAACGGCTAGATACCTGAAGGATTATCCACAGCTGGGCAAGACAAAGTTACTCAAGTCTTATGATATTACCGGCCCTATGGTAGTGGGCTATATGGAGCCTGTGATCTTATTTCCAGCCAAGCTTTTAGAGGAGCTTGAGGCTCAAGATATTGAGAATATTCTTTATCATGAGCTTGGTCATATAAAACGTAGCGATATCTGGTTTTCTCTGCTGCAAAGGCTGATCACCTGCCTATTTTGGTGGAACCCCTTGCTGTCGATTTTTAATAAACAGATCAATCTCAATCGAGAGCTGGCATGTGACGAATTTGCCGCGCGCCAAACTGGCGATAGTTCGTCCTATGCTCAGTCTCTGCTCAATAGCGTCAAAGTGGGATTAGAACATAATCCTCTGGTGCATGGCGTCTCAATGTTCAATAAAAAGAAGCAACTTTTCATACGCATAGAAGGAATATTAGACATGGAAAACAGTTCACATTTACGTGGTAAAAAATTAGGTTCGCTACTTGGCCTTTCTCTGGTTGTGCTCACTTCGACTGTGGTATTGCAGAGCGCCCCATTTGCTAAGGTGGGTTTAGAGGGGTCACTGGTGGAGCAGGCCAGTCATATCGCCACAGATGCCATGAATCAAGACGACGCAGAGCTGCTGGTCGCCGCGGTACAAGGGAACAGGATTAGCGTGATTGAGTCTCTAATCAATGATGGCGCCGATATTAATACGCCGCTGTTTGGTGATGGTACAGCACTTATCGTGGCGGTGAGAAAGGGTAACTTTGCTATGGTAGAGAAGCTTATTGAATTAGGAGCCAATCCTAATCAAGCGTCCCGAGGTGACGGTAATCCGCTGATCATAGCAGCCGCCAGGAACGAGCAGGACATTGCCGAGTTATTGCTGGATCATGGCGCTAAGATCGATGCCATTGTTCAAGGTGATGAGACTGCGCTTATCAATGCCAGTCGCCGTGGTCACTTAGATATGGTGAAGTTTCTTGTTAGTCACAAGGCAGATGTAAACTTAGGCGTTAAAGTGAATGAGATGCGAGGCCCTGAATATCGTAGTCCCTATAATCAGGCATCGAGCCAGAAAATCCGTGATTACTTAGCCAGTGAAGGGGCTGAAGCGCAAGGTGCTAT
Source organism: Shewanella psychropiezotolerans (assembly GCF_007197555.1). NCBI lineage: Bacteria > Pseudomonadati > Pseudomonadota > Gammaproteobacteria > Alteromonadales > Shewanellaceae > Shewanella > Shewanella psychropiezotolerans. Next base: position 597,897 of record NZ_CP041614.1, read on the forward strand.
GTAGTGGGAAACTATCATTTTTGAAGTGCTACACTAGGTTCTAATTAGAAAGAAAGCGCTGATAGCTCAGCGCTTTTTTAGTTTTACTTATATAACCCAGTAATAGGGGGTTATAAACCCGCCACAGATTTATGTCCTGACTCTAGTTTCTCTATGCTTTTGATGAGCATATACAGGCAGGTTGTCAGCATGATGGCGCCAAGATAATAGAGTATGCCATTACTGCTCTGCGTTAGCTTAGTGGCTAAAAGAGGCCCTACAACTGAGCCTACGCTGTAGCTGAGTAACATGATCTCAGTCGCCGATACGATTTTAGTCATAGGCAGTGCATCGCAAGCAAGGGTAATCGCTATAGGGTAGAGAGCGAAGCTAGCTGCGCCTAAAACCAGATAACTGACTCCAATTAACAGCAGGGATTGAGATTCAAGTAAGCCCACAACCGCAAGTGTACCTAACAAACTGAACATGGCCATCAACAAGCTCTTGCTTACTCTTGTGGAGAGATAGCTCACCAAAGGCTGTATTAACATGCCTCCCAAGACGATAGAGGCCATTAAAACACCTGTGTATTGAGTCTGAGCTGCCTGAGCCGAAATATACGAAGGCATAAGTCCATAAATCGGGCCAAGCAGTAAGCCTGAAATTAAGCAGCCTATGATTGCCGGGCGGTTCAACTTCTTTATTTCGCTAACGCGCATCTTTTCTTGGGCTTTCTTTTCAGGCTGTCCCGATTTAATCAGTAGAGGCGGCAATACGGCCAACATCAACAAGCCAATCACATAGAGGAAAGGTGTTATCCCGTCGGTGCCTAATGGACTTATAGCCAATTGCCCCAGCGCACTACCACCATAGAGTGAGGTCATATATAGGCCTAAGCGTTTGGCTCTGGCTTTGGCGCTATCCGCCATTAATAGCCAGGATTCTACCACTACAAAGACCCCGGCCACTGCCATACCCGCGATAAATCTTGCCCCTAGCCAAACTGGCTCGATGGGCAGCAGTAACATAGTGATGATGCTGGCAATCAAGAGGCAGAGAAATACGATAAAAGCGACCCTGTGGCCAATTTTACTAATGACTTTCTCGACGCTGGTGGCGCCAATGAGTAATCCTAAATAGAAGATGCTAGCGAGCCAAGGGACTAAGGTGTGATCCAGTCCAAACGAAGTCAAAGACAGCGGGATCAGGCTCATTAAGAAGCCAGAGGCGACAGCAAAAAATGACAGACCCAGGACCGGAACTAAGGTGCTATTTTTTGAATCATGAACGGCGGTAGTATCCACCTTTATCTCCTAGTGAACAGAATTAACTTTTGGTTAAATGACTAAATCGGGAGACGGATTTTAGAACTTTTTATAGTGAAGTAAAGCGGAATTATTGTTGGCAAGATTAAATGTTTTTAATGCTAATTAAATGCATTTATATCAGTTTGTTAGTTTAATTTATTAGGGGGTAGTCGTGTTAAATTCTGAATAAGAAGATGGCTAGAAGTACTCTATTGGTTATTCCCGTCATAAAAATGTGTATAACGCAGGAAGTTATTTCGGAGGCTAACTATATTTACAGATGGTATTGGTTAAAAATGGAATGCGCTTTACGCAAGGCTTGTGATATTACTAGGGGTAACTTATAAAATCTGTTGTGATTTATACCTGAAAATGGCCTCAATATCGACTAAGCCTATGCAGACTCATATGCCAGATAAATTGAAATATAGTACGATTTCAGCCTGGGCCATCGCAGTATCCAGAGCCTTGAGTGCATCCGGTGTCGATGCTTACGCTGTATTTGACAATGCGGGCTTATGTCTCAATGAAGTCGAATCAGCCCCCGACTCCAGAATCGCCATTGAACGCATGACTCGGCTGTGGCATCTGGCCGAGCAGGCAACTGAGTCAGAGGCATTCGGCCTGACTGTGGGCCAGTATGCTTATCCCATGCATTTTCGCTCCCTTGGCTTGTTGATGATGACCTCGGTGACACTTGCACAAGCATTTGAAGCACTGCCAAATTATTCAGCCCTGGTGAGTAACTCTGCCAGCATCAAGTTGCAGAGAACCCCTGATCGCCTGGGTTTCACTATTACCCCATTGCCCGGAGTCGA